>DATDID010000036.1:0-2022 GCA_036521195.1 Candidatus Dormiibacterota bacterium
CGCCGCGGCCGCCGACGAGCTCGACGTCGACGACGTCGACCCGCATCCGCAGAGCGCTGCCGCCATCATGGCGACCACTACCGTGCCCGCGCTGACGCGCGCGCGCCTGGACTTAAACATGGGTGCGACTCCTCCTCTCGACTGCCCGCGTGCCGGTCCGCGTTGAACCTCGCCGGCTCGGCGAAGCAAACCCGTTTGACCAGCTTGCAGCAAGGACTCGCAGCTGAAAGAGTGCGCAAACCGGACCGTCGGCTTCGCAATCTGGATAGCCGCCGGTCGACGCCTAACTTCGGGACAACAAGTATGGCTGGCGCTGAACGTCCGACGGACGATGGGCCGGGCGCGCGACACGAGTTTAGTCCGCGCAGTCGTGACCCTGTCGACGCGAGCGCGGTCGCGGCGAGCGTCTACCACGAGCACCTCCTCACCATCCTGGGCGGTCATCGCGCGCTGACGGTGGGCCTCGACCCCGCGCCGCTCGGTCCGATCACGCTCGGTCCGATCACGCTCGGATGGCTCTTGTTCGACACCGAAATTCGGGTCGATGCCGAACCAGATCTAGATGCCTACCAGGTAAACCTCGTCAGTGCGGGGCAGCTGCGCGCGTACTGCGGAGAGGATCGGATGGTCGCCACGTCGACGAGGGGCATGATCTTCCGACCCGACAGGCCGGCCGGCTTCGAGGGCTGCCTCACCCCCGGCCAGATGCTCGCGATCACGATCGAACGACACGCGCTCGAGGACGAGCTGCGGCAGATGCTCCATCGACCGGTCACCAGGCCGATCGCCTTCGAGCTGGCGCTCGACCTCTCCCGGCGCGCCGCAGCCGATTGGAACCGGTTGGTGTGGACACTCGCGACCGGGCTGTTCGAGCCCCAGTCGCTGTTTCGCCAGCCGCTCATGACCGTTCCCCTCGTCCACGCCGTCCTCTCGGGCCTCCTCCTCAGCGCGGATCACGACCTCCGCGCACAGCTCGACGCGCCCGAGCGAAGCATCGGCCCCACCACGGTACGGCGGGCCGATGAATACATCGAGCAGCACGCTCACGAGCCGCTCACGGTCGCACAGGTGGCTTCCTCGGCGGGGGTGAGCATGCGCGCGCTCCAGCAGGGCTTCAAGCGATCGCTGGGCGCCACGCCTCACCAGATCATTCAGTACACGCGCCTCGAGCGAGCTCACCACGATCTCCTCAACGCCAGCACGGAGGAAGCCACGGTGGCCAGCATCGGCGCGAAATGGGGCTTCCCGCATCCCGGCCGCTTTGCCGCGCTCTACCACGCGCGCTACGACACCTACCCGTCGGCGACGCTCCGGCGCGCCGGGGTTGTCTGAGCACCGGTAGCCTCGAGCGATGGCGACGACCGAGGTGTATCGCAGCGAGCAGTTCCCCGACCTCGAGGACGAGGTGCTCTTCCCACGGCTGTCGGACGCCAAGCTGGCGTGGCTGGGCAAGCGTGGCCGGCGGCGGACGGTTGCGCCCGGTGAGGTCCTCTACGAGCACGCCGTCCGGGACGCGCCGTTCTTCGTCATCGAGCGCGGGCTCGTCGAGTTCATCGATCGCAGGCCCGGCAAGGACGTCTACATCGCGCAGGCGGACAGCCGCACCTTCATCGGTGACATCGCGGTCTTCACCGGGGAGCCGACGATCAGCGCCTGCGTGGCCGTCGAGTCGACGGACGTCATCGAATTTGACCGGGCCAAGCTGCGCGCCATGGTCGCTCGCTGGCCCGAGTTCGGCGAGCACATCTTCGCCACCCTGCTGGAGCGGCGCGCATGGCACGAGGCCCGGGGGCAGGGCGTGATGCGGCTCATCGCGCCACGCGGATCCCGGCGGGCCTTCGAGGTGCGCGATTTGCTCGAGCGCAACCTCCTGCCGGTGCGATTCTTCGACGTCGACACCGACGAGGACAGTGCCGCGCTGCTCAAGTGGCTCGACATCCCGCGGTCAGAGACGCCGATCCTGGTCCACGCGACCGAGGTGATGCGCAACCCCTCCGCGGCGCAGGTCGCGCGGTCGCTGCG
>DATDID010000037.1:0-39056 GCA_036521195.1 Candidatus Dormiibacterota bacterium
TCGACCGGCAGAGCGTGATCGAGTACATGACCACGGGGACGTTGAACGGGCGCCCGCATGCGTCGGTGGCGGCCCCGGCAGGCGGAGGAAGTGTCTGAGCGATGCCTGGGAGAGAGAACGACCCGCTGAACGTCGCCACGGCGCCCGAGCCCGCGACCGCCGCACCGCTCGTCGACCTCACCGCGGCGAGCGGAGATGCCGCGACCGCAGACGTGCCCGCGGAGATCATGGCGCAGTCGCTCGGGCAGTTCCTGCGCGCCTGGTGGCAGCGCGTCCGCGGCGGCGACAGCGGTGTCCTGCCCGTGCTGCTCGGCATCGTGCTCGTTGCGGCTGCCTTCCAGATCGCCAACGGGAAGTTCCTGTCGCCGCAGAACCTCGTCAACCTCTTCGAGCAGAGCTCGATCTACATGCTCCTGGCGATGGCCGAGATCTTCGCTCTGCTGCTCGGTGAGATCGATCTCTCCGTCGGGCTCGTCATGGGCCTCGGCGCGGTCATGGTGGCTGAGGAAGTGCAGCCGGCAGGCCTCAACTGGCCGTGGTGGCTTGCGATCGCGGTGTCGCTGCTCGTCTGCTGCGGGGTCGGTTTGATCCAGGGAACGATGGTCGCCCGGCTCAAGATGCCCTCGTTCATCGTCACCCTCGGCGGCTTGCTCGTCCTCGAGGGGGTCGCGATCATCGTGCTCGGCGGCGGGCTCGTCGGCATCGGGAACTCGCACTTCAGCAGCGAGGTCGCGATCTACAACATCTTCTACGGGTACTTCGACCCGCTCTTCAGCTGGATCCTGCTCGCGGTCGTCGGGGTGATCGGCGCCGCTGCGGTCTGGTTCGCCGACGCGCGCCGGCGCCGATCCGGTCTGGTCGCCCCACCGGCGAGCCTGACTCTCGCGAAGATCGCCGTCGCGCTCGCCGCCGGGATCCTCGTCGTGGCGCTCTGCAACGTGAACCGCGCGCACTTCGGAGTCATCCACGGGTTGCCGTACATCATCCCGATCGTGCTGGCGGTGCTCTTCGCCTGGACGATCCTGCTGCAGCGCACGCGGTTCGGCCGCTACGTCTACGCGATCGGCGGCAACCCCGAGGCGGCGCGTCGAGCCGGCATCAGCCTGCCCAAGATCCGCACCTGGGGCTTCGTCCTCGCTTCGCTGACGGCCGGTATCGCCGGAGTCCTCTTCGCGTCGTGGCAGGTCTCGATCACGACGAACATCATCAAGGACTCGAACGGCTACGTCCTCCTCGCTGTCGCCGGCGCCGTCATCGGCGGCACGAGCCTGTTCGGCGGCCGGGGCAAGACCATCCACGGCGTCCTCGGCGGGCTCGTGATCGGCAGCATCTACAACGGACTCTTCCTGCTCGGCATCACGTCGGACTGGATTGACATCGTTGTGGCGCTGGTGCTGCTGGCCGCCGGGACCATCGACGTCCTCTCCCGCCGCGGCGCGCAGACTCGCGCCTGATCGTCAGGGAACTCGACTGATGCGCCCGATGGCCTCGCCGGAGTCCGTCCGCCGACACAACCTCAGCCTGCTGCTCCGGCTGCTGCACCAGTCCGGACCGCTCTCGAGGTCCGAGATCGGCGCCGCGCTGGGGATGACCCGGAGCACCATCGGTGAGCTGGTCGCCGATCTGCGCGCCCGTGGTCTCGTGGAGGAGGGGGATCCGGCCCGCCTCGGCGCGCCCGGACGTCCATCGCTCGTCGCGCGTCCGAACCCCGAAGGGGCCGCGGCGATCACCGCCGAGATCGCCGTCAACTCGCTCTCGGCCGCGGTCGTCGGGCTTGGTGGCCGCATCCTCCATCTCGTTCGCGTCCCCCATCAGCCGCGCCGGCTGGCGGTCGACCAGACGATCGAGGACATCGGCTCGCTCATTCAGGCCGCTCAGGCAGCGATCCCGCCTGGTTGCTGGGTCGCAGGGCTGGGGGTCGCCGTTGCCGGCGTCGTCAGCCGCGCCGACGGACTCGTGCACTTCGCCCCGAACCTCGGGTGGCGCGACGTGCCGCTCGGCCGCTTGATGACCGAACGTCTGGGATCGAGCCTGCCGGTCGCCATCGCCAACGAGGCGGATCTCGGCGCGCTCGCAGAGCACACCTGGGGAGCGGGTGTCGGCGTCGACCATCTCATCTATGTCTCGAGCGAGGTCGGTGTGGGCGCCGGCCTGGTCATCGACGGCCGCCCGCTCGTCGGGGCAGGTGGCAGCGCCGGGGAGGTGGGCCACGTTCAGGTCAACCCGATCGGTGTGCGCTGCCGGTGCGGCGCGATCGGCTGTTGGGAGACCGAGATCGGCGGCCCGGCGTTGTTGCGCCGCGCCGGCCGGACCGAGAAGAACTACCGGCCCGAGGCCGTCACCCGCCTGCTCCGCGAGGCGGCGTGGGGTGACCCGGTGGCCCTCGGTGCGGTGGAGGACGTCGGCCGATGGCTGGGATCCGGTCTCGCGGGGTTGATGAACGTGTTCAACCCGCAGCGTGTCGTCGTCGGCGGGCTGCTCGGCGACATGTGGCCGCTCGTCGAGCAGATCGTGCAGACGGAGCTGCGCGGCCGGGTGATGGCGCCGACTCTCGAGGTGGTCGACATCCGAGCGGCCCACCTCGGCGCCGACGGGCCGCTGCTTGGGGCGGCGGAACTCGCGCTCGCTCGCGTCCTGGACGAGCCGACGCTTGTCCCGGCGCGTGCTCCCGAGCGGAGGTCGGCGTAGCGCGTTCGCGGTCTACGTGACGGAGCGGAGCGCCGGGTAGTACGCGCGGAATCGGGCTCGTGTCTCGCGGTACGGTTCGATCCAGGCCTCGACCGGTTCCACCATCTCGGTGACTCGGACGCACGCATCGGCTGCCTGATCGACGTCGCGATACACGCCGCCGGCGACACCGCCGAGCAGCGCCGCGCCGAACGCCGATCCCTGGTTCGTGGCCATGATCTCGAGTGGGAGCTCCAGGACGCTGGCGACGATCTGCAACCAGAGCCGGCTCTCGGCGCCTCCTCCCGAGACGCGGCCCCGCGCACCGGCGGCGCCGACGTCTCGAACGGTGTCGAGGCAGTCGCGCAAGCCGAAGGCGACACCCTCGAGGACGGCCCGCGTCAGCGCTCCCGCGCCGTGGGCGAGCGTGAGACCGCAGAACGCGCCGCGCGCCTCGGGGTCGACGTACGGGGTTCGCTCCCCGGCCAGGTACGGCAGGAACACCAGACCATCGGAGCCCGGTGGGATCGGGTCGGCCAGGGCGAGCATCTCGTCATAGGCGGTGTCGGGGAACAGCGTGTCGTGGAACCATGCCAGCGATCCGGCGGCGGCGAGCATGACGCCCATGACCTGCCAGCGATCGGGGACCGCGTGACAGAACGCGTGGACGCGGCCCCGCGCGTCGCCGAGAAAGCGATCGGTGGCGGCAAGCACGACGCCCGAGGTGCCGATGACGACCGAGAGCGGGCCGGGGCCGGTGATCCCGGCGCCCACCGCCGCCGCAGCCTGATCGCCTGAGCCCGCAGCCATCGCTGCGCCGTCGAGCGTCCCGACACTATCGGTGCTCTCAGCGAGGTCGGGCAGCCAGGCCGCCGGGATCCCAAGGATGTCGAGCAGCTCGGTGCTCCAGCGTCGCGCGCCGACGTCGAGCAGCAGCGTCCCCGATGCGTCGGCCATGTCCATGCGATGACCGCCGACGAGGCGATCGCGGACGAAGTCCTTGGGGAGGCAGATCCTGTGGATGCGCGCATATTCGTCGGGTGCGTTCTCCCGCATCCAGAGCACCTTCGGCGCCGTGAAACCGGGCAGGGCGCGATTGCCGGTGAGCCGGAGGAGCCGCGCGAGCCCGCCCCCGGACTCCATCTCGGCGCACTGCGGTGCCGAGCGCTGATCGTTCCAGAGGATGGCCGGCCGGATCACCGCGCCCGCATCGTCGAGGCAGACCAGCCCATGCATCTGGCCCGAGAAGCCGATCCCGACGATCTCGGTGACCGTCGTCTTGAGGCGTGCGAGGACCTCGTGTGTCGCGGCGAGCCAGTCCTCGGGACGCTGCTCCATCCAGCCGGCGTGGGGCGAGCTCACCGGGTAGCTGCTCTCCGCGCTGGCGAGGACGCGCCCGTTCTCGGGATCCACCGCGAGGCCCTTGGCCGCGCTCGTTCCGATGTCGATGCCGACGATCGCGGCAGTCATCGACGAGCCGCCGCCGGGGGCACCGCCGGCGGGGACGACATGACGCTAGGAGCGGATGCCGTACAGGTAGTCGAGTGCGAGCTGATCGAGCTTCTCGAATGCCATGCCGCGCACGCCTGCTGCTTCGACGTCGAAGCTCTCCGCGCGCAGTGCGCTGAGCGTTTCGCCGGGTGCGAGGGTGGGTTGCGCGAGCTGGTCGAGCCGAGCGGCGACGCGCGCCGCCTGCACCTCGGGATCCGCGCGGAATGCCCTGGTCCGGTCACTGAGGAGGAGGTAGTTGCGCATGCATGCCGCCGCGCTCTCCCAGACCCCATCCATATCCTCAGTGCGCGGTGGCTTGAAGTCGAAATGGCGCGGTCCGGGATACCCGCCCGACTCGAGGATGTCGACGGTCCAGAATGCGCCGCGCGCGTTGCCTGCGCCGAAGCGCAGATCCTGGTCGTATCGCGGCCCGTGCTGGCCGTTGAGGTCGACGTGGAACAGCTTGCCGTGCCACAACGCCTGGGCCAGGCCGTGCGCGAAGTTCAGGCTCGCCATCTCCTCGTGGCCGACCTCCGGGTTGAGCCCGACCATCTCCGAATGCTCGAGCTCATTGATGAAGGCGAGCGCGTGTCCAATCGACGGCAGCAGGATGTCACCGCGCGGTTCGTTGGGCTTGGGCTCGATGGCAAAACGCAATTCGTAGTGCTGCTCGATGACATAGCTCGTGAGAATGTCGAACGCTTCCTTGTATCGATCGAGTGCAGTGCGCACATCCTTTGCAGCGCCTGATTCCGCGCCTTCGCGGCCACCCCAGAACACCACGACTCCGGCACCGAGCTCCGCGGCGAGATCGAGGTTGTCAGCGACCTTCCGCACCGCGAAACGGCGCACGTCGCGGTCGTTCGCGGTGAAGCCCCCATCGCGAAACACCGGGTGCGAGAACAGGTTCGTCGTGATCATCGGGATCACCAGGCCGGCGCTCTCCACGGCGCTGCGCAGACGATCGATTGCCTGACGTTTCTCTGCCGCTGTTGCGGCGAAGGGAAAGACATCGTTGTCGTGGAAGCTGACGCCATATGCGCCGAGCTCCGCCAGGCGTTCGACCGCAACCACGGAGTCGAGTGGCGCGCGCACTGCACTGCCGAAGACGTCGACTCCCTGCCAGCCTACGGTCCAAAGCCCAAATGAAAACCGATCTTCGCGAGTAGGCGTCAGCACGGATTCTCCTTGGTACCAGCCGTCATCCTCGAATCGCTCCGCAAACCAGCAGCGATTGCAGCCGGTCTGGCTCCGCGCAATTATACCGTGCCGCTGCCGGGCTTTATCGGCCCCTCAACACGCTGTCGTGGCTCGCTGACATCGCTTCGGGACTGGAGAAGAGACGGCGCCACCACGACGATTCGACGTACTCGCGGGTGATGTCGAGTCTGCGCCGGACTGCCGGTTGATATGTCCGATGGCGCACCTCGTCGGTGACGACCTCATCGGGAGAAAATGAGAACAGCCAACGCCATGGCACTGCGTCGAATGTATCGAGCATGTGCCGGGGTTCGAGGTCGGCGGCGCGACACGCCTGGACAAATTCGCGCGGCGTCCCTGTGGTCGCCGCATCGAATACCGCGCGCTCGCGTACGGTCGGTGGAGTGAGGAGTTCAGCCACAACCATGTCGCGCACGAGGCTAACAAACACGTACCAATCGCTGTCGTAGGAACGGATCCGGACAAGTGGTGTTGTGGCGCGTGCAGGTTCGTTCGTTGCGCACTGTTGCGCGATGCACATCGCGTGCGCGGTCGCCCCCGCGCGAGATGTGCGCGACTCGCTCCATCAACGTCGCGCCACCGACAAATTACCCGCCCTGCCGGGGCCTCCGCCGGAGGTCTTCCAGGGACGCCGGAACGCCCTCCCCGGGGCATCGCCGGCGGTGGCAGGCAGCCGGCCCAAGGGCAGGCCGGGCCGCTGTGGCCGTCCGAGGGACTAGTGAATGCGTAGGACGGGCCGGACGAGGGTATGAGGTAGCCATGACCGAACCTACCGCGCAACTCCTGCCCGTTCTCGCCCTCGACGACATGGTGGTGCTCCCACACATGACGGTCCCCATTGCCGTCCCCGATGAGCAGCGCGCCGCCGTGGACGCCGCTCGCGAGGGGAGCCATCTCATCCTGCTCGTCCCGCGTATCGATGGGCAGTTCACCTCCATGGGCACCGTTGCCAGCCTCCAGGAGTCGGGGAAGCTGCCCAACGGCACCGAGGTCAGCATCGTCCGCGGACAGTACCGGGCGCGTCTCGGCAGCGGCCAGGCGGACGTCGGCGGAGCGCTCTGGGTTCGCGCCGAGCCCATCACCGAGCCCGAGCCCACCGAGGTGGAGGTAGCACTCGCCAGTGAGTACCGGGCCATCCTCGAGAACCTTGTCGAGAGCCGCGGCGCGTCGGGCGTGGTGCAGTTCCTCCGCGCCGCCCGGACGCCGGGACAGCTCGCCGATCTGGCCGGCTTCTCGCCCGACCTCAGCATGGAGCAGAAGGTTCGCGTGCTCGAGACCCTCGACGTCGAGGCGCGCCTGCATCTGCTCATCGACTGGACCCGAACCATCCTTGCCGAGGCATCGCTGAAGGAGAAGATCCGCAGCGAGGTCAACGAAGGTATGGAGAAGACGCAGCGCGAATTCCTCCTGCGTCAGCAGATGGAGGCGATCCGCAAGGAGCTCGGCGACGGCGGCGACGACGTGGTCGCCGGCTACCGCAAGCGCATCGAGGAATCGGGCATGCCCGACAAGGTGCGTGCGGAGGTCGAGCGTGAGCTCGGCCGGCTCGAGCGCACGAGCGAGCAGAACCCCGAGAACGGCTGGATTCGCACCTACCTCGACTGGATGCTCGACATCCCGTGGAACGTGCGCTCGGACGACAACTACGACCTCGCCGACGCCCGCCGGATCCTTGATGAGGACCACACCGGACTTGACGATGTGAAGTCACGCATCATCGAATTCCTTGCGGTGCGCAAGCTGCGCCAGGAGCGCGGTCTCTCGGTGCTCGGGGGACGCGGTTCGGGTGCGATCATCACGCTGGTCGGACCTCCCGGCGTCGGCAAGACGTCGCTCGGCGAGTCGGTCGCACGAGCACTCGGACGCAAGTTCGCGCGCGTCTCGCTCGGCGGCATCCACGATGAGGCCGACATTCGGGGCCACCGGCGCACGTACATCGGCGCGCTCCCGGGCCGCATCGTGCGCGCCCTCAAGGAGGCCGGCACCAAGAACCCGGTGATCATGCTCGACGAGATCGACAAGGTCGGCAACGACTGGCGTGGCGACCCGTCCGCAGCGTTGCTCGAGGTTCTCGACCCGGCCCAGAACAACACCTTCCGCGATCACTACCTCGAGGTCGACCTCGACCTTTCCGAGGTGCTGTTCATCCCGACCGCCAATGTCTGGGAGACCATCCCCGCGCCGCTGCTCGACCGCATGGAGCTGATCAAGCTCGACGGCTACACCATCGAGGAGAAGCTCGCGATCGCTCGCGATCACCTGCTTGGGCGTCAGATCGCGCAGGCCGGCCTGCGCGCCGAGGAGATCAGCGTCGATGATGAGGCGATCGAGTCCGTCGTCACCGGCTACACCCGCGAAGCCGGCGTGCGAAATCTCGACCGTGAGCTCGGCAAGATGACGCGCAAGGTGGCGACGGCATTCGCAACCGGGGAGTTGCAACCACCTGTGGCGGTAACGCCGGAGATGGTGACGAAGTTCCTCGGTCGGATCCGCTTCGACAACGAGGTTGCGGAGCGCACCTCCGTTCCCGGTGTGGCGACGGGTCTTGCCGTCACCGGCGCCGGTGGCGACGTGCTGTTTGTCGAGGCGACATCGGTCGGGGAGAAGGGCTCACTGACGCTGACAGGCCAGTTGGGCGACGTCATGAAGGAGTCGGCGCAGATCGCGCTCTCGTACGTGCGCTCGCACGCCGCGGACCTGGGCGTCGATGAGGACCTCGCCAACAAGGGCTTCCACATCCACGTCCCCGAAGGCGCAATCCCGAAGGACGGGCCGTCGGCGGGGGTCACGATGACCACCGCGATCGTCAGCCTGCTGACCGGGCGCGGTGTGAAGAGCACCGTCGGCATGACCGGTGAGGTCACGCTCCAGGGGCTCGTGCTGCCGATCGGTGGCGTCAAGCAGAAGGTGCTTGCGGCGCACCGCATGGGCCTCAAGGAAGTGATCCTGCCGCGACGCAACGGCAAGGACCTCGAGGACGTGCCGGAGAGCGTGCGCGACGCGATGACGTTCCACCTCGCGAGTCGCGTCGAGGACGTCCTGGCTGCCGCGCTCGAGCCGGCAACGGTGCAGGAGCGCTCGGCCGCCGCCTGAGTCACGCTTAGGGGGTGAGCCTGTCACCCCAGGCGATGGATTTCCAGATGCGCCGGCGCACCGGCCATCCGGATTTCCTGGACCTGCCCTGGGACCGTCCGCTCGAGACCTGGAGGGACGCGCGTCTCGTCGATGTCCCTCGAGGCATCTCGCGCCACGTCGTCCGTTTCGTCCGATACGGCGACGCCATCTATGCGCTGAAGGAGCTGCCGCGCAGGCTGGCCGAGCGCGAATACCGGCTGCTGGCCGAGCTTGACCGGCTGTTCATCCCGGTCGTCGAGGTTGCCGCCCTGGTCACCGAACGCCGCGGCGCCGACGAGCTCGAAGCGATCTTGATCACCCGGCACCTCGACTTCTCCCTGCCGTACCGGCGCGTGCTGGGGGCCACAGGTGGCGATGACGCGTTGCGCGACCGCCTGCTCGACGCGCTCGTGAACCTCATGGTGCGGCTGCACGTCGCGGGGTTCTTCTGGGGCGACTGCTCGCTGTCGAACACGCTGTTCCGGCGCGACGCGGGCGCGCTCGGCGCCTACGTCGTCGACACCGAGACGGGCGAGCTCCATCCGCAGCTCAGCGATGGTCAGCGGCTCCACGACGTGCTCGTCGCGCAGGAGAACATCGGCGGCGAGCTCCTCGACGTCACCGCAGAAGGGCTGGTGCACAACCTGGATCCCGTCGAGGCGGCCGAGGGGCTGCGCCGGCGCTACGAGGAGCTCTGGGCGGAGCTGACGCGGGAGGTGAACTTCGCCCCCGACCAGCGCTACCGGATCGAGGAACGCCTGCAGCGTCTCAACGGGCTCGGGTTCGACGTGGACGAAGTGGAGGTGATCGCGCGTGAAGGCGAGTACCGGCTCCGGCTGCAGCCGCGTGTCGTCGAGCCGGGGCATCACGTCCGCACCCTGCAGGCGCTCACCGGGCTGGAGGTCCAGGAGAACCAGGCGCGACGGCTCCTCGGTGACCTCGCCCGCTACCGCACGGAGCTCGAGGCAGCCGGCGGCGGCCCCGTGCCCGAGACGATCGCAGCCAACCGCTGGCTGATCGACGTCTTCGAGCCCACGATCGCCGCGGTGCCGCAGGCGCTCCGCGGCAGGCTCGAGCCCGCGGAGCTCTTCCATCAGGTCCTCGATCACCGCTGGTACCTCTCGGAGGCCGCCGGACGCGATGTGGGTCTCAGTGAAGCGGTGGCGTCATTCGTCGGGACGGTGCTGCCCCACGCGGTGACGCCGGAGCTCGTCGAGGTTCTCGAGGAGAGCTGACGGCGGTCACACGCGCGCGGCGACGCGCGAGTTCCGGAAAAGATCGGCAGTAACCAGTGCGATCACCGCTGCGATGAGCACGGTTGAGGCGACGCCCTCGACCGTCCATGCGGCCCCGGTCGTGACCGTCGTGCCGGCTTTGGCGATGAAGACATCAGCGTTCAACAGCACCGGCACGACGACGCGCCAGTTGCGTGCGCTCCCCGGGCGAGCGAGCCACCAGACCGTGCTCAGCACCGACGGTTCGACGAGGTAGTACGGGAACACCGTCTTGGCGACCAGCGGCAGACAGCAGGACGCGATCGTGAGCACCCCGAGCAGCCCCGCGATGGTTCCCGGTGTCTGTGGACGGCGGATCAGCGTGATGAGCACGAGTGCGACGGCGAGGACGGCGGCGATGCCGGCGTCCCAGTGCTGCGCGATTCCCGGCCAGAACGACCCGTTCGCGAGCACCCAGAACGAGCCACCCACGATTGGCAGCGTTCCGCGAAACCCGACGAGGGAGTGCACCACGGCCGCGTGATCGGCGATGAGGAACGGCGCGAGGCCGATCACGAGAGTGAGCGCGCCCGCGACCGCGAGGACCAGCGCCGGGCGGAAGCGCCCCGCCGTCAGCGGGACGAGCACGAGCGGGATAGCAGTGAACAGCGCGACGGTGCGCGCGAGCACGGCTGCGCCGAGTGCGATGCCCGTTGCAGCGGAGCTTCGACGCATCGCGAGCTCGACGGAGAGGAGCACGAGACAGAGCTCGACAGGCTGCTCGATATGTCCGTAGTCGAGGACGCCGATCCACACCGCGGGCGCGAGCGCGATGCACGCCGCTGCCGCGAGCGGCTGCCGCAGCGTGACGCGTGCGCGCGTGATGAGGCGCACGGCCTGATACGCGAGCAGCAGGATGAACATTGCCATCACGCCGTCGACGAGCGCTGCGCGTATCCCGAGGTTGCCGGCGACGTGCAGGGCATTGGCAATTGCGACGACTGGCACGAGCGGCAGCAAACCGAGCGGCCCGTTGTCGTTCGCCGACACGATCGTCAGCGGGGTTGAGTAGACGAGGAGCGGATGCCCCGACACCGCGGTCTCGGTTGCCGGCCAGAAGAAGTAGTCGAGGTCCGACGGCGTCGTCTTCAGCACGAGTGAGGCGACGGCGAACGTGCCGACGAAGAGCGCGCCGAGGCCTGCGGTGACGGCGCGGCTGGGCACGATGCTCATTCTGCCCGGCGCCCTCCGGAGGCTGTTCCACAAGCTCCTTGTATTACGCTAGCTGGCATGCAGCTTCATCTCCGTCGTGTTCCGGAGCGTCTCGCCACGGGCGCGTTCATCCTCCATGCCGGCTGGGGCAAGTGGCACGGGACCGAGCAGCAGGCAACCACGCTGCACACGACGGCGTCGAACGCCTTTCCGCCGTTGAAGGCCATCGCACCGAAGCGGTTTCTGCGATTGCTTGCCGCAGGCGAACTTGCGACCGGAACTGCGCTGCTGATGCCGCTGCTGCCCGACAGCGTTGCCGGGGCGGTGCTGACAGCCTTCTCCGGAACGCTGCTCACGATGTACTGGCGGTCGCCGGCGATGCGCAAGCCGGGCAGCATCTGGCCCACACCCGCTGGAACCGCGGTCAGCAAGGACGTGTGGATGCTCGGCATCGGTGCCGGGATGCTCACCCGCCCATGAACGTCGAGATCTGGTCCGACGTCGTCTGCCCGTGGTGCTACATCGGCAAGCGTCGCTTCGAGACTGCACTTGCGGATTTCGCGCATCGAGACGACGTCGACGTCGTCTGGCGCAGCTTCCAGCTCGACCCGAATGCGGCGCCGACGAGCGACGGCGACCCGATCGAGCGACTCGCCGCGAAGTACGGGATGAGTCGCGCGGATGCCGAAGCTGCGCAGGCGCGCGTCACCGCCAACGCGGCGAGCGTTGGGCTCGACTTCCACCTGGAGAGAGCGCGAACCGGCAACACGTTTGACGCGCACCGCCTTATCCACTACGCGCACGAGGTCGGCAAGCAAGACCCGATGAAGGAACGCCTCATGGCCGCCTATTTCGTCGAGGGCGAGCCCATCGGAGAGCGCGATGCGCTCGTTCGCCTCGCGTCCGAGGTCGGGCTCGACCCGGCGGCAGCACGCGATGTGCTCGACAGCGGGGCGTACAGCGACGAAGTCCGCCACGACGAGGCCGAGGCACGGCAGATCGGCATCACCGGTGTGCCGTTCTTCGTCATCGACCGCGCCTACGGGATCTCCGGTGCGCAGCCGTCCGAGCTCATCCTTGCGACGCTCGACAAGGCATGGACCGACGCGCACCCGCTGCAGCTGGTTGCCGCCGCCGATGGCGACGATGTCAGCTGCACCGACGACAGCTGCACGGTTTAGGACGCTCCCACAAGCGCCGGAGCACGGCGCTACCCTGATGCTCCCATGGGCTCAGACCTTGTGGAACCGGGCCGGACCGAGACCATGTTCGTCGGTCGGCAGCACGAGCTGGCCAGCCTGCTGGCTGAGGCGACGCACGTGCGTGCCGGACGCCCGCGGCTCGTCCTCCTCACCGGCGAGCCGGGCATCGGCAAGACTGCGCTCGCGCATCGCTTTGTCAATCAGGCGCACGGATTGCAGCTCTGCGAAGCGAGCGGTGAGGAAGCTGAGCAGCTGCTCGCCTTCGGGGTGATCGAGCAGCTCGTCCGGACGGCACACGGTGCCGAGAGCCCTGCGCTGACCGGCCTTGGGCACGGCGATGCCGCCGGTCGAGATCCGATCTGGGTGGGTGCTGCGCTGCTCGAGTTGCTCGGTTCGATGCAATCCGCGGGACCGATCCTGCTCGTGATTGACGATGCGCAGTGGGCCGATCGTCCCTCGCTCCAGGCGCTCGTCTTCGCGCTGCGTCGCTTGCAGGCGGACCGGGTTCTCACGCTCATGATCTCGCGAATCGGTTCGCCCCGCGGACAGCTCGCCGGCTTCCACCGGCTCGTCGAGCACGGTCATGGATCGTGGATCCGGGTTCGGGGACTCGACGCCAACGCGATCCGCGACCTCGGCGCCTCGATGGGGGTGGACCGGCTGTCCTCCCGAGCCGCCGACCGGATCCGGGCGCACACGGGCGGCAGCCCGCTGCACGCGACGGCGATCTTCGACGAGATCTTCCCCGCCGTGCTCCGCGAGCCATCCGACCTGCCACTGCCATCCACCGCCGACTTCGGCGCCCTGGTGCGGGCGCGGCTCGACGCATGCCCGCCCGACGCGCAGAGGCTTGTGGAGGCTGCCTCGGTCCTGGGGCTCACCTCCCGGCTCGCGCTCGCCGGGCGCCTCGCTCAGCTCGTCGAGACGCTCGTCCCGCTGGAACGCGCGATCGCCGCGCGACTGCTCGAGGAGCACGGTGCGCCCGCCGACCGCGCCATCGCGTTTCCGCATCCCTTGATCCAAGCGGCCGCGTACCACACCCTCGGACCCGCCCGGCGAGCGGCCCTGCACGAGCGAGCGGCAGGCCTCGTGAACGACGAGGCGTCTGCGTTGCGCCATCGCGTTGCCGCGGCGAAGGGAGCCGATCCACAGCTTGCCGCCGACCTGCTCATCTTCGGGATCGAGATCGCGCGGCGCGGTGCGTGGGACGGAGCCGCTGACGCGCTACTCTCCGCCAGCCGCCTCACTCCTGACGGTCCTGAGCGCGATCTTCGTCTGCTGATGGCGGCCGAGTACATGCTGCTCGGCGGTGCCGTCGATGACGCGCTGGCGATCACCGACGAGATCGAACGCCAGAGCCCGACTGCACGGCGAGGGTTCGTCCTCGGCACCCTTGCGATGATCGCGGGTCGCTACGACCGGGCGCAGGAACTGCTCACGGCCGCATATGAGCAGCGGGATGCCCGCCGGGACCACCCGCTCGCGGAGGAGATTGCGGCCCACCTCTCACGCGTCCACATGGGGCGGGGACACGGGGCGGACGCGGCGCTCTGGGCGACGCGGTCGCTCGACGCCTCGCGCGCTCCGTCACCGGTGTCGGACGCCCTTTCGGTCCTCGCCACGGGGCTGCTGTATGCCGGGCGTGCGCCCGAGGCGGCCGCCGCCGTCGCCGAGCTCCCTGAGTCGTATGCGGTGGACGAGAACGCCTCGCTGGACGGGTTCATCGGCCGCGGCTTCGTCCGCTACGTCACCGATGATCCGATCGGAGCCCGCGACGATCTGGCGCTTGCCGCCGCCCAGTTCCGGATGCGCGGCCCCACCCATCACGCCATCGAAGCCCTCATCGGGCTGGCGATCGCCGAATACCGGTTGGGCGCCTGGACCGATGCTTCGATGCACGGGGAACTGGCCGCCTCGCTCGCCGAGGACGCCGACCAGACGTGGCTGCTCGCCCGAGCGCACGCGGCCGCCTGCGCCCCGCTCGCAGCCCGCGGCGAGTGGGAAGCGGCTCAAGCGCACGTCGAGGCCGCGCGTCGGGCAGGCGACATCGTGCGCGCGGAGTTCGCCGGTATCGCGCAGGCGGCGATGGCGGGAGCGCTGCTGGCACGCGCCCGCGGCGACCACGAAGGGGTGATCCAGGCGCTGGAGCCGCTGCTGCCACTGGCCGACCTTGACGGGGTCCGCGAGCCCGGCATCCTCGACTGGCAGATCCTGTACGCATCAGCGCTTGCCGCCCTTGGGCGCCTTCGCGACGCGGAGGCCGTGCTCGCGGCGTTCACGCGTCTGGCACGCGAGCGCGAACGCGCGCAGTCGCTGGCAGGCGCCGAACGCGTGCGAGGCATGCTCGATGCGGCTTTCGGCCGTGCCGACGACGCCGAGGTCTCGTTCGTCTCGAGCCTCGCCATCCTCGACGATATGGCACTTCCGTTCGAGCGCGCGCTCACGGAGCTGGAATACGGACGCTTCCTGCTTCGCGAGGGCTACAACCGAGCCGCGGTCTGGCAGCTCGAAGCAGCCCGCGACGGCTTCGCCGAGCTCGAGGCTCGCCCATTCGTCGCCGAGTGCGTCCGCGCGCTTGCCCAGTGCGGTCTCGCGGACTCGACCGTGGGCGGGCACGCCGCTCGCTGGCGACTCACGCCGCAGGAGGTATCGGTCGCCCGTCTCGTGGCGACGGGACGCACCAACCGCCAGGTGGCCGATGAGCTCGTCGTCAGCATCAAGACCGTCGAGTACCACCTCGCCAATGTGTACGGGAAGCTCGGCATCCGGTCGCGTCAGGAGCTCGTGCCGACGTTTGGCCCCAGCGCAGCACCGCGCCGGCTTCGGGCCGCGAGCGGTGCGTCCAAGGGTGTGCTGGTCGCAAAAGACTAGGGTGCGACCCTGGGGTAAGTCGCGTACACGGCGCGTAGAGTCGTCGGCGAGGTGTGGACGTGAACGGGGAGCCACGGCCGGAACGTCCGGTAGCGCTGAGCGTCGGATTGCTCCGGCCCTGCATCCTCGCGCACCTCGTCGGCGGTGACACCGGATACGGGTACGAGTTGCACCACTGGCTCCTCGCGATCGGTCTGGAATGCGACCTCGGCACCGTGTATCGGTCGCTCAACACCATGGAAGCCGAGGGCCTCTTGCACTCCACCTGGGAGCGCACGCCGGGAGGGAGAAGCCGTCGCCGTTACGAGCTGAGCGAATCGGGGCTCGACATGGTCGACACGTACGTGCGGCCGGTGGAGCAGCTGATCGGTGTTGCGCACGAGTTCCTGATGATGCGCAAGGCGTTGTCCGGCAGCAACGGCGAGAGCCACGAGAACGACGCCACGAGTCACTCCCTGCCCGCGCCAGCCGCGTCATTCGCGGCTCACTCCAGGTAGCACTCTGTCGTCTTGATATCCGTCGCGCGCGGATATCTGCGCGATACACGGATTGACCTGGACATCCCGTGTCGCCAAAGTCGGCGAGCAGGGCGGAACGTCGGACGCGAGAGCGTCCGTGCTCATAGCCCATCGCCCATGTAGCCACCACCCACATAGGAGGAGATTGGATGGCCACGGATACCGTGCCGTACGGGCGGAAGACGCAGCGGGAGTCGCCCGTGTCCGATCTTCACATCGTCTGGGTCACCGCCGGACTCGGCTGTGACGGGGATTCGGTGTCGATCACCGCAGCCACGCAGCCGAGCATCGAGGACGTCCTCCTCGGTGCAATTCCCGGCCTGCCCAGGGTCCATCTCTACAACCCGGTGCTCGCGTACGAGAACGGCGAGGAGTTCATCAAGTCGTGGCACGCCGCGGCTGCCGGCGAACTCGATCCATTCGTGCTCGTCATCGAGGGATCGATTCCCAACGAGACGATCAAGCAAGAGGGCTACTGGGCCGCCGTCGGCACCGACGCCGCGACGGGTCAGCCCATCACCACGTGCGAATGGATCGACCGTCTTGCCCCCAAGGCACTTGCCGTCGTCGCATGCGGCACGTGCGCCACGTATGGCGGCATTCACGCAATGCAGGGCAATCCGACCGGCGCGATGGGGCTTGCCGACTACCTCGGTTGGGACTGGAAATCCAAGGCGGGGCTGCCGATCGTCAACGTGCCGGGCTGCCCGGTGCAACCGGACAACTTCATGGAGACGGTGCTCTACCTGCTGTACATGGTTGCGGGGCTCGCACCGGTCATCCCGCTCGACGATCAGTTGCGTCCCTTGTGGCTGTTCGGCGACACGGTGCACGACGGGTGCGACCGCGCCGCGTCATACGAGCAGGGCGATTTCGCCGCCGACTACAACTCCCCGCGGTGTCTCGTGAAGCTCGGGTGCTGGGGACCGGTCGTCAACTGCAACGTGCCGAAACGTGGATGGATGGCCGGTATCGGCGGCTGTCCGAACGTCGGTGGCATCTGCATCGGCTGCACGATGCCGGGGTTCCCCGACAAGTTCATGCCGTTCATGGACGAGCCGCCCGGAGCACATCTCTCGACCGGCGTCATCGGTGTGTACGGCACCGCGATTCGGGCGTTGCGCAAGGTCACGAACACCACGGTCAACAAAGAGCCCAGGTGGCGTCATACACGGCCCGAGCTCACCACCGGCTACCGGCCGACCACGTACTAGGAGAGATGACGCATGACAGTCGTTGAGAAGGACCCCACCAGAACCAAGGATCCGACTCTGGTCGACGTCTCCTGGGATCCGATCACGAGGATCGTGGGCAGCCTCGGCATTTTCACCAAGATCGACTTCGCGAACCGCGTCGTCGCGGACTGCAGGAGCACGTCGTCGATCTTCCGTGGCTACAGCATCTTCATGAAGGGCAAGGATCCGCGCGACGCGCACTTCATCACGAGTCGCATCTGCGGGATCTGCGGAGACAACCACGCAACGTGCGCGACGTACGCGCAGAACATGGCGTTCGGGATCCGGCCGCCGGCGATGGCCGAGTGGATCGTCAACCTCGGCGAGGCCGCCGAGTACATGTTCGACCACAACATCTTCCAGGACAACCTGCTCATGGTCGACTTCTGCGAGCAGATGGTGAAGCAGACCAACCCGAGCGTCCTGACGAAGGCGGAGAGCACGCCTGCGCCCCATGCGAGCGAGCACGGCTACAGGACCATCGCGGACATCATGCGGGCGCTCAACCCGTTCACCGGCGAGTTCTACCGCGAGACGTTGCACGTCAGCCGGTACACGCGAGAGATGTTCTGCCTGATGGAGGGACGTCACGTCCATCCGTCGACGCTCTATCCCGGTGGAGTAGGCACCGTCCCGACGGTGCAGCTCTTCTCCGACTACCTCGTCCGTCTCATGCGCTACGTCGAGTTCATGAAGAAGGTCGTCCCGCTGCACGACGACATCTTCGACTTCTTCTACGAGGCGCTCCCCGGGTACGAGGAGGTCGGCCGGCGGCGCATGGATACCGTGTGCTGGGGTTCGTTCAACGATCCCGACGAGTGCGACTACACATACCGGCACATGACGAACTGGGGCCGGTCGATGTTCGTGACGCCGGGAGTCGTGGTGGACGGGAAACTGGTCACCACCGATCTCGTCGAGATCAACCGAAACATTCGCATCCTCCTCGGCCACTCGTACTACGAGGACTGGGCGGACGACGGCGAGGTCTTCGTCGAGAAGGATCCGCTTGGAGCTCCGATCGACAAGCGCCATCCATGGAACCAGACGACGATCCCGAAGCCTGGCAAACGCGATTTCGACAAGAACTACAGCTGGGTCATGTGCCCCCGATACCTGCACGAGGGTGAGCACCTCGCGATGGACACCGGTGGCGGCGCTTTTGCGCGGCTGCTGGCGACCTCTCTCGCCGGCCTCGTCGACATCGGCTACGTGAAGGCGACCGGTACCAGCACGAAGATCTACCTCCCGAAGACCGCGTCCAAGCCCGAGGTGGAGTTCGAGTGGCACGTTCCCAAGTGGAGCAACGCCATCGAGCGCGACCGTGCGCGCACGTACTTCCAGGCGTACGCCGCCGCATCGGCGCTGCACTTCCTGGAGAAGGCATTCGCCGAGCTCAACGCCGGCCGCACCGACACGTTCACGCCGTTCAAGGTCCCTGACGAAGCGATCGGCTGCGGGTTCCACGAGGCCGTCCGCGGTGTGCTCTCGCATCACGTCGTGATCCGCGACGGAAAGATCGCCAACTACCACCCATACCCGCCGACGCCGTGGAACGCGACGCCGCGAGACATGTACGGCACGCCTGGACCGTACGAAGACTCCGTGCAGAACACCCCCATCTTCGAGGAGAACGGACCCGACAACTTCAAGGGGATCGACATCATGCGCGCGGTGCGCAGCTTCGACCCCTGCCTGCCGTGCGGCGTGCACATGTACCTCGGCAACGGCAAGGTGCTGGAGACTCGGCACTCGCCGAACTTCGGCCCGCAACAATGAATGGCAGCGCCCACACGTATCGTTGAGGAGCGGGAGCTCAAGGCCCGACTCGCTCACGTCGACGCTCTGGTCGGAGAGCTGCAGCAGCTCTCCGACTCTGCGTCGTGGGCGAAGTTCGAGGAATTGCTCTCCATCGTGCTCGACCTCCACGGCGAGGCGATGTCACGAATGCTCGACGCGCTGGGACCGCGTGGCGATCCCGATGCGGACCGATTGCTGAGTCGCATGGCCGAGGACGACGTCATCAAGGGCGTCCTGCTCCTCCACGGCCTGCATCCCTTGGATCTGCGTTCTCGGGTTGAGGGTGCGCTCGAATCGGTACGGCCTTACATGCGGTCCCATGGCGGCGGTGTGGAGCTGCTCGGTGTTGCCGGCGATACCGTGCGCATCCGTCTGCAGGGTCATTGCCAGGGATGTCCGTCGTCGATGGTCACGCTCAAGCTTGCGGTCGAGAAAGCCATCTACGAGGCGGCGCCGGATGTCGACGCCATCGAGGTCGCCGATCCGGAGGACGCGACCCCAGGCGGTCCGCCGCCGATCCCGGGGCTCGTCGTGCTGCCGATGGTCTCGGCGTCTCGCGCTGCCGCCCGTCCGGTGCCGACGCCATCGGGCGAATGGGTGACGGTGCCCACTCGATCCAACGACCTGGAGGACGGCACCGTCGTGCGGACGTCGGTCGAGCATCGCAGCGTGCTCATCGCGCGTGCCGGCGACTTCTTCTACGCGTACGTCGCGACGTGCCCGGCGTGCTCGGGCGACATGGCACGCGCAACGCTGGATGGAGCGGCGCTCATGTGCGACGGCTGCGACGCGCGATTCGACATTCGTCGCGCCGGCGCAGGCATCGGCTCGGAGAGCCGCCTGGAGCCCCTGCCGCTGCTCGAGGATGTTGGCGGCGTCCTCAGAGTTGCGGTGCTGGCGCCGGTGGCATGACCGCGACCGTCCGCCTTCCGGGGCTTCGCGATTTCATCCGCGAACGCGCTCCAGCCGAGCGATGCGAGCTGTGCAGCGCGGAGCTGCCGCCGCATCCCCATCACGAGCATCTGCTCGAACCGTCGTCGCGTCAGATCCACTGCAGTTGCACCCCCTGCGCCATCCTCTTTCCGCCCGACGCCGGCAAACGCTACCAACGCGTTCCGCGCCGGCTCTGGTATCTCGACTCATTCGCGATGGACGACATGCAATGGGAATCGCTGGCGATTCCGGTGAGCATGGCCTTCCTGCAGACCACGTCACCGGACGGCGCGCCCCGCGCGTTCTACCCGGGGCCGGCCGGTGCGACCGAGTCGATGCTCGGTCTCGACGGCTGGGCTGACCTGGTGGCGGACAACCCGCTGCTCAAGGTCATGCAACCGGACGTCGAAGCGTTGTTGGTCAACCGAGTCGGTGGCGCGCGTGATCACTACATCGCGCCGATCGACACGTGCTACGAGCTGGTGGGACTCATTCGCATCAGCTGGCGCGGGCTCGGCGGCGGTCAGGACGCCTGGGACCGCATCGCTGCGTTCTTCGCGGGCCTGCGCGCTGCGGCCACCGACAAGGGTCGCGCCGATGCCTGACCTGGACCTCGAGGTCCTCTCCGCGAGCGCTGAGCCCGACACGCTGATACCGATCCTGAACTTCCGGGTCAGGATCCATGAGCATGAAGGCCATCGCATCGACTCGATCTCACTGCGTTGCCAGATCATGGTCCAGGCGACACGCCGGACCTACGGACCGGGCGAGCAGGAGGCGCTGCTCGATCTGTTCGGGACGCCGGCCCGATGGGGCACCACCCTGAAAACGATGCTGTGGACGCACGCCAGCGTCGATGTCGCGGGATTCACGGGATCGACCGAGGCAGTTGTCCCGGTTGCATGCACGCACGACCTCACCGTCACGGCGGGCAAGTATTTCTTCGCACTCGAGAGGGGGGAGGTGCCGTTGATGTTCCAGTTCAGCGGCACCGTCTTCTGGCGGGACGCGGAGGGCAGCCTGCAGGTGGCGCCGATCTCCTGGTCCAAGGAGGCGGCGTACCGGCTGCCCGTCTCCACCTGGCGCGCGCTCATGGAAGCGCACGACCCGGACAGCGCGTGGCTCTGCCTGCGCCGCGACACCGTCGACAAGCTGAACCGCTACAAGGCACATTCGGGTGTCGCCGGATGGGACGCGGCGCTGTCCCGGCTTCTCGAGTCAGCGGACGCGGCGTCCCCCGCAGGCGGTGCGTCCGCGTGAGCACGAGCATGCTCGACCGCCTCGTCGCGGCCACGCTCTACGAGGGGTACATCCTGTACCCGTACCGGCCGTCGTCCGTGAAGAACCAGGTGCGGTGGACGTTCGGCGGCGTGCATCCGCGCGCATGGAGTGAGGCGTCGGGCGGAACGGATCCGTGGTTCGTGCTGACGGAGTGCCTGCTCCGGTCCGGCGACGACGCGTCGGTCGCCATACATGTGAGGTTTCTGCAGTTGGTGACGAGAACTGTCGCGCGTCTCGACCCGCCGAGCGCGTCGCTCGACAGCGGGGCGGCGGCGAGGCTCGAGGACGTCGAGGAGTTGCGCGTGGCCGGAATCACCCACCGCAGTTGGGAAGAGGCGACGGAGCTGGACATCGACTGTGGGCGGCACGACATCGCGGCGCTGCTGGACCGGGAGGTCGTCGTCGAGCGTTCCTACACGGACGACTGCGACATGGAGCCGCTGGTGGACGACCATGGCCTCGTCGCCGGCGCCCTGATCCGCGATCGTCAGGCGCTGGACGTCGAGGTGAGCGTCGAGGCGGAACGGCTCGCGGCGGACCTCGCGCGGGTGCGAGTGGTCGTGCGCAACACGGGAGCGTTCAAGCTCACGGGCGAACGGGATCGCGATCGCGCGCTGTGCCACTCGCTCATCTCGACGCACGCGATCCTGACGGTGGAGCAGGGGGAGTGGCTGTCGCTCGCTGACCCACCCGCCGATGCCGCGGAGGTAGCGTCGGCGTGCCGCAATACGGGGCTCTGGCCGGTCCTCGTTGGCGAACCTGGCACCACCGACACCGTGCTCGCGTCGCCGATCATCCTCGAGGATCACGCGCAGGTCGCTCCGGAGTCTTCCGGCGATCTCTTCGATGCGACCGAGATCGACGAGATCCTGAGCCTGCGGATCCTCGCCCTGACCGACGATGAGAAAGCGGAGATGCGAGCTGCAGATGCTCGCAGTCGCGCACTGCTGGACCGCACAGAAGCGCTGTCCGGCGAAGACCTGATGCGAATGCACGGCACGATTCGCGAGATCCACCCGGCCACGCGGGACCGCCGATGAGCGACTTCGATCTCTCGCTCTGGGACCCAGCCGGGACTGACAGCAGCACGGAGTCCGTGCGCTGGGGCCGTGGCACGCTGCATCGCGGCGACCGGGTGCGCATTCACCCGAGGAAGCGCGCGGACATCATGGACATGTTGCTCGACGGGCGCACAGCGGTCGTCGAGTCGATCGAGCGCGACTACGAGGATCTGATCCATGTGGCGCTGCTCATCGATGACGATCCGGGGAAGGATCTCGGTGCGATGCGTCAGCCTGGGCATCGCTTCTTCTTCAGCCTCGACGACATCGTGCCGGTGGATGCCGATGAGCAGGAGAAGGCATGAGCAGCCGTGACGTGCTGGTCGCGGGGATCGGCAACATCTTCCTCGGAGACGACGGGTTCGGCGTCGAGGTCGTGCAACGGCTGGCGGCACGACCGCAGCCTGACGGCGTCCGTGTCACCGATTTCGGCATCCGCGGGTTCGACCTCGCGTTCGCGTTGCTCGACGAGCCGGAGGCAACGATCCTCATCGACGCCATGCCTCGTGGCCAGGCCCCGGGTACGGTCTACGTGCTGGAGCCCGACCTGGAGTCGGAGACGGGCGCATCCACCGTGGACCATGCCGAGGGCTCCTTCCAGGGTCATGCGATGACGCCCGACTCGGTCTTCGCGCTGGTGCGGACACTCGGCGGGCATCCGCGGAATGTCACGGTCGTCGGCTGCGAGCCGCTGACGTTCGGCCCGGAGAACGAGGGGCAGATGGGACTGAGCGATCCGGTCGCCGGGTCGGTCATGGATGCCGTCGCCCTGGTCGAGCAGTTGATCGCTCGCCTCGTGCCGTCGGGGAGGGCGCACTGATGCACGAGCTCGGCCTGGCAGAAGGGATCCTGACCATCGCAACCGACATGGCCGGAGACCATGCGGTCACCCGCATCGTCGTGCGCATCGGAGAGGAGCAACGCATCGTCCCAGACAGCCTGGAGTTCGGCTTTCAGTTGCTCGCCGAGGGGACGGTCTGCGAAGGCGCGGTGCTGCACTGCGTCGCCGTCACCGGCGTAACCGTGCTCGTCGACGAGGTCGAGCTCGACGGCAACCCTCCGACCGTGCTGCGGCGGCCTGGATCCGAGGTGATCGAACCGCCACACCAACATCCGCAGGGGACCGAACACGGCGCCACGCCGGCGCCGTTCTTGACAGCAAACAGGCACGGAGGAACCTAGATGTCGCTCATGCTCGGCAATCGGAACAGCGGACTGCGCACGCTGGTCCAGTGGCTCGTCATCGGAGCAATCGTCGGCGCAGTGCTCAACTCCAAGGACATCCAGCGCTATCTGAAAATTCGCGGGATGTAGGGACGCAGGGCAACCGTGGCGCAGTTCCGAGTCAACACCGCCAAGTCGACCGTGGTGGTTGGCCTGCGCGTGAATCTGCATCCGTCGCACATCAATGCGAACGCGCTCAGCGGCGTCATCGAGTGCGCGGTGGACGACAAGGGACAGCCGCGCCTGGATCAGCCCTACAGCGCAGAGCTCAGCCTCCCCGTCGACGCCATCAAGTCCGGAAATGGGATCCAGGACCGTGAGATGCGGCGGCGGTTCGACGCCGGTCGGTACCCGGCGATCACCGCTCGTGTCACGCACGGCGAGGCACTCGAGGACGCCGGCAAATATCGCGCGGTCGCGCAACTGTCCATGCACGGACAGACGCGCCCGATCACCGGTGAGATCACGTTGAGCGTCGACGGAACGACGATGACCATCGATGGGCAGCAGGTCATCAACATCAAGGACTTCGGGATCGATCCGCCGCGGTTGATCATCCTGAAAGTGGAGCCGGATGTAGATCTGCAGGTGCACATCGTTGCCGACCTGCAGCCATGACGACAGCAGCACCTGGAGTGGAACGCAATGTTTGAGAAACTCTTGATCTTCAGCATCGGATACGTCCTCGGGACCCGAGCCGGGAAGGAGCGCTTTGACGAGCTCGTCGCCGCGGCGAAGAAGTTCGCCGAACGCGATGAGGTGAAGATGGCGGTCAGCCTGGCGACCGGCTACCTCGAGGAGCGTTTCAACTCGACCGCGGAGCAGTTCCGCGCGGCGTGATCACGTGAGCGTTGCGACGCCGACCACGACGGCCCGCGCTCGGGGAGCGAGCGAAGGAGCGCGCCCGGTGGCGATTCGCCGGCGCTTCATCGTGCGCGGGGTCGTGCAGGGCGTCGGCTTCCGCCCGTTCGTCTGGAACCTCGCGCAGCGTCTCGAGCTGAGTGGCTGGGTCCAGAACACGTCGGGGGCGGTGATCGTCGAAGCGGAGGGCGCACCACTCGCTCTCGACAGCTTCGCGCTCGCGCTGCTCTCGGGTGCGCCGAGGCTTGCGCGCGTGGAGGGTGTCGAGGCCTCCGACTGTGCTGCGGCGGGGGACTTGGGGTTCCAGATCGTCGACAGCCGCGCTGTGGCCGGCGAGTATCAGCCGATCGCTCCCGACGCGGCGACGTGTCCGGAGTGCGTCGCGGACATCCTCAACCCGTCGGACCGCCGTTATCGTTACCCATTCACCAACTGCACGAACTGTGGTCCGCGGTTCACGATCATCGAGGACGTCCCGTACGACCGGCCGATGACGACGATGCGACGCTTCACGATGTGCGCGGCGTGTCGCGCGGAATACGAGGATCCGTCGGACCGTCGCTTTCACGCGCAGCCCATTGCCTGTCCCACATGCGGACCGCGCCAATGGTTCGCTGACGCTGACGGCACCGAGCTTGCGGGCGATGCCATCGCGCACACCGCCGCTGCGGTCGCGCGCGGCGCAATCGTTGCGGTCAAAGGGCTCGGTGGGTTCCAGCTCTGCTGTGACGCCCGGAACGACGAAGCGGTGCGAGCCCTGCGCGCGCGCAAGCACCGCCCCGTCAAGCCGTTCGCGGTCATGTACGCAGACCTGAGTGGGGTTCGACGGATCGCGGCCCTGAGCGATACCGAGGCGGCGCTCCTCGAGGGTTCGACGCGGCCGATCGTGCTGCTGCACCGCCGGCCGGGCGGCGAAGGCGACATCGCCGCCTCGGTTGCCCCGTTTCTTGACGAGCTCGGCGTGATGCTCCCGTACACACCGTTGCACCACCTGCTGCTCGCCGCGGCCGGTGGACCGCTTGTGATGACCAGCGGCAACGTCAGCGATGAGCCGATCGCCAAGGACAATGACGAGGCTGTCCAACGCCTCGGCCGCGTCTGCGACGCCTTCCTGCTGCACAACCGGGACATCTACGCCCGTTACGACGACTCGGTCGTGCGCGTCGTCGCAGGCTCGGTGCGCACCGTCCGGCGAGCGCGCGGCCTCTGTCCGGTACCGGTGCGGGTTCGCACCGGGCAGACGCAGGTTCTCGCGCTGGGCGCCCACCTGAAGAACACCTTCACCGTGCTCAAGGACGAGAACGCGTTCACCGGTCCGCACATCGGCGACCTCGATCATCCGGTGACGCTCGCGCACCACGAGGAGGCGTTGGGCACGTATCTCCGTCTCTTTCGCTCGAATCCGGACATCGTCGCCGCCGACCTGCATCCCGATTACGCGTCGACGCGCCTCGCAGAAACGTGGTGGGTCCGCGGCGCGCACGAAGTTCGAGTGCAGCACCATCACGCGCATATCGCCAGCGTGCTCGCCGAGCACGACCTGCGTGGAGCCGTGATCGGCGTCGCGTTCGATGGTGTCGGTCTCGGGTCCGACCAGACCATCTGGGGCGGGGAATTCCTCCTCGCCGACGAGCGGTCCTTCCGCCGGATCGGACACATCACCCAGGTTCGCCAGCCCGGGGGCGATGCGTGCGCTCGCGAAGGCTGGCGCATGGCGATTGCGTACCTTGCGGCTGCCGACCGGCTCGGCGAGCTTCCGCCCGCGTCGATCACCGCGTCGCCGGACTGCCCGACCGATCGCCAATGGCGGCTCGTGTCCCGAATCGCGCGCGCGGAGAGTGCCGCGGCGCCGCGGAGCACCAGCGCAGGCCGTCTCTTCGACGCTGTCGCAAGCCTGCTCGGCGTGGCGCAGGTGTCGACGTTCGAGGGCGAGGCGGCGATGCGTCTCGAGTCGCTGGCCGCAGCGGCCGGTGAGGTCGCAGAGGCTGACGTTGTTCCGGTCGCCGCCGGCGGCAACCCGCTAGTGCTCGATACCGTGCAACTCGTAGCCGGTTTGGTGAGGCAGCGCGAGCGTGGACGGCCGTGCGCTGAGCTTGCAGCGATCTTCCACGAGAGCCTGGCTCGAGCGATCAGCGCAGCGTGCGTGCGTCTCGGATGCAGCCTTGGAGTCGATCGCGTGGCGTTGAGCGGTGGCGTCTTCCAGAACGCGCTGCTGCTGGCGCGCGTGGAGACGCTGCTGGCGGGTCGCGACCTGACGGTCTACGCCAACCACGAAGTCCCAGCCAACGACGGCGGCATCAGCCTGGGCCAGGCACTCGTCGCCAGTTCTCTTGTCCTGGAGGTGGCCTGACATGGTCGTTTCGGTTGAGTTCGCCCGGGGTGCCGGCGCGGCCGCGGATCGCGACTTCGTCGCGAGTCGCATCGCGCAATCCGTCCGCGTTGGCGAGCGTTTCTTCACCGAGCACGCCAACGCGATCGCCGGGTGCGCTGCCGCGATGGCAGATCGTTTCTTTGCAGGGGCGACCCTGTTCGTCTTCGGCTCCGGCCCGCACACCACCGACGCGCAGCACAACTCCGTCGAGTACGTGCACCCCGTCCTTCCCGGTTGCCGTGCGCTTCCGGCGCTCTCGCTCACCAACGACACTGCGACCGTCATCGGGATGGTGCTGGGGGACGATGCGCTCGACGTCTTCGCGCATCAACTCCGTGTCCTCGGGCGCCCCGGCGATATCGCACTCGGGTTCGCGCACGCGCCGCAACACCCGTCGATCGTTCGCGGGCTCGAAGCCGGGGCGGCGGCCGGCATGCTCACGGTGTCGCTGACGTCCGGCGAGCCGGGGCCTGTGGACGCAGCGTCCGCGTTTGCGTTTCACGTGGACGGCGACGATCGCGGGGTGGCGCACGAGGTGCATCTCGCGACGTACCACATGCTCTGGGAGCTGGTGCACATCGTGCTCAACCATCGCGGGATCGGAGAGGTCCAATGACCGGCGAGTGTCACGACGAGGTCTGCATCACCTGCTCGGACCAGCTGCTCGAGGTGACCGTGCTCAGCGTCGATGCGTCAACGGAGACTGCGCGCGGAATCGTCGACGGTACGCCCGTCGAGGTGAGCGTCGAGTTGATCGACTCAGTCCGTGCGGGCGATGTCCTGCTCTGCCACGGTGGCGTCGCCCTGCAGCGTGGGACGCTGGCGGCGGTGGGCGGATGAGCGACACCGGCCGCGACCCCTTCTCGCAGTTGCTCTATCCGATGCTGAGCGCACAGCCGGCGGTGGGTGACGCTGTCATCCTCGAGCTGGCGCGTGCGCCGCTCGAGAAGTCGGCGGAGAGTAACCGCCTGCGCCTGGAGCTGCTCGATGAGTTCGGCGACCGCATTGTCGAAGCTGCACGTGACATGGCTGATGGATTTCGCCGAGGCGGGCGTGTCCTGGCGCTCGGCAACGGCGGGAGCGCCACGTCCGCGGCGGACCTCGTCACCGAGTTGCTCTGGCCGCAGGATGGTGGTCAGCCGCTGCCTGCGCTCTGCCTCACCAACGACGTCGCGGTGGTGACGGGTGTCGGCAACGATGTGGGCTTCGAGGACATCTTCGTCCGCCAGCTCATCGCGCTGGCACGGCCGCACGACGTGGTCGTGGCCGTGTCGGCGAGCGGGAACTCGGAGAATCTCCTGCGCGGTTTCGCCGAAGCCCGCAAGCGCGGCCTCCGTACCATCGCAATCTGCGGATACGACGGCGGCCGTTTGGCTCGCGAGCAGACCGCGGATCACTGCTTCGTCGTTCGCTCGAGCAGCGTCCACCGTATCCAGGAGGTGCAGATGACGCTGTATCACCTCCTCACTGAGTTGGTACAACGCACGATTGCAGGAGAGTCAGCATGTGCCTAGCGATTCCCGCACGACTTGTCGAGTACATCGACGACGACCGGATGTATGGCAAGGTCGAGCTCGGCGGTGTGCAACGCCGGATCAACACGTCGCTGCTCGTCGGTGAGGACACCACGGAGCCTGGAGAATACGTCCTCGTGCATGTGGGCTTTGCGCTGAGTCGCGTGAGCGAGACGGAAGCTGCTGAAACCCTGCGCATTCTCGAGCAGATGGGCCCGGCGTACAACGACGAGATCGACCAGATCCGTCAGTGGCAGGCCATGGAGGACGAGCTGGTCGGCGCCAACTACCGCGAGAGCAACGGAGGGCCGCCGGCATGAAATTCGCCGACGAGTTTCGTGACGCCGACCTGGCGAATGCGCTTGCCGCGCGCATCGCGGGCGAGGCGGGCGACAAGCACTGGAAGATCATGGAGGTGTGCGGCGGGCACACCCACACGATCTTCAAGTACGGCATCGAGGATCTGCTCCCAAGCAACGTCGAGCTGGTGCACGGACCCGGATGTCCCGTGTGCGTGATCCCGATGGGCCGGCTTGACGACGGCATCGCCGTCGCGCGTCAGCCCGGCGTCATCTTCACCTGCTTTGGTGACCTGATGCGTGTCCCCGGCAGCGACGGCAGCCTCCTCGACGCAAAGGCTGCGGGAGCTGACGTGCGGATGGTGTACTCGCCGCTCGACGCGCTGAAGATCGCGCATGACAACCCCGACCGAAAGGTCGTGTTCTTTGCGATCGGCTTCGAGACGACAGCACCGTCCACCGCCTTGACGCTCATGCGGGCCAAGGCGGAAGGGCTGCGCAATCTCTTCGTCTTCTGCAACCACGTGACAATCATTCCGCCGATGAAGGCGATCCTCGATTCGCCCGATCTGCAACTCGACGGCTTTCTCGGTCCAGGACATGTGAGCACCGTTGTCGGCATACGGCCCTTCGACTTCGTGACCACGACGTACAACAAGCCGGTGGTCGTCGTCGGGTTCGAGCCGCTCGACATCCTGCAAGGGGTGCACATGATCATCCGTCAGGTGCTCGAGGGACGGTGCGAGGTCGAGAACCAGTACCGGCGCGTCGTCCACGACGATGGGAACCCGAAGGCGCTCGAGGTCCTGGCGCGTGTCTTCAAGCTGCGGTCGCACTTCGAGTGGCGCGGGCTCGGCTTCATCAGCCAGAGCGCGCTCGAGCTGCAGGACGGTTTTGCTGACTTCGATGCGGAAAAGGTCTTCTCCGTGCCCGGTGTTCGTGTGGCCGATCCGAAGGCGTGTCAGTGCGGCGAGGTGCTCAAAGGGGTGCTCAAGCCCTGGGAGTGCAAGGTGTTCGGCACCGCGTGCACACCGGAGACGCCCATCGGCACCTGCATGGTCTCGTCCGAGGGAGCGTGCGCTGCGTACTACAACTTCGGCCGATATTCCCGTGCTCGCGAGCGCGAGCGTGTCCTGGCGTCGGGCGAACGAAGCAACGGCAACGGGGCGGCCAACGGGTTGCACCCGATCGCGGTGCAGGCGCGATGAGCGAGACCATCGTCGAGCCCGGCAGCGGCGCAGCCATCCGCGCGGCGTCGGCCCGAATCGCCGATCCCGAGCAACGTGTGCTCGAGCGCATCGCCGAGATTCGCAAACGCCGGCCGTCGCTTCGCGAGGATGCGATCACGATGAGTCACGGCGCCGGCGGGAAAGCGAGCCACACACTGGTGACCGCATTGTTCGGCGACATCCTCAGCAACCCGGTGCTCGATCAACTCGGCGATCAGGCCGTCATGACCATCCCCGGCGTCGACAGTATCGGCATTGCGATGACAACGGACTCGTTCGTCGTCAGCCCGCTGTTCTTCCCGGGCGGCGACATCGGTGAACTAGCGGTCAACGGAACGATCAACGATCTCGCAGTCGGCGGCGCCACGCCGCTCGGGCTCTCCGCGGCGTTCATCCTCGAGGAAGGCCTCGACGTCGCCATCCTGCGCAAGGTTGTGGAGTCGATGCGCCGAGCCGCGGATCGGGCCGGCGTCAGCATCGTGACGGGGGATACCAAGGTTGTGCCCCGAGGCAAGGCGGACCAGCTGTTCATCACCACGACCGGGGCCGGTATCGTCGCGCTGCCGCAGCGAGTCGCCATCGCACGCGTGAGGAGTGGGGATGTGGTGGTGCTGAGCGGGGCGATGGGGGACCACGGCAGCACCGTCATGCTCGCCCGCGGCGATGTCGATCTCGAAGCGGACAACCTTCGCAGCGACACCATCGCGCTGCACGGATTGACGGCTGCGTTGCTTTCGGCCGGCATCGACGTGCATTTCATGCGCGATGCCACCCGAGGTGGTGTGGCAACGGTCCTCAACGAGATCGCCCAGGCGGCCGGGGTGGCGGTCGCGATCGACGAGGCGTCGCTCCCGATCCACGACGAGGTGCGCGGGGTTGCGGAGATCCTCGGCATCGATCCGCTCTACATCGCCAACGAGGGCAAGCTCGTCGCTATCGTGGCCCGCGATGACGCTGCGCGCGCGCTCGAGCTGATGCGATCACGCTCGGAGGGAAGCGAGGCCGCAATCATCGGTGAGGTGCTCGAGGCACCGGAAGGGATGGTCTTCATCCGCACCGGCTTCGGCGGGACACGCGTTGTGGACATGCTCATCGGAGACCCGCTGCCGCGCATCTGCTGAAGGACCTGTTCGCGATCGGCATCGCACGTTCGCCCGAGGCTTGCTAGGCTGGCAACAGGCTGTCATGGAACCAGAGCCGCCGCCCGACCCCGCAGAGCAATCCGTTGATGATGTGCGGATTCAGACCGTGATGTGCGGACGATGCGGCTGGCCCAACGCCTGCCGGGTGCAGACCGGGATGCGTGCGCTGCGCTTCATGTGTCAGTGGTGCGAGCAGATGACGACGGGGATCGTCGACGTGTCGCTCAAGCGACACATCATCTTCTAGCTCAGGACGCGGTCGCCGGTTCTCGCAGGCCGATCCCGGCGTTGATGCGCTTGACACCCCGCGACGACAGGATGGCCGCGGGCACGCCGAACGCGCCGGCAGTGACGAGTGCCGCCGCCCACACGGGCATCACCCGGCTGAGCCCCGCGATCATCGCGGTGCCGGTCGCGCCCAGCACACCGAGACCGAGCGCGCCGGCGACGCCGATCTCGCCGACGCCGACACCGGCGGCCTTCGCCTTCCCCGCAATGCCGCGGCGGTCGAAGTCAGCCCGAAGCCGGGTGGCGGTTTCCTCGGCGACGCGCTGTGCGAAGCCGGCGACACGCTCGGCCGGGGCATCCGCAGCCGAACCGCGCTCCATGTCGTCGAGCGAGACGTAGTCGCCGGATCCGGCGGTGGAGGCCGAAGCACGGCCGTATTTCGGCGGCTTGGGCTCCGTCGCGGTTTCGCCGTGCAACTCGCGGAGGCGCTCCGTGGGGCCGGGGACGTCCGCCGGGTCCGGAAAGCCAGAGGCCACCCGCCGGCTCCGGTCGTCGCTCTCAGTGTGATCTGCCATGATGTCGTCTCCTAGTGACGCTATGGGATTATATGATAGCACCACTATCAATTCGGGAGCTGCTGGGAGTACGATCGTGGACCGGTGCCGCCGCCCAGGCTGAGCGGTGCAAGTGGAGGTCACGGCACCTCCATGAGCACATCGAAGCGCAAGCGCGCCACCGGCTGGCTGCGCGTCATCAAGCTGCTCGGTCCAGGGCTGATCACTGGAGCCAGCGACGACGACCCGAGCGGCATCGGCACCTACAGTCAGGCGGGGAGTCAATTCGGATACGGGGTTCTCTGGACCGCGATCTTCACGTTCCCGCTGATGCTCGCGGTGCAGGAAGCGTGCGCCCGCATCGCCCTCCACACCGGCATCGGTCTCGGCATCTCGCTGCGCCGGAAGTTTCCGACGTGGCTCGTCGGGACGTGCATTCTCGCGCTGTTCCTCGCCAACACGATCAACGTCGGCGCGGATCTCGGGGCGGTTGCGGCGGCCGGCGCTCTGCTGAGTCGCGGACACGTCGATGCGGTCTGGCTGATCCCACCGATCGCGGTGGTGATCCTCGTGCTCCAGTACGAGCTCTCGTACAAGGTGATCTTCAGGCTGTTCAAGTTCCTGACGATCGCGCTTTTCGCTTATGTGGCAACGGTGATCGTGTCGCACCCGCCGCTGCTGCGGACCATCGAGTCCACCCTCATCCCGCACATCGAATTCACGTCGGGCTTCATCGGCATCATCGTCGCGATCCTCGGCACGACCATCTCGCCTTATCTGTTCTTCTGGCAGGCGAGCTCGGAGGTCGACGCGATGCGTGCGAGGGGGCTCGTCACCGAGATCTCGCGGCGCGGTGTCACCAGGAGCGAGCTGAAGGATGCACGCGTCGACGTGCTCGTCGGGATGGCGTTCTCGCAACTGGTGATGTACTCGATCATCCTCACCGGCGCCGCCGTGCTGCACGCATCCGGCAAGACCAATATCGCGACCGCCGCTGAGGCGGCACAGGCGTTGCAGCCGGTGGCCGGCCCGTTCGCGTTCATCCTCTTCTCGATCGGGATCATCGGCACCGGGCTGCTCGCCGTACCGATTCTCAGCGGCTCGGCGGCATATGCGGTCAAGGAATTCTTCGGGATGCGCGGGTCGCTGGCCGACCGGGCGCGGTCCCGTCCCGCGTTCTATGCGGTCCTGACCCTTGCGCTTGCGGGTGGGCTCGTCATCAGCCTGCTCGGGATCGATCCCATCAAGGCGCTGGTGATCACCGCGATCATCAACGGCGTTGTCGCGCCGCCGATGCTCGCGCTTATCGCGCTGCTCGCGAGGGATAAGGCAGTGATGGGCGCGCGCCGGAGCGGGACCCTGAGCAACGTCCTCCTCTGGGTGACGACCGGAGTGATGAGCGTTGCGGCGCTCGCGCTCCTGGTAACGGCGCTGCTCCCAAGCTGAATTGAACTCAGCCTGGTATTGCGAATACCAGTTTTCTTGACATCGGCGGTACCACTTTGTTAGCCTCGGCGGCGGTTGCTCGATACATCAGAAACCTTCCCTCCCCAGCCCCCATCCGGCCGGGTCGCCACAACGGCCCGGCCGGGGCGGGCTACAAATCGCAACAACTGGAGGTCAATCCAATGGGAATCGGAGTAGGCGTCATCCTCGCCGCGGTGGGCGCAATCCTCGCCTTCGCGGTCCATGTGAGCGGCAATGCCGTGAACATTCACATGGTCGGATGGATCCTGATGGCCGCCGGCGGCTTCGCGATCCTCGTGTCGTTGATCTTCTGGTCGTCGTGGGGCCCAGGCGGTCTCACCCGTCGCGACCAGGTCAACCCGCCCGCTGGTCCCGGATCAGGTCCTTCGAGCTACTGATCGCGTCACGGTCCCAACGCCCTCGGGTGTCTGCGCGAGCAGCGCCCCGGGGGCGAGGGGCATCGTGATTGTGAAGGTCGATCCCCTGCCGATCTCGGACCGCACGGTGATGTCGCCCCCATGCCGGCGGGCGATCTCTCGCGCGATGTAGAGACCGAGGCCGGTTCCCCGGATGTGGCTCGTCTCTGGCGTCACGAGCCTCCCGAATCGCGTGAACAACATCGACTGCTGCTCGCGGCTGATCCCCACGCCGTGGTCGGTGACGCTGATGTGGCAGACGCCTGCCCTGCGAGTCCACGCGACCACGACATCGCCGCCGCCTGGCGAGAATTTGACCGCGTTGTCGAGAAGGTTGAGCAGCATCGTCTGCGTCCGGGGACGATCCGCCATAACCGGCAGCGGGTCCCGCCTCCCGCGGGTGGCGAGGGAATAATGGTGGCCGAGGAGCGGCTCGATCGTGTGGATCGCAGCGTCGAGCACGTCCAGCAGATCGGTGGGGGCGAGGGTCAACTCGAGCCCCAGAGCCTCCATTCGAGCGGTCTCGAGCATCTCCGTGATCAGCCGGCCCATCTCGTCGGATTTCTCGGCGATGCGCTCCAGGGCCGTTCGCTGGTCCGCTCCGGTCAGCGTCCCGTCAAGCAGCATCGACACGTAGCCATTGATGATCCCGAGCGGGCTGCGCAGCTCGTGTGCCGCGATGTTGAGGAACTCTCCCTTGAGGCGTTCGAGTCCCTGACTGCGTTCCGCCTCCTCGCGCAGCGCGCGATCGGACGCGACATGGCCGACCCGGAGACCGACGAGTTGCGCGAGGGTGGCGAGCTGTTGTACCTCTGATTCGCTGAATCCGGCGTCGTCGCGCGCGCTGATCGCGATCACACCGACGACACGCTCGCCGGAGAGGACCGGCACCAGGGCGCACGATCTGACCTGGTGACGTGTGGCAACGCCGGCGCCCACGGGGGTGAGGTTCCCGAGATTCGAGAGATCGACGACCTGAATCTCGGCGGTGGCGACCGCTCGCTCGAAGTTGGGGAACAGGGGCAGCTCGTAGCGACCGCGGAAGGCCGCGCCAGTCTCGTCGTACTCAGCGACGGCAGTCAGGACATCGCCGTCCAGCCGCAGGTACGACGCACGGCGCGCGGCCTCGCCGGAGGGTGTCGCGATCTGCGCTGCGATCCGCGCCGCGGTGTCGAAGAACGGATCGCGTCCGTCGCTTGCGGCAGGCAGGTCGAATGCGGGAGATGTCACGCGCGGTGCCCCTGCTCCGATGGCTCGCCCCGGGTCAGACCGACGGGAGCGCCTTTGGGGCGGTGACGCGGTTCACCGTCTCCGAGAGGCGCGAGGGGGTAGTGTCGGCCTTGACCAGGAACTCGAGCGCGCCAAGCTTGAGGCCGCGCTCACGCAGTTCGGGTTCGCCGAAGTTGCTGAGGATGATCACGGGGATGGATGCGGTTTCGGGATCCGCGCGGAGCCGTTCGAGCACTTCGAAGCCGTCGATTCTCGGGAGCCGAAGATCGAGGTAGATGAAGTCGGGCCGCTCGGCCTCGGCCATGGCGAGACCCTTCTCGCCGTCGTCGGCGACGACCACCGCGTAGCCGTCAGCGACGAGGCGGAGCCGATACATCTCGGCTGCCGCGGCGTCATCCTCGATCAGCAGGACTTTGACGTCGTCCTCCAAGGTCAAGAAGTCTCCCCATGCGTTCGCCGTGTCCGACATCGCGCTGCACATCGCATCTTCGCTTATCCACAGGCCGGTTGCGCAGTGAGGCAGATCGCCCCAGGGGTGCCGTATTCAAATCGTGATCCGATGCCGGTTCACCGGGTATAGACTGACTATCATGATTTGCGGTTGGCGCGCTGTAGGGAATCCGCGGCGACCACGCAGGCGGTCGCAGCACTGCCAAAATGTCGCGTGATGAGGACGCCTGCGTCTGCGATTCCGGCGGTGCCGGCGTGATCACCGTGAGCGTCCGATGAGCCGCGCAGCGGCCAGCCCGAGCACGGCCCACATGATCAATCTCGACAAACCGCTGTACACGATCAGCGTTGCCGCCGAGATACTCGCGACTCACGCCCGCACGCTGATGATGTACGAGCATCTCGGGCTGGTCATCCCGGGACGGACGGCAACGAACCGGCGCCTGTACTCGCAGCGCGACATCGTCACGTTGAGCGCCATCCAGCGGCTGACTCGCGGTCACGGGCTCAACCTCGTCGGCGCGCGATATCTCATCCTCTGCCTCCAGCTGCTCGATGCCAATCGCATCCCGCGCCCGCCGGAGCTGGCCGACATCGACATCGAGCACGTCAGGATCTGAGCTCGGCCGGGCACGGTTGAACTAGGGCGATAGTCCTGCTATCATGTTTCTCAACATGAAAGGTGTCCACTCGCGGACGCCATACCGGGAGACATCACCGATGGGCGCGTTGCTCGTGTTCCTGTTGCTGACGCTGCTGCTCTTCGGAGCGGGCGTTGCGCTCCATCTGCTGTGGTGGATCGCGGTCATCTTCCTGGTCATCTGGCTCGTGGGCTTCATGATGCGGCCGTCCGGCGGGCGCTGGTACCGCTGGTAACCGTCAGCCCCAACAGAGGGCGCGTGGCTTGCTGGTGGCCGCGCGCCCTCATCTTTATGTCCGCTGCAATGCCGCATCCCGGTGCGAAGGAGCCTATGCTCGTGAGGATGAAGAAAGCAGAGTCGCCGTCCCCGCCCGAGGACGAACAGCACATCGAGCAGCAACAGGCCGACGATCGCCGTCAGAAGGATCAGACCGAGAAGATCGTGCGTGACCGCGCCGATGCCGCGGGGCGCAACGCGCGCGAGGGCACGTAGTCAGCGCAGCCGCCCGGATCCCACATATCTGATCCGTGGATCGACCACGGCATACAGCAGGTCAGAGGCCAGTGACCCGAGCACGGTGAAGACGCCCCCGATGAGGATCGCGCCGAGCATCGTGTAGAAGTCGCGAAAGACTGCGGCGTTCCAGAGTGCGAGTCCGAGGCCCGGGTACGAGAAGAGCACTTCCACGACCAGTTGCACGCCGAAGATCTGGGGAAGCCGCGCGCCCAGCAACGTGATGATGGGCAGCGCGGAATTCGGGAGCGCATGGCGCAGGCTCACGCGAGTGCGCGACGCGCCCTTTGACCGCGCGGTGACGATGTAGTCCTTGGTCAGCTCCTCCATCGTCGATGAGCGCAGATAACGGCTGAACAGCGCGATCGTGCCAAGCGAGAGCGTGAGCACCGGCACGACGAGTCCAGCCGGATCGCCGAGGACATCCCCGGTGTTCCACGCGGGCGTGTTCAGCGCGACGAGTCGCAAGTCCGACGAGAGAAAGAGGATGAGCAGGGTGCCGAGCAGGAACGGTGGGGTCGAGTAGAGCGCGACCGCGATGATGTTCGCGATGTGCGCGCCGGTCTTGCGCCGGCGCGAGGCCTCGTACATCGCCAGCGGCACCATCACCACGACAACCACGAGCGTCGAGATACCCATGAGGATGAGCGAGCGGGTCGTCGGCCCGTCGATCAGCGCGCCGAGATCGAGGTCGACCTGGACGCCCTGGATCGGGTCGACCTGGTCGGCGAAGCCGGGCGGCGTGAACGCGATCCTGCCGTGCACGACATTCTCGAGAAAGGAGATGTACTGCGCGTAGATCGGCTGATCGAGACCGTTCTGACGGTCGTAGATCGCCCATTGCGCAGGAGTCGCTCGCGGGCCGAGCATGATGTGCCCTTGGTCTCCAGGGAGGAGATGCTCGAGCACAAAGACGAGGGTCACGACTCCGAAGATCACGACGAACGCCTGCAGGAGCCGACCGACGATGTACCTGACCATCCCGCCCGTCTCGACTTATCCGGTGGGCGACGTGGCGGCTTTTCCTGAGGTCGATGGCGCCGCGGTGGCCGCGCCTCTGGCGAGCAGCAGGGACCCGATCGTTGCGGGGATGAGCGTGAGGACGCCGCCCGCAACGAGCGCCGCGGCGTCCGCGGGCGTCAGCAGTCCCGACGTGAGTCCGAGGCTCGCGGCGGCGGCCGGCATCCCGAGTTGCGCCGACGCCGCAAGGCCGGTCGAGATGAAGCGCTCGTGGCCGGCGACGCGCGCGGCGATGACATGGGTGATGACCGCGGCGACGACGAGACCGAGCGCAAGCAGGATGCGCGACGGCGTGGTGAACATCGCGCGGAGGTTGAGCTCGGCGCCGAGCAGCACGAAGAACAGCGGAACGAAGAAACCGTTCGCCACGCCGGTGAACTGCAGTGCCAGGCGGTCCGACTCGTGCAGCCTGACGAGGATCATGCCGCCGAGGAAGCCGGCGACCAGCGTGCTCGCGCCGGTTTCCTGCGCGATTGCCGACAGCCCGAGGAGTAGCGCCAGCGAGATGCGCACCTGCCATGCCCAGCCGCGCTGCAGCGACTCGTCACGCATCTGGCCGACGATCCCGTCCCTGCGCAGACGGTTGGCAGTGAGGAGCGCGAGAACGCCGACGGCGATGATCGCGGCATCGCCACCGATTGCCTCGAGTGGGTTCCCTCCCTTTGCGATCGTCAGCGGCATGATGACGACCGTCACCGAGTCGGCCAGCGCGACCCAGGCGATCAGGAAGGCCACGTTGGGGCCGGCGAGCTTTCGCTCCTCGATGATGGGAAACGCGATTGCGGCCGAGCTGCCCGTGATGATCACCGCGATGAGGGCGGGATGTCCGATGGCGAGCGAGTGGTCGAGGAGGATTCCGATCGGGATTGCGGTCACGGCGACCACAGCGAGCGCCAGCACGCCGCGCGCGAAGCCCTGACGGATCGCGGGGGAACCGATATCCACGTGCGTGCCGGCGGTGAACATCAGCATCGCGAAGCCGATCGCGCTTAACACCGGCAGGGGCTGCGTCGCGGAATCGATCACGCCGAAGCCGGTGCGGCCCAGCACAAACCCGGCGATGAGCTCGCCGATCACCACCGGAATCAGCCCCCGGCGCCCGAACGCGAGGAGTGGCCCCGCGAGGCCCGCGAGCACGAGGATCGTCAGCTGCGCGAACATCGGGCGATCATGCCGCGAACCGCGTCGCTTGTGCCGATCGTGACCGCAACCCGGAACTACGAGGCCTGGGTGGCCGCGCAGGTGCCGCTCGTTCGGCCCGACCTTGCTTACAAGCACGAGCAAATGGCACTGGGCGCTTTCCCCTTTCTGCGAGCCACTTTCTACCGGTGGATGCAGCAGTGGGAGGCCCACTGCGCCGGTCTCGCTCGCGCACCCAAGGTGCTTGCCGTCGGTGATCTCCACACAGAGAACTTCGGCACCTGGCGCGACAACGAGGGCCGCCTCATCTGGGGCATCAACGACTTCGACGAGGCGTATCCGCTCGCGTACACCATCGACCTCGTGCGCCTCGCGACGTCGGCACGCCTCTCCATCGCCGCCGGCAACATGCAGATAACGCCTCGCGCGGCATGCGCGGCGATCCTCGACGGCTACAGCGAGGGCATCGCCGGTGATGGACTGCCGTTCGTCCTCGCCGAAAGCCATCCGGTGCTCCGCGGCGAGGCGACATCCGAGTTGCGCAACCCGGTCACCTTCTGGACGAGGATGCAGGGACTGCCGATGCTCCGGAACCCTGCAGCGGAGGCGGTCAAGATGCTGCGCGGCGAGTTGCGCGACTCCGAGACGCCGCGCTACGTGGCCCGTCGGGCCGGGCTCGGGAGCCTCGGTCACCCCCGAGTCGTCGCCATCGCCGAGCACCGCGGCGGTCTGATCGCTCGGGAGGCCAAGGCGCTCGTCGGATCCGCGGCAGGCTGGGCGGAGGATCCGAAGAGCGATCCGGCGATCCACTACGAGGAGATCGTGGACGGCGCCGTCCGTTGCGCCGACCCGTTCCTCGAGGTGCACGGCGGCTGGGTGGTCCGCCGTCTCGCGCCCGATTGCAGCCGCATCGAGTTCACCGTCACCTCCGCCGTCG
>DATDID010000038.1:0-17521 GCA_036521195.1 Candidatus Dormiibacterota bacterium
TCCTCCCCGTCATCGCCCCGCTCATCGTCGGCTTCGTGCTCGGCCCGCAGGCGCTCGGCGCGATGCTCCTCGGAACGATCGTGGTCGGCCTCTTCGTGGCCCTCCAGATGACAACGGGCGGCGGCGCCTGGGACAATGCCAAGAAGTACATCGAAGAAGGCAACTTCGGTGGCAAAGGCTCGGATGCGCACGCCGCCGCGGTCACTGGTGACACGGTCGGCGACCCGTACAAGGACACGGCCGGACCTGCGATCAACCCGATGATCAAGGTGATGAACATCATCGCGATCCTTGCCATCCCGACGGTCGCGCTGCATCACCTCTTCTACTGAGACCGCCGCGTTGACCCAGGTTCGGGACGCGTCCGCGCCTGCGCGTCGGCATACTGTCTGACATGGCTCAGACGGCTGCGCCTGCGGATGCCGGCGGCGATCATCACGCGCCTGCAACGCGCTCGCACCATCGCGACCTCCAGGGTGGCGTCGCCCGGGCGGCGGTCTTCGGGATCAGCGACGGCCTGCTCACCAACATCTCGCTCATCCTCGGCGTGGCGGGCGCGAGCCCGCCCCCGGCGGTCGTGCTGCTCGCCGGCCTCGCGGGTCTCGTGGCCGGCGCCTTCTCCATGGCGGCCGGCGAGTTCGTCTCCATGTCGGCACAGTCGGAGTTGCTGCAGCGTGAGCTCGACGTGGAGCGACGCGAGCTGGAGCGACACCCCGAGGCCGAGACACGCGAGCTGGCCGCCGTCTACCGCCTCCGCGGGGTCGAGGAGGCCGACGCGCGGCGGATGGCCGAGGCGATCATGAAGGACCCGGTGGTCGCGCTCGAGGTGCACGCTCGCGAGGAGCTGGGCCTTCGTCCCGGCAAGACCGGTAACCCCTGGCAGGCGGCCGGATCGTCCTTTGTGACCTTCTCGATCGGCGCGGTCATACCGCTGGTTCCATGGTTCTTCGTCAGCGGCGGCATCGCAGCGCTCCTCTCGATCGTGCTCGGCGCGATCGCGGTCCTCGCGGTCGGGTGGACGGTGGCGATCTTCACCGGTCGCTCCCGAGTGCGCTCCGCGCTCCGTCAGCTGGCGTTTGCGACCGTTGCGGCCGGTGTTGCATTCGGCGTGGGCCACCTCGTCGGCAACCTCGTGAACCTGCGCGCCGGCTGATCCATTGCCGCCGCGTGCGCCGGAGTATGCGAACCACGTGGCTAGAGTCGAACAATGCGTAGAGCGGCAGGAGTGGCGGCGCTTGTGCTCGTCGGCGCGCTCGCAGTTCCGATCGTCACGGCACGTCCGGTGCTGGCGGCAGGTCCAAGCCTCGTTCAATCGTCGGGTCCAAATTCGGGGGTGGCGCGACGCTGATCGCCGAAATCAGGTGATCTCGATCTACGCCACCTACATGCACCCGACCTGCAAGGCGCTCCTTGCGCAGGAATGCACGACCGGGGTCGGGACACCGAGTGCCGCAGAGCTCTCAGCAGCGCTGACGGCGTTCGCGGGCACGTCGACTGAGGAGCAGATCACCGCAGAGACTGCGCTCGGTGAGGGTGTGCTCGGCGGCGACATTCCGTCGTTGCGGACGTCTGGCCAGACGCTCGGCGAACAGATTGTCGGCACTCCCGAATATCTCGCCACACCGGTGGCACGCCGAGCGTTTCGTCCTGCACACGCTCGACATCCCGTTGCTGCAGCCGCCGTCGACCGCCGAGTCGCTCCAGTATCTCAATGAACCGCTGCCGCACGACACGACGTGGCAGTCGCATGTAGCGGAGTCGATCGTCGACAGCACCTCGTACCAGACCGATTTCGTGCGCGGCGTGAATGCGAAGTTCCTCAAGTACACGGACTGCACGAAGACGACGGCGGTCGTCGCCGGCGACGGCGATCCGGGATTTCTCAAGGACGTGCCCGGCGGCTGGTTCGGCTCGGGATCATGGTCGGCGTGCTCCTCATGGGTGCGGGCGCGGCGCTCTTCTTCACGCTCGAGCGCCGTCGCTTTGCACGCATCCACCCCGACGAGGTGCCGCGCCACCACGTCTGATCCGGGTCTCGGGGAGGCGCTCCCCGTCCACTAGAATCGAGGCAGGGTGGACGAGTATCAGCTGGAGATCCAGTCGTTGCGCCGGACCCTCGCGCGGCTCCGCGAGGCGGACGCCGACCCGGCGCTGATCGAGGAGTACGAGACCGAGTACCGCAATCTCAGCTCGCTCTATCGCGCTGCGAGCGAGACGTTCGCGGCCGACGAGAAGGATCCCCGCCTTGCGGAGGTGCTGGAGTCGCTCGGGTTCGGCGAATGGACGCTCAGCAACGTCTACAGCTTCGTCTACGACGCCTCGATGGAGCTCCCGGTGGATGACGGGCGAGAGCTCGCCCGCCGCATCGACGAGACCGACTACGCAGCCTCGTTGCTCGCGGTGCTCGAAGCGGAGGACTGACCCGGCGGAATCTTCTTGCCGGGATTCAAGACGCCGTTGGGATCGAGTGCTCCCTTGATGCGGCGCATCAGCTCGACCGTTCCCGGCCCGAGCTGACGCTCGACGTACTCGAGCTTCGCTGCACCGACTCCATGCTCGCCCGACAGCGAGCCCCCCATGTCCAGCACTGTTTCGAACAGCTCGCCGGCGGCAGCGTCGGCTCGGGCACGCTCACCCTCGACACGCGGGTCGATGAGGAACGTCGCGTGCACGTTGCCGTCACCCAGGTGGCCGAAGTTGACGACCTGCAGCTGGTGCTTGGTCCCGAGCGTGCGCGTGTGCGCCACCAGCTCCGCGACGCGGTCACGGGGGACGACGACGTCCTCGTTCACCTTGCCGATCTGGACCTTGGCAACTGCCGCGCTCACCGCCTTGCGCGCCGCCCAGAGACGCTTCGCCTGACCGGGTTCGGTCGCGCGCTGCAGCTGCGACGCACCGGCGCGGGTGATCGCGCCGCTTGCGGCATCGGTGTCAGCGCCGACCGAGGACGGGTCGCCCTCGAGCTCGACGATCAGGAGTGCAGCGGCGTCACCGCCGACGTCGCCGCCACCCGCGCGCCGAACGGCTGCGAGCGCCGCATCGTCCAGGAACTCGAGCGCGGCCGGGACGATGCCGGCGGCACTGATCTCAGCAACGGCGGCAGCTGCGCGGTCCATGCTGGTGAACATCGCGGCGAGCGTCGAACGTGCCTTGGGAGCCGGGACCAGGCGGAGCAGCACCTCGGTGATCACCCCGAGCGTGCCCTCGGATCCCACCATGAGTGAGAGCAGCCCCGACGCCGACCCGTCCCCGCCCTCGCCGAGGCGGACGATCCGCCCGTCCGACAGGACCGCAGTGAGCCCGGCCACGAAATCGGCGGTCACCCCATAGCGGAGCGTGTGCGGCCCTGCCGCGTTGCACGCCACATTACCGCCGATCGTGCAGGTGCTCGATGAGCCGGGGTCCGGGGGGTAGTACAGGCCCGAGGCGGCGGCGTGGGCGTGGATCCCGGCCGTGATTGCGCCGGCCTGCGCGTGCAGGCGCAGCGCCTCGGTTTCGACGCCGAGCACCCGGTTGAGACGCGCGAGGCTGAGAATCACGCCTCCGTGCGACGGCGACGCTCCCGCCGCGTATCCGGTGCCTGCTCCGCGAGGAACGATCGGGACGCGGTGCACCGCGCAGACGCTGACGACTCCCGCCACCTCCTCGGTGGAGGCGGGGAAGACCACGGCGTCCGGAAGATGACGCTCACCTGACGCTCCCCACGCGTCGTACGCGTAGGCGGCGAGATCAGCGGGGCGGGTGTAGACGTGTGAGGCCGCAACCTGACCCTCGAGGTCGCGGATCACGCGGCGATCGAGCATTCGCGCCGCATTGTAAAGAGCGCGCCAATTCCAGCGCTCAACCGGCGTATATCCGGTGCGTCGCGGAGGCCGAAATGACGTTCAATGTGCCTGTGCGGAGATGGGCCTGCGTCATCGCGCTCGCGCTCGGTGCCGGAACGGCCCTGAGTGCATGCAGCTCGGCCCCCACGAGGCCGCGGCACATCGAGGTGTCACCGATTCGGACGCTGATCGCGCCGCCACAGGTCCGGGCGCTGGCGTCGGCGTTCGCCGAACAGATCGTCAACGGCGAGTACGACGAGCAGTGGGCGGAGCTGGCACCGCAGGCGCAGGCCATGTGGCCGTCCGAGGCGGCGCGCACCGCCATGTTGATGGCGAAATTCGGGCAAGCGCGCATCGCCTCGATCAGCGTCGGCACGGCGGCGCTCGAGGCGATGTGGACGGCGTCCGAGAGCCCGCTGGTTCATCTTGCGCACGTCTGGAGCATGCCGTTGCGGGTGACGTTCACCACGCCGCAGTCGCTTCGACCCATCGGCGTCGCGGCGCTCTTCTCGATGACTCGGTTGGAGATCGTGATGAACCGGCCGGGCGACACCGCGTCCGTGCTGGACGAGGGTCCCGTTGCGATCGATGCGCCGATCATCCTGCCGAAGCGAGCGCCACGGTCGACGATCGACGTGCCGATTCTCATGTACCACCTGGTCGATTTGATCCCACCACGGTCGATCGAGCCGTCGAACTGGGGCTGGCGACTCGAGGTCGGGCTCACGACATTGCCGTCCGCGTTCGACGCGCAGATGGCGTATCTGTCGTCGATTCATGCGACGTCGATCTCGTTGCAGCACCTGTCTGATGCGCTCCTCTACGGGCTGCCCCTGCCGCCGCACCCGGTCGTCATCACGTTCGATGACGGACGTCTGAGTCAGTGGATCAACGCCGTCCCCGTGTTGCGGCGCGATGACTTCACGGCGGTGTTCTTCCCGTGCACAGGGTTGCTCGGCAAGAAGGTCGGTCCGCAGACATACATGACCGCTGCCGAGGTCCAGGAGCTCGCGGCCACGGGGTTCTCCGTCGAGGACCACACGATCAACGACGACACCGACTTCTTCTCCGCGAGCAGGTCGACGTTGAACAAGCTCACCGAGCGCACCAAGACCGTGCTCGAGAACCTCACTGGCGAGCCGGTGCAGTTCATCGCGTACACCGGCGTCTGGCCCTGGCCGCGCGCCAACGAAGGCGCGACCCAGGAGGCGTCAATGTTTTCGACGCTCGCCGGGTATGGCTACATCGGTGGCGTCCTCGATCTCAGGATCGACAGCGCTGAGGATTCGAGCGCCATGCTGTGGCAGCTTCCTCGGGTGCGTATCGGCATCTGGACGACGCTGCCGGAGTTCGCACACTGGTTCACCGGCCAGCCCACCTGAGCTTGGGCATTCGGGCCGCTGGGTATACTCGAACGCAGATGGGTGATCCAACGGCGCTTGACGCCCTCGAGCGTGCGCTCGCCACGGTGATCGACCCCGAGCTGCACAAGCCGATGCTGCAACTCGGGATGCTGCGCGACCTCGCCATCGACGGGGGCGTGGCATCGATTCGGGTCGTGCTCACAACCCCCGCCTGCCCGCTCAAGGACCGCATCAAGGCCGATATCGAGGCCGCTGTGATCGGGGTGGTGCCGGCGATCACTCGCGTCGAGATCAAGTGGGACGCAGATGTCAGCACGACCCGGGGTCTGCCGGGACGCCAGGAGATCGCCGGGGTGCGCAACGCCATCGCGATCAGCGCGGGCAAGGGTGGAGTCGGCAAGACGACTGTCGCGGTGAACGTCGCCATTGCGCTGCGCCTCGCCGGAGCGCGAGTCGGGCTGCTCGACGCCGACGTCTACGGCCCCAACGTTCCGATCATGCTCGGGATCCGCGAGCGGCCGCATGCCGGACCGGACGGGAAGATGCAGCCGCTGGAGGCGCACGGCCTCAAGGTCGTGTCCTTCGGAACGATCCTCGATCCCGGACAGCCCGTCATCTGGCGCGGCCCGATGCTCGCCAAGGCACTCCGCGAGTTTCTCTACGAAGTCTCGTGGGGCGAGCTCGACTACCTCGTCATCGACCTGCCACCGGGCACCGGCGACGTCCAGCTCAGCCTCGCGCAGAGCATGCCGATGACCGGTGCCGTCATCTGCACGACGCCGCAGGACGTGTCGCTCGCCGACGTGAGCCGTGGCATCGAGATGTTCCGCAAGCTCAACGTTCCAGTGCTTGGAGTCGTTGAGAACATGAGCGGCTTCATCTGCCCGCATTGCGACGAGCGCACCGACATCTTCGGATCAGGCGGCGGTCGCGACCTTGCAGCGCGCTACGAGCTGCCGTTCCTCGGTGCGGTGCCACTCGATCCGCGGATTCGCGGTGCGGACGGCGACGGCCGGCCGATCATGTCCGCCGCTCCCTCGAGCCCGCTCGGCGAGGTGTTCCGCGACGTCGCGTCGCACATCGCTGCCCAGGTGAGCCAGGAGAACTTCAACGCGAACGTCGGGCCCGTGATGCCGTCGGGTCCACGACTGCCTGTCGTCGCCTCGTAGGTCGCGCGGGTCAGGCGCCGAGCACCCTCTCCACGGCGTCGTGGACGGTACGCACGGCGGTTGCGTCATCGGTGAAGACGCGGATCACCTGGTTGTACTGCGGCAGCCGGGCGACGAGCTCGGCGGTACGAGCGACGTCGATGGTGTCGTTGAGCGGGTCGTAGATCCGCACCATCCCGTCGTCGGTCATCGGGTTCTGCGGCGCGATGCGCGCGATCGCGACATCGACCTCAACACGTGCGCCGAGGCGCTTCGACGCGAGCTGCGCATCGAGCTGCTCCTGCAGAGCCGACGTGTCCATACCTTTGTGCACGACGCTTTCGTACGCGAGATGCCAGCGGAGGTCGCGCGCCGCGATCCGAGCCCACGCCTCCGCGAGCCCGCGCCGCTCGGTCCCCGGCGCCTCGTGCATCCAGCGCTGCACCGCGACGAGCACCGACCAGTCGTTGAGGAGCTCGTACTCGTCGAGGTGTTCGAGCGGGTTGCCGTGCAACAGCTGCGCAATGGTGTCGGCGAAGACCTCGCGCATCGACAGGTCGAACCTGCGGCCCGTGCGGTGGTGATAGACGTGCAGGTACATATAGAGGCGCGACGAGAGAAACATCTCGAGCGCGCCCACCGCATGCGCATGGAGCGCGATGCTGTCGCCGCTGACGAACGTGTAGTGGATGAGACGCTGCACCTCGACAGCGCCGAGGCTGATCCCACACATGTACGCATCGCGCGGAACGTAGTCGAGATTGTCAACGGTTGCGGGTCCGCACAGAATCGGCTTCAGTGCGTGCAGCCAGCGCGGCGGCGTGTAGCCGGCGATGTCCGCATCCGCCATCACCCACGCGACCCATTGTGGATCGATCTGCTCACCGGGTTCGAAGCGATCTGTCGGGCTCGCGCGCAGGGACTGGATGATGTCCGCGAGCTGATGCGTCACGAGGTGACGGCCGATCACCTCGTGGTCGAGATTCCATTGCGCGAGGACCTCGTGGTCGAAGAAGTGGCCGAAAGGCCCATGCCCGACGTCATGGAGCAGCCCGGCGATGCGGAGCGTCTCCTCGACGAGCGCCGGTGAGGGCGCGTCCGGAAATGCTGCTCGCAGCGATCCATCGACACGACGCGCGAAGAGGCTCGCGAGATGCATCGCCCCGAGCAGATGCGTGAAACGGGAGTGTTCAGCGCTCGGAAAGACCCACCAGGCCGACTGGAGCTGATGCACGCGGCGGAGCCGCTGCAACCAGACGGTGTCGAGCAGCTGGCGCTCGCTGGCCTCACCAGGCTGATCCTTGGTGATCTCTATGTAGCCATAGAGGGGATCGGCGATGAGATTGACCTGGCGGAATCGCTCCGCCGCGCCGAGAGGGCTAGTCGTCGTCGCCCTCTTCCTCGTCGCCATCGTCCTTACCGTCGTCCGTCAGAGAAGCGCGGCTGTGCAGATCAATCATTGGGAATTTATACGCCATCGCTGCGACGGGACGCCCGGACAGTGGTCTGGTGATCACCAGCACGATGTGACGAACCGGTGACCTCTGTCACAGCGGCGTGTCACTGCGCCGAATCGCTTCTAGAATCGAAACGTGCGTCGTAGCTTCATTCTTGCGTCCGTATTCGTCGCCGCACTGACCGTCGCTTGGTCGGCGAGTCCCGTGCCGGCTGTGGCTGCGACGAGTGCGCTTCCCGCGCCATCGCAAAGTGCGCACGCTGATGCTGCGAAGACGCCTGCGATCGCATCGACTCCATTTCAACTCGTGGCGTTTCCCGGTGAAACTGAAACGGCGTCGATCATGCAGGCGGGATCGGGAAATCCGAACGAGACCACACCTGCGGATCCGAGCATCGCAGCCGGAGGCAGTGTTGTCGTTGAAGCGGTGAACGATGCCGTTGTCGTGTTCAACCGTAGCACCGGGGCGAAGATCGCAACGCTCAACCTCAATCTCCTCGTCAGGACGTCCACCGGGTGGGCCGTGAAGTATCCCCACGTCGTCTACGACCCGATTTCGGGACGCTTCATCCTTGCGGTGCTGCAATACAACGTCGCGCGCTTGGGCTGTTCCAACGACGGTACCCAGGTCGAGGTCGTGGTGTCGAATGCGGATCCCACTCTGGCGTGGCAAGCCCCGCGGACGCTCAACAACGAAGCGCTTTTCGCGGGGAGTGATCAGCCCGTCGCCACCGACGTCTCACTCGGTATGACAAGCACCGTCGTCGACGTCTCGTGGGACTACACGGACTGCTTGGGCACCGCGCAGCCGCTGAGCCAGGCCCAGACCGACATCATTCAACGGGCCGACCTCGCCGCAGGGGCTCTCGGCGTCAGCAGCGCGCGAGCCTTCACAGGCGGACCGGCCGGCGCGCAACCCGCGATGGCACTCGGACTCTCGACCGTCGAATATCAGGTCGCCAACGATGCGAACTGCAGCGGGCCGGCCACCAACTCCTTCGCGGTGTTCGCCATCACCGGCACCCCCGATCAGCTGAATGTCAGCCAGCCGCAGTGCGCGGCGAGCGGCACGGAGACGCATGGCAGCAGCGTGCCGCCTGCGGCACCACAGTCGGGCACGAGCGCAACGCTGCAGACGAACGACGATCGCTTCCTTGACGTCGTCTGGGGAGCTAACACGTTGTGGGCAACCGGAAATACCGGGTGCACGCCGAGCGGCGATACACAGACTCGCTCCTGCATCAACGTCGTGAGCGCGACCGCGACGACGTCAGCGGCAGTCACCGTCTCCGCCACGCCACAACTGACTCCCGAAGGCGTCAGCGGTCAATATCTGTACTACCCGTCAATCGCGGTCGACGCGCTGACTCCGAGCGACGTGTTCGTCACATTCGACGAGTCCTCCCCAACGACGTTCGAGTCGATGATGCTCGCCACCATCAGCGGCGGGAGCACGTGGAGCAGCTTCATCACCGTCCACCCGAGCACCGCCTTCTACAACCCTGGATGTTCGGTCTGTGCGTGGGGAGACTTCTCGACCGCGGTGCAGGATCCGTTGCACCCCACCGATGTGTGGATCGTGTCCGAGGAGACCGACGGCACCACCGGTACCGGTTGCGCCACAGCCAACAGTTGCTGGAACACCTTCATCGCGCGCTACACGTTCGCGGGACCGTCCGTCGCCTCGCTGACACCTTCGTCGGGCACGGGAAACGGCGGCCAGGTCGTGACGGTCTCCGGGTCGGACTTCGCCACACCTGGCACGACGGCGACATTCGGCGGGTCGCCGATCACGATCAGCAACCTGACGCCGGACTCGTTCACGTTCACCACGCCGCCCGGGCCACCGTTGGGCGGCACGGTGTTCATCATCGCGACCGACTCGATCGGCTCGAGCAGCCCAACCCCGGGGGCGGGATACCTGTACGTGCCGCTGGCCGACTACACACCGCTGCCGCCGTTCCGCATCCTCAACACCCTCAACCCATCAGCGCCGCTCGGGCCGAACACCTCGCGCACCGTCCAGGTCACCGGGGTAAACGGCAGCGGCACAACGCCTGTGCCAACAACCGCCGTTGCGGTGGTGATCAACGTCACGGCGGTCAACGGCACCGCCAGCAGCCTGCTGACGGTCTACCCGTACCAGACGCCGAAACCGACGGCATCCAACCTGAACTTCAATGCGAACACCGTGACCCCGAACCTGGTCACGGTGACTCTCGGCAATGGCGGCCGCGTGAACATCTACAACTCCGTCGGCACTGTCAATGTGATCGTTGACGTCGAGGGCTACTTCGCGGCGCCGACGACGGTGACCACTGCCGGCGAGTTCCATCCCATCCTTCCGCTGCGTGTCTGCGACACGCGGAGTAGGTCGCCGACGCCGGCTTGCAGAGCCCACGGCATACTCGTCGCGGGCGCACCCATGCTCGTCACTGTCACCGGTAGCGGCACAAACGCGATCCCGTCGGACGGGACGGCGGCGGCAGCCGTGCTCAACCTCACCGCCGTTTCCGGCTCAGCAAGCGCGTTTCTGACCGTCTACCCAACGACATCGTCGGGGACATGCCCGACGACGTCGAGCACGTCCACCATCAACGTTGTTGCGGGTGCTATCCAGGCAAACCGAGTGTTCGTCAAGCTCGGGCCAGGACCGAGTGGGCCGAACACGGCGGTATGTGTGGAGGTGTCGGTCGGCGCGATCAACGTGCTCCTTGACGCCAACGGGTGGTTCGGCGCCACGGGCGCCGCGGCCGGATTCCAGTACCAGGCCATCCTCCCCAGCCGTATCTGCGACACCCGCCAGGCGTCGGTCGGCTGCGCGACTGGGGCGATCGGCGCGGAAACGGCCGCTGCGCGCCTGGTGCACGTTGCCGGAGAGGGTGGTGTGCCGTCCATCGCCAGCGGCACTGTCGTGCAGGCGGTCATCGCCAACATGACAGCGGTCCTGCCGACCCAGAGCACCTTCCTCGTGGCGTATCCGGCCGGCACCTCCACAGGTGCATCCGACCTCAACCTGGCAGCGAGAGCCGTCCTGCCGAACCTGATCGTCGTGCAGCTCAGCACCACCGCGGGAGCCAATGACGGCGCGATCGACATCTTCAACGCGGTCGGGACCGTCAACGCCGTCATCGATATCGAGGGCTGGTTCCAGTAGCGTCCGCCGTCATGGCCTGACGAACTCGATCGTTGCGCGAGTGTGACGGCAACGTCAGATCTTGTCTGGCAGGCTGGGATGGATGCATTCCAAGCTCCATCGACTCGTGCTCGCCGCCTTTGTCGCTGGGTCCGCAAGCGTCGCTCCACTCGTCGGTGTCGCTGCAGCCGCGCCGACCAATGCGGCCCCCGTGGCGGTGGTGCGGAGCGTCGGCGCCGTGGTCGCGCTCACCGGATCGGCGCACCAGACGATCGCGGTGAAGCCGGCGACATCGGGCGTCTCGCAGCCGGCCGCACCGGTGATGCAGGGCATGCTCGCCGCCGAGGTCGCGGGGACCGGCAACTACGGCTCGCCGCTGATCAGCGGATGCGCGTGGGCGACCTGGGTCACCAACTGCTCCAACCTCACCGCGTACGGCAACGGATCCGGTTTCGAGAATGTCGGCTGTGGGCCGCCCAACGGTTGCGAGTTCGGTCCGGAGTTCCAGTGCGAGGAGCTCGCCATCCGCTACGCCTACTACGCGTGGGGCGAGCCCAAGAACTGGTACGCCTACGGCGCCACCGGCGGCGCGAACACCATGTGGCAGGCGGGTCCCAATCTGCCGGTTCCGCTCGCGCAGTTTGCCAACGGCGCCGGCACACCGCCCATGCAGGGCGACCTGATGATCTTCGCCCCCGGGTGGCTCGGCAGCTACTGGGACGGCTCGGGCCATGTCGCGGTCGTGCGTGACGTGGGACCCGGGTACGTTGACGTCGTGGAGCAGAACGCGACGGCGTCCGGCACGGACCGCTTTCCGCTCAGTGGCTCACGAGTGACCGCCAACGGCTACACGCCGCTCATCGGATGGCTGCGTGAGACCGAGCAGACGCCGGTCGAGCTCAGCGCCTCCAACGTCGCCGGGACCCCGCAGAGCGTCTCCGATCAGCCGGGCAACATGGACGTCATCTGGCGCGGGGCGGACTCGGAGCTCCATGACCTTGCCTATCGCAACCAGGCCTGGCAGACACAGCCCGCCGCGGCGATCACACCGGCCGACGCGGCGTCCAACCCCGCAGTGGTGTCACCGGCGCCGGGCCAGGTGGACGCGTTCTGGGAGGACAGCTCCGGGGATCTCTGGCAGGTCCAGTCGCAGACCGGCTTCTACGGCGTTGAGACCTGGCTGCCCCCGAAGGAGCTCCAGGTCCGCTCGCTCGCCTTCGGGGCCACCCCGACCGCCGTGAGCCAGGGACCGGGCCAGCTCGAGGTCATCTGGAAGGCGACCGACGGCACACTGTGGGCGCAGAGCTACAACGGCACCTGGTCGGCGCCGATGCCGCTGAACAGCGGCGTCGTCACGGGCAACCCCGATGCGGTCGCCGGGACGGGCGGCTCGATCGCCGTCGTCTGGCGCGACCCCTCCGGCAACCTCTGGACTGACACGGGCGTCCCATACGGCTGGCTCGGCGCCCAGACGCTGGGGACGGGCGGCCTCGCCAGCGACCCGACAGCAGTGGTCGCCGGACCGTCGACAATAGACGCCGTCTGGCGCACGGCAGCAGGCTCGGTGTGGGCTGCTGCGATCACGCCGGCGGGCGGCGGTACGCCGATGGAAGTCGACGGGTCGGTGAGCATGGGCCAGCCTGCGGCCGCGGCGTCCGGGTCGAGTGCGGTGACCGTCGTCATGCAGCGCCCGGGAGGCAGTCTCGCATCGGCCATCTACGCACCGGGCAACGGTTGGATCGGGCCGCAGCTCCTCAACAAAGTGGCGTCGGCGACGAGCATCTCCGTCGTCAACTGGTACAGCAGCGCCGTCGCAGCCTTCTGGCAGGGATCCGGCAGCAGCCTCTGGTGGTCGGCCGCATGCGCCGGCTGCGCGGCACACCTGCCGCCGGTCGTCAGCCCAAGTCCGTAGACCGCTGGGTTTTCATACAGCGGCCTGACGTTGGTCGCAGGTGCTGGGCGATGATCCCGGCGTGACCACGTTGCTCGCGCTCGCGGACGCCGGCGATGCCATCGCCGCGACCAGCTCCAGGCTCGCCAAAGTGCGCCTGCTCGCCGACTTCCTCATCGCCACCGACGGCGACGAGGTGGCGCTCGGAGCGCGCTACTTCACGGGCTTCGTCTTTCCCACCGGGGACCAGCGCACGCTCAACGTCGGCGGCGCGGCCTTCTCATCGGTGCTTCGCGACGTCAGCGGCGCCGACGACGCTGCGATCACGCAGGCCTGGCGCCGGCATTCCGACGCCGGTGACGTGACCCGTGACCTGCTCGAGCAGGGCGGGGCCATCGGGGCCGTCGACGTCACGTTGCACGAGCTCGACCGTGCGTTCGCGGAGATGGCCGAGGCTCGCGGTGCGAAGACGCGCGCGGCTGTGTTGCGGGCGCTGCTCGAGAAGGTGACGCCGAACGAGGCTCGATACGTCGCGAAGCTGATCACCGGTGACCTGCGCATCGGGCTGCGCGAAGGACTCGTCGAAGAGGCGATCGCGGTGGCGTTCGGCGCAGAGCCGCGAGCGGTGAGTCGCGCGGTGATGCTCACCGGTGATCTCGGCGAAGCCGCACTGCTCGCGCGGGCGGCTCGACTGGACGAGGCGGCGCCGCGATGGTTCGTGCCGCTGCGGCCGATGCTTGCGACACCGGTGGCCGACGCCGACGAAGCAGTCGCGCGACTCGGTGAGGATGTCTGGGTTGAAGACAAATATGACGGAATCAGATGCCAGCTCCACCGCCGTGGCGACGAGGTTGCGCTCTACAGCCGCGACCTGAAGAACGTGAGCGCGCAGTTCCCGGAGGTCAGCGCCGGCGCGCTGCGCCTCAGCGCGGACGTGATCCTCGACGGCGAGATCCTTGGATTCCGCGACGACCGGGTGATGCCGTTCCATGCGCTGCAGACACGGTTGGGACGGGTCGCGCCCGACGCAGCCCTGCTGGCCGCCGTGCCGGTGATCTACGTCGCGTGGGATCTGCTCGTCGCCGGCCACGATGTGATGCTGGACCGGCCGCTGCGCGAGCGCCGTGAGCGGCTCGAGTCACTAGCGGTGCGGCTCCCGCTTGCGCTTGCGCACCTCGAACGAGTCCGCGGCGCAGCCGAGGTGGACCGTCGTTTCGACGACGCGCGCGCCCGCCTCAACGAGGGGCTGCTGCTCAAGCAACCCGAGTCCACGTACACGCCTGGGCGGCGCGGCCTGAACTGGCTCAAACTGAAGCGGCCGCTCGACACGCTGGACGTCGTCGTCGTCGGCGCCGAGTGGGGACATGGAAAGCGTCGCGGCGTGCTGAGTGACGTGACCTTCGCGGTGCGTGTTGACGGGACCAACGAGCTGGCCACCATCGGCAAGGCGTACACCGGCCTCACCGACGCCGAGATCGCCGAGATGACCGCGTTGCTCCTCGAGATCACTGTGAACGACCACGGCCACTACCGCACCGTCGATCCCCGCATCGTGCTCGAGGTCGCATTCGATGCGGTGCAGGCGTCGGCGCGGCATCGCTCCGGGTTCGCGTTGCGCTTTCCTCGTATCGCGCGCTGGCGCCACGACAAACCGGTCGAGGAGATCGACACGTTGTCGCGCGTGCGAGACATGGCCGCGGCTGTCGAGCGCGAACGCGTGCAGCTGGTCGACCGGACCGACGCCTAAGCGCCGACCCGGTAGCGCAGGTAGACGACGCCGCTGTCGAACCGCCTTTCGTCGAGCAATTCGAGGCGTACGAGTGTGTCGTTGGGGAGGGACGGGTTACCGCCGCCTCGTATGGCGGGGTGCACGAACAGGCGGCATTCGTCGACCAGGCCGGCCCGGATGGCGTGGCCGGCCAGTTCTGGACCGCCGATGCTGATGTCGGTCAACGAGGACGCCTTCAACCGCCGCACCATGTCCGGGTCGAACTCGCGCTCGATGCGAGTGCGCTCGGTCGCCGGCGTCGCCAGCGTTCGTGAGAACACGATCTTGTCTGCCGCCTGCCAGACCGAGGCAAAGTCGCGAGTCACCGGGGAGTCGTCAGTCTGCGGATCGAGCGACTCCCAGAACTGCATCACCTCGTACATGCGGCGGCCGTAGAGGTACGTGCCGATCGGACGCTCGAGGTCGTTGACAAAGCTGTGCACCTCGGCGTCGGGCGCAGCCCAGTCGAAGTTGCCGTCAGCATCAGCGACATAGCCGTCAAGTGAGGTGATCGCCGAGTAGATCAGTTGCCCGCTCATATCAGTCTCGGGATCCTCGGTCACCCATGTTCGATGAAAGCGCCGAAGAGATCCGGCGTGTCGAGCGACGGGTCGCCGACCTGCGTGAAACTGTCGAATCGCGCGCGCAACGCCGCGTATTGCTGCACGAGCGCCGGGTCGTTGTACGCCTCCATCGGGTCCCAGGGATGCAGATAGTGCACGTCACTGATCCCGGCTTGCAGCATCTCCTTGAGACAGCCGAAGCACGGCTGCGTCGTCGACGTCATCGACGCGCCGAGCGTCTGTTGACCGAAGCGCGCCGCGGTGAGGAGCGCGTTCTGCTCGGCGTGCACGCAGATGCAGATGTCGTACGAACCGCCGCGCAGGCGGTCGTCGTCGCGTCGGGAGCAGCGGTGGCAACCACCTTCGGAGCAGTTGGGCATGCCGAACGGCGTGCCGTTGTAGCCGGTGCTGAGGACGCGAGCGTCACGCGTGATGACTGCGCCGACACGGCGGCCGAGGCAATCGGCGCGGGTGCGCGCTGCCAGCGCGATCAGCAGGAAGTACTGCTCCTTGCCGGGCCTGCGTGGTGTGGGCGTGGTCAGGGCTGGCGTCCGAGAAAGGCGGCGAGGCGATCGATCGCCGGTGCGCTGTCGGGCAGGTGCACCGGCTCGCCGAACGGCATGCCCGTCCGCGGCCGGTCGCCGAGGCCCATCTGCCAGAACCGCAGCGCCTCTTCCGCCAGGTCCTCGGGGAAGTCCGGGGGCTGACCGATCCCCCGCGCGAGGTCCCAGCCGTGGATGAGTTGCTCGTTCATGCGCATGTGCACGATGGTCGCGCCGCTTGCGTCGCCCATGTACGGGGTATCGATGTGGGATTCCAGGAAGCCGGGCATAAGGAAGGCGTCGTGCATGCGGATGCCGGCAGCTCGGAACCCTTCCGCCGGGTCGGTACCGAGCCAGTCGGTCTCTCGTTCCTCGGCAGTGATCGGCCCGGGGCTGCGCTCACCGCTGGCGAGCATCGCGAAGATGACGTTGCCGTTCGTCAGGTGGTGGAGGAGCTGACGGACGTTCCATTCGGAGCAGGGTGTCGGCGCCGTCCACTGATCCGGCCCGACACGATCGACGAGGCGCTGTACGGCGTCGACGAGGCGGTCGCTGTCGGCGACCACCGGGGGAATGTCACTCATCGCTCTATGGTGGCCGAGATCGGTGGCGTGATGCGTGCGGCCGTCTCGGGATAGAGTTCGCGCCAGGGCGGGTAGCTCAGCCGGTTAGAGCAGGGGGCTCATAACCCCACGGTCCCTGGTTCGAATCCAGGCCCGCCCACCTTCAGCTGTGGTGGCTTCGGGTGATGTGTCGCTGCGGCTTCGGGTGATATGCCGCCCGCCCGTACCCGCCCGATCGACGCGGCCGACCGGGCGGGGTGCTGCCTGGTGACGGATCAGTTGGCTGCGGACGCCTCGAGCTGTGAACTCACCGCGCTGGTTACCGGCCGCGCGGCCGGGGTGCGCTGCGCCTGCCACATGGAGTAGCCAAGGGCGATGAGGGCGACTGCAGTCGGGAAGGCAAACAGCCTTTCGTATTGCGGCATGAGGCCGGTCGCGACAGTAGCCACGCTGCCGCACGCAAGAAGGATTCCAGCCCACCGGGCCAGGACCTTGGCACGGAAGAGTGTGATGCCGAAGAGGAAGCCGCCGGCGACGTAAGCGATCCCGTTGACGAGGATGGCTACCTTGATGAGCCCGATGCTGCCCGTGACCGTGCCGTTGGTCGCTTCGGCGATGGCATTGCTGACGTACGCGGGCGAACTGTGCGCGATCGAGGGGAGGACGAAGGCAGCGACGAATTCAATGCCGAGCATCGTGAGATAGCCGACCGCGAACGTGAGATAGCCCACGAGGCCGAGGACGCCGATCCTCTTCACCTGGAGCAGGTACATGCCGGTGATCCCAGCGAGAGCAAGGGCGGCCATGAGTACCTTCAGGCTGTCCCGGACGACCGCGTTGGTCGAGGCGATGTTGGTGACGTCCAGGTGAGGGCTGCCGATCTGTACACCGATGAAGATCAGTCCTGCCACTGCGGCGGCAACGCCGCTCGCTCGGAAGAGGGTGCTTGGCGTGACGGTCATGTCGTGCTCCTTGTCTTGGCTGAATGAGCACCGATCGCGGTGCCGATTGGGGACGCCAAGAGCGTGTCGGAGCGTCGGCTATCGAGACATCCTCAGAACTGATGATTCGATGCGTAGTCGCTTCGGTGATTGTCCGGCGAATGTTGGCGAATATATGTTGTTGTACTGTCTCGTATGACCGCGCTCGCAATACCTGAGGTTCCGACCCGTCTCCAGATGGCCGTCGATGCGCTCGTCGCCGAATCCATTGACACGTTCTCGACCGAGACGCTTGGGGCGGACCTGGTCAATATCCGGCGTTCGA
>DATDID010000039.1:0-168992 GCA_036521195.1 Candidatus Dormiibacterota bacterium
TTTCCACATAACGCTTTCCTGCGCCCGGATCGCGACCGCCTGATCACCTCGGCAGTCGCAGCACCCCGGGCGTCGTAAGCCCAGAGGAAAGGAGGTGCCCACGCATGGTGCGTGACTACGAACTGATGTACATCGTCCGGCCGGAGCTGGAGGATGACGCCGTCCGTGTTGCGGTGAAGTCGGTGCGCTCGTTGATCGAGACCCACGGCGGCGAGGTCGTCAAGACCACGTTGTGGGGCAAGCGCCGTCTCGCGTACGAGGTCAAGCGGCTTCGCGAAGGGCACTACGTGCTCGTCGTGTTCCACCTGGACGGCGCCAAGGTCGCGGAGATCGAGCGTTCGCTCCGGATCCACGACACTGTCTTCCGTCATCTCATCGTCGTCCACGAGGGCCCGATGCCCGATCCGGAAGCGGAGATCGAGGAGATCGAGGGTCCGGTCGAGCCCGAGGCCGAGGTTGACGGCAACGTCCCAGCGGAGTCCGCCGACGCCGAGGATGATCTCGCAGCAGAGGACGTGCCCTCTGCAATCGATGATGACGAAGGAGATATCTGATGGCAGGTTCCCTCAATCGAGTGATGCTGATCGGCAGGCTCACCCGCGATCCGGAGCTCCGCTACACGCCGAGCGGAACGGCGGTCTGCAATCTCGCGCTCGCGACCAATCGCTACGGGAGTGATCCGGCGACCGGCGAGCGCAAGGAGTTCACCGACTACCACGACGTCGTCGTCTGGAATCAGGGCACTCGCAAGCTCGCCGAGACCACGGCTCAGTACCTGCAGAAGGGCCGCCTCATCTACGTGGAAGGCCGGCTGCAGACCCGCTCGTGGGACGACGCGCAGAGCGGCGCCAAGCGCTACAAGACCGAGGTCAACGCCAACGACGTGCAGTTCCTCGACAGCAGCGGCCGCCAGGAAGGTGGCCCCGTCGGTGATGCCGGCGCCGGTCCCGCGCCCGCGCAGGGTCCGGTCGGCGGCGACGTCGACCCCGATGACATTCCCTTCTGAGTTGGAGAGCCATGCCTGATTTCGATCGCCGCCGCCGCAAGGTGTGCAGCTTCTGCCTGGAGCACATCGACTTCATCGATTACAAGGAGGTCACCCGGCTGCGCCGGTACCTCTCCGAGCGCGGCAAGATTCTGCCGCGCCGCATGACGGGGACATGTGCCCGCCATCAGCGGTCATTGACGGTCGCGCTGAAGCGTGCCCGCCACATCGCATTGCTCCCGTTCGCGGAGATCCGCTAGCTCTTCGCGGCGGGAAGCTCGTAGACCAGGACTTCCCAGAAGGAGTGGGGCGGGGAACCGACGGTCAGATTCATGACGCCGGACCCCGGCGGCTTCGGCGCTTCCTCCGTGCGGATGGCACCGTTCGCGCACGATGCGCTCGTAAACGGGCTTGTCTGGTTTAGGTAGCTCAGCGACACGTCAATGGTCGTGGTGCCGACACATGCGTACTGCACGAAATACGGTCCCGCAGGTATGAAAAAGGTCTGGATTCCCGATGTCCCGCTGCCAGTGGTCGCGGGCACCAGGATGTGTGCTCCTGCCGGGATCGTCGAGGACCCGAGCAACGGGAGCGGCGGCACCGGGCCACTGTCAGCCACGACGATCTCCCACTCGGTCGACGGCTCGGCGCTGACCTCGAGAGTCAACGCGGTTCCGTCGATCGTCGGGCCTGCGGGGACGCTGACGCCTCCAATCGATCCGCCATCGCAGCCTTCAGCGGTCATGCCCACCCGGTGATCTGGCGACGTGATCGAAAACGACCCGCTTCCGACACACGCTGACTGGATGAAGAGGATTCCCTGCGGCGTGAACGTCGGCAGAGATGCCGATCCGCGTCCCCGCGTCGCCTTGATGACCGTGTGGCTGATCGACGGTAAGTCCAGGGCCAGCTGCGAGCTGCTCGGGAGCGTAGGTCGCGTCGCCGACGCCGGTGGTTTCACGGCGTGTCGATTCGCGAGCTCGGTCGCGAAGAATCCGATGCCGGTGGCGACGATGGCAAATCCTGCCAAGCCGGCCACGAGATTCAGAGTCCTGCGATGTGGGCGACTCCGTGGGGCTTCGAGGCCTTGGAACGCCCGCGACGGCCGCTGCTCCTCGATGTGCTCGTAGAAGGCCCGCAGCCTGGCGTCCAGTCGGGAATCGACGTCAATCATCGCCAAGCTCCTTTCGCAACGTGGCCAGGCCGCGCGCTACGTGGGTGCGCACGGTCCCCGGGCTGCAGCCCATGAACACGGCGCACTCTTCGACGGAGTACCCGTGCCGGTAGTTGAGGGTGATCGCGGCGCGCTGCTTGAGTGAGAGCCGCCGGTACGCGCGTTCCATGTCCATGAGATCCGCGGCTGGACGGCCCAAGCCGGCCACCGCCTCGTCCTCCATCAACGTCAGCGGCGGCCAGCCCCGCGAGCGCAGCAGGCGACGGCGGCTGATGCAGTGATTGACGCAGACGCGCGTGAGCCAGGAAGCAGGTCGTTCCATCGTCGAGACCGAGGCCCACGATCGCCACGCCTTGAGCAGGGTCTCCTGCACGGCGTCCTCGGCTTCGCCGTCGTCCCGCAGGATCGACAGCGCGAGCGTGAACAGGCGACGCGCGTCGGAAACCGCAACCGCTTCGAACGTGCGCTCAAGAAGTGTTTCGCCCGTGGATAGCTCCCTCACCGTCGCAATCACATCCTTCCTAACGCGCGTCAAGGCGGTTTTGCTGACACGCCCCACCTATACTGGGGCGTAGGCGCATGCGCGTTCACCGGGCTCGTTTTCTCCACATCCTTGTCATCGCCCCGGTCGCCGCGATTCTCGCGGGTGTCCTCGGCCCGACGCCCCGCGCCCTCGCAGCGACCGGCAGGGAGCCGTCACCAATCGTGGTCACGGTCGACCCGGGCTTCGGCGGCCGGCCAACGTCAGCACACCCCAGCATGCCGTTCGACCCCGGGTCGATCGGCGTCAACGGCATCCTCGAGAAGGACGTCGACCTCGATGTGGGCAACCGGCTCGCTGCACTGCTGAGGACGGACCTTGTCGACGTCGTCATGACGCGGACGGCCGACGTCTACGTGTCCAACACGCAGCGGCAGCGAACATCGACTGCGCACCACGCGGTGCTCGTCGTCAGCATTCTCGCGAACACGTCGGCCAGCGCCAAAGCCGCAGGCTCGCTCGTGACGTATCCAACGAGTACGGACAAGGCCTTCGCGCAGACGCTCAGCGATGCGCTCGCTGCCGAACTCACGTCGGACGGGGTCCCAAATCTGGGTGTCGCGTCCTATCCCAAAGCGTGGCCGGGCAGTCGCGTGCCGACGGCGTCGGTGAAGATGGCGTATCTCTCCAATCCGACCGAGGCCGCGCTGCTGACCACGGGCGCGTTTCGAGACGATGTGGCGTCAGCCATTCGCAACGGGCTCGAGGCCTACATGCCCGCGATCGTCGCTCGTCGCAACGCGATCATCGCGTGGCGCAACGCGCATCCGGGTGCGGTCTCACCGTCGCTGAAGCCGGCGTCCGCGAGCATTCCCGAAGGGACCGGGTTTCAGTTCGAGCCCGTGATCGTCTGGCTCCTCGCGATCGCCGCCGTCGGGTTGCTGCTCCTGTTCCGCGACGCGGTTGCTCGCGTGCTCGTCATCCTGATCGCAGTGATCGGGCGGTTGTTCGGTGGCCTGCTGCGGTTGCAGCGCGCCGCGATTCGACGGCGACGCCGGCGCCGGCGTGTCCGGACCGAGACGCGGCCCGAGCAGCCGCACCAGCCCCAGCCGACGTACCAGCAGCCGCGTCAGCGCCGTGCGTCGGTGTACGACGATATCCCACTCTAGCGTCGAAGGAATGTCGAATATCGACGTCGTCCGCGAATCACTCGACGCGTATCAGCGTCAGGACATCGAGCTTGCGTCAAAGCTTCTCGCTGACGACTTCCGATTCACGAGTCCGCAGGACGATCACATCGACAAGGCCGCCTATCTCGAGCGTTGCTTCCCGACCGCGGATCGGTTCGTTGCCTCCGAGGTCATCGCGATCGTCGCCGCCGGCGATGACGCGGTCCTCCTGCTGTACGAATACGAGCTGACATCCGGCGAGCGTTACCGGAACACCGAGTACATCACCGTTCGCCATGGGAAGTTGGTTGAGACCCAGGTGTTCTTTGGAGGCCGCGTTTAGCTCACTGCCGCGCCTGCCAGTTGCAGCGAACCGGTGATCGTCGTCCCCTCTCCCGGCGCAGAGGCAATGTGCAGCCCACCACCGAGCGCATCGAGACGATCCGCCATATTGGTCAATCCGGCGCCACGCTTCATGGAGGAAACCTCGAATCCTTGTCCGTCGTCGGCGACGGCGAACGTGACCTGGTGCTCCTCCCCACGAAGGTGGACGGTGACCTGCGATGCGTGCGCATATTTCTGAACGTTCTGCAGCGCCTCGAGCACACAGAAGTACACGGCGGCCTCGACGTCCTGCGGGTACCGGCCGACGGCGGCCGCGTCCACGGAGACCGGAATCGTCGCTTTGCGCGCCTGGGATTCGAGCGCGACCACCAGCCCCTTGTCCGCAAGCAATGGCGGATAGATCCCTCGCGCCAGGTCGCGTAACGTCTCGAGCGCCTCGTCAGCATCCGACTTGAGCTGATCGATCGTCTGTTGCGCACGGCCAGGATCGCGTCCGAGGAGCATCTCGGCCAGTCCGAGCTTCACCTTGATGGCGACGAGATGCTGCTGCGCCCCGTCGTGGAGGTTGCGCTCGAGCCGGCGGCGCTCTTGGTCCTGGGCGCTGACGAGACGCTGGCGCGACGCACGCAGGTCGTCGAGCCGCGCCTGCAGGTCGGAGGTGAGCCCGACGTTGCGAAGGACGAGCCCGGCCTGGCCGGCCAGATCAACGAGCAAATGCTCCTCGACGGGTGTCAGCGCCTCGCCGCTGCGCTTGGTCACGCCAAGAGCGCCAAGGAGCGTTCCCTGATGGCGTACTTCGATGAGCCTGCTGGCGCCATCGATCGCCGGCAGCGTCCCGTCCACCACCCGTATCACGCCTGCGGGCGTGTCACTGGCAGGCCAGACGGCCGCCTCGCGCCAGTCGTTGCCGTTTCGCAACCACACGTCGGCGCGTTGTGCCCCCGTTCCCTCAGCGAGGACGCGGGCCATTCGCGGCATGACGTCGTCCATCGCGTAGGAACCCGCAACGCGCTCCGAGAACTGCGACAGCACCTCGTACGGGGTCGCGCGCTTCCCGTAGACAAGCCGGTTCGCAACCCGTTGCACACGCTCACGCACCGGCTGAAAGCCCACCGCGACGATGGCGGTCGCGACGATCGACAACGCCAGGTTCGGCTTGCCGCCGCCGCCGATGAGCGCACCGATCCCGACTGCGATCCCGACGTACACCGCAGTGATGAACACCGCAAGCGACCCGTAGACCAGCGTGCGACTGATGACGAGGTCGATGTCGTACAGGCGGTGCTTGAAGATCGCGATGCCGGCTGCGAGCGGCAGCGCGCAGCCGAATCCCAGTGCGATCGCCAGATCGGAGACCTGTGGGAATCCGAGGATGAACGATTGCGAGAGCTCGAAGACAACGGCAGCCACTGAGCTCACCAGCACAGCGGTGGCGATCCACTTGAGCTGCAGTCGTTCATCGCCGCGTGACCTGCGAAATCGCACGAACGTCGCGACTGCAGCCGCGACAAGCACCACGAAACCCAGGATCCAGGCGACGCCAAGGACGTCGAAGAACGCTGCCAGCGGACTGGTAGCCGGGATGCCGACTGGATTGATTGCTATATCGAAGTTCGTCTCGGTCTGCAGCTGTCCGGGGCTGAAGGCACCGCCGATGACGATCAGCAGCGAGAAGATTGCTGCTGCCCACACGAGGGGCTGCCATCGTCGCGACGGCACGTGGCCGTCCGGGAAGAGCAGGAGGAGGAGCGCCAGCGCCCCGCAGGGGAACACAAACGAGATCACCCAGCTGTCGAGCCAGAGCGCCCAGACGGCGGCTGGAGCCCCTGGGTGCGTGACAAATCCATACCGGGCGTATTGATCGGAAACTCCCTGCAGCGCCGAGATGACGGCAATGGAAAGAAAGAGCCATCCGATGACATTCCGCGGTTGCCGCGAGGCGATCAGCGCGCCGACCGCTCCGAAGCTGATGGGAACGACGATGTCCTCGACGTCGAAGTCGGCGACGGCATGAAGGTGTGCCCGGTTCGCCCAGACCAGCACGACGGTGAGGACGACAGCCGCCACTCCGAGGGATGCCATCGCAGCCGCCAGTGACGTGACCCACGCGCGGCGCGAGCCGTCCACCGCCGAAGTCGGCGCGCCGTTCCGCCGCGCGAGATCCACGTGTCCCATCAGTCAACTGTATGCAGTGGCACGCCGGAGCAATAGAGAGCCAGCACCACCCATCGCAGGGGCAGGCACCACCGTTGCCGGGCGAGGTGGGGCGGTCACGGCGGTGGCCTTCGCTAGACTTCGGCCCATGGGTGAACCACAGCTCCGCGTTCCCGGCCCGACCCCGCTCCCCGCTCGCGTGGTCCGCTCCGCGAGCCGTCCCATGATCAACCACCGCGGCCCGGAGTTCGCCGCGGTGATGGACGACGTCATCGGTGGCCTGCGCTGGGCGCTGCGCACCGACAACGACGTCCTCCTCTACCCGTGCAGTGGCACTGGCGGCCTCGAGGCCGCCGTCGTCAACCTCCTCAGTCCCGGTGAGCAGGCGCTGTTCTGCGCCATGGGCTCGTTCGGCGAGCGCTGGGCAAAGATCGGCGAGATGTACGGAGCCGAGGTTGTCCGCCTCACCGTTCCGCAGGGCGAGGCGATCGATCCCGAGGACGTCGAGCGCACGCTCGCCGAGCATCCGGACATCACCACCGTCTTCGTGACACACAACGAGACCTCCACCGGTGTGACCAACGACCTCGCGGCGATCGCGGGTGTCGTCAGGAGTCGCGGCAAGATGCTCGCGGTCGACAGCGTGAGCGGCGCGGGATGCCTCCCGCTGGACACCGACGCGCTCGGCATCGACGTGCTCGTCACCGGCTCGCAGAAAGGGTGGATGGCTCCTCCCGGTATCGCGATGATCGCGGTCAGCGCCGCGGCGTTCGCGCGGGCCGAGACCGCGACCTGCCCGCGCTTCTACCTCGACTTCGGGCGCGAGAAGAAGTCGCAGGACAAGAACCAGACCGCCACCACGCCAGCAGTCTCAGTGATGTTCGCGCTCCAGGAAGGCCTGGCGATGCTCCACGAAGAGGGCATCGAGAACGTCTGGGCCCGCCACCATCGCGTCGGCACCATGATCCGCGCGGGGATCGAAGCGATGGGCATGAAGCTGCTCGCGGCCGAGGGCCATCGCAGCGATACCGTGACGGCGGTGCACAGCCCCGCAGACTCGCCGGACGCGCTCAAGAACCTGCTCACCACGCTGCGAACCAACCACGGCCTCGTGCTCGCGGGTGGCCAGGAGTCGTTGCAGGGCAAGATCTTCCGCATCGGCCACCTCGGCTTCATCGACGACGCCGACGCGTACACGATCCTCTCGCTGCTCGAAGCCGGTCTCATCGATACCGGGCTGCGCACACGCGGTGGTCTGGCTGTCGCGGCGGCGCAGGCCGAAGCACGCGGGACGGTCGCGCAGGCGGAACCCGTCACCGTCGGGTGAGCATCACCGCGGAGCCGCGCACCGCTGCCGGCACCGTCACTCGCATCCTGGTTGCCGACCCGATCGCCGAGGACGGCGTCACGCGTCTGCGCGCAGCCGGTGAGGTTGATGTCGTGACCGGTCTTGATGCCGCCGTGTTGCGCGAGCGCATCGGTGACTACGACGCGCTCGTGGTGCGCAGCGAGACCAAGGTCACCGCGGAGATCTTCGCTGCGGCTCCCAAACTCCGCGTGGTCGGTCGTGCCGGCGTCGGTGTCGACAACATCGACATCGAGGCGGCGACGCGTCACGGCGTCCTCGTCCTCAACGCGCCCACCGGCAACACGATCGCGGCCACCGAGCACGTCATCGCGATGATGCTCGCGCTGGCGCGCAACCTCCCTGCCGCCGACCGCTCGCTGCACGCCGGCCTCTGGGAGCGCTCGAAGTTCATGGGGATCGAGCTGCGGGAGAAGACGCTCGGCGTGCTGGGACTCGGCAAGATCGGATCCGAGGTGGCGCGCATCGCTCGCGAGGGGCTGCGCATGCGCGTCCTCGCGCACGACCCGCTCGTCACGGCGGAACGCGCGCTCGGCCTGGGGGTCGAGCTCTGCGACTTCGAGACACTGCTGACCGAAACAGATTTTCTCACCGTCCACGTGCCGTTGACCGACGCCACCCGTGGTGTCATCGGCGCCGCGGAGCTCAAGCGGATGCGCAAGGGCGCGCGGTTGATCAACGTTGCGCGCGGCGGCATCATCGACGAGCAGGCGCTCGCGGACGCCATCAGCGAGGGACACATCGCGGGAGCGGCCATCGACGTCTTCACCAAGGAGCCGCCGGATCCCGCGAACCCACTGCTTCAGCTCGCGCAGGTGGTGGTGACGCCGCACCTCGGAGCCAGCACTCGCGAGGCGCAGGTGAACGTCGCCTTCGACGTTGCCGATCAGATCGTCGAGTACCTCGCGGGCGGAACGCCGCGCTACGCCGTGAACGCGCCGACGGTGCTGCCCGAGGAGCTGGCGCGGCTGCAGCCGTACCTCGTCCTTGCGGAGAAGATCGGCTCGCTGGCCGCGCAGCTCGACGGCCGCAAGTTGCGCCACATCATCTGCACCTACTCCGGCGAGCTCGGGAGTATCGACACCTCGATCATCACGGCGCACGTCCTTCGCGGGCTCTTCGCCCATTTCACCGAGACGCGGGTGAACCCCGTCAACGCCAAGGTGGTCGCGACATCGATGGGCGTCGACGTCGACGAGCGACACACCACGCGAAGCGTCGACCCCGAGGCCTCGCTGCTCATCGAGGTCATCGGTGAGCAACGCCTGCTCATTGCCGGCACGCAGTTCGACGAGGGGCCGCGGATCACGCGTATCAACGACTTCCGCGTCGACATGCAGCCGAGCGGGACGTTTCTCGTTGTCACGCACCAGGACCGTCCGGGTGTCATCGCGGCAATCTCGACGCTGCTCGCGCGCAACGACGTCAACATCGCGGGCATCGAGCTCGGCCGCGACCGGCCGCGCGGACACGCCGTGATGTTGATGGAGATCGACGATCCCGTCAGCGCGGATCTGCTCGAGGAGGTCCGCGAGACCGCGATGCTCGACCAGCTCCGCCAGGTGCGGCTCTGAGGGCCTGACCCTCATGGCCACCGTCGAGCCTTTCGAGGGAACGCGTTACAACCCCGAGCACGTGAAGCTCGGCGGCGTGCTCGCCCCGCCGTACGACGTCATCAGTGACGAGCAGCGTGACGTCCTCTATGGCCGCGATCTTCGCAACATCGTGCGCATCGACTACGGACTGCGCTTCCCGAACGACGTCGAAGGGGTCGACGACACGTACACGCGCGCCGCGTCGTTCCTGGAGTCGTGGCGCGACCTCGGGATCCTCGTGCGCGACCAGCCGCCGGGGTACTACGTCGTCGACCACCATTTCCCCGATCCCGCCGGCGGGATACGGCGCAGACGCGGTCTGCTCGCGACGGTGGCCGCTACGTCGTGGGAACACTCCGACCTTCGGCCCCACGAGCGGACGTTGCGCGGCCCCAAACTCGACCGTCTCGCGCTCATGCGGGCGACGCGAGCGCAGACGAGCCCGGTCTTCGGTATGTGGCAGGGGACCGGCGCAATCGCCGCGCAACTCGACGACGTGGCGTCGGGATCCGCGCTCCTCGGTGGACGCATCGACGGCGAGATCGGCTCGGAGAAGTTGCTGCTCTGGCGTGTCGCCGACCCGGCGCACGTCGCGGCCATCGCCGAGGCGTTGCGCGGCGCGTCGCTGTACATCGCCGATGGGCATCACCGCTACGAAACCGCTGCGGCGTACGCGGAGGAGCGTCGCGCAGCGGAGCCCGGCGCATCTTTGGACGCTGCGTTCGAGCGCTGTCTGGTGTATCTCGTCGCGGCGGATGACCCGGGGATCACCATCCTGCCCACGCACCGTCTCGTGCGTCCGGGACCGGGTATCGCGTTCAGCCTCGACGATCTCTGGGCACGCCTCGACGACGCATACGAGACCGAGCCCGCGGACAACGCGACGGCTGCGCTCGCCACCGCTGCGTCGCTGCGAGACACCCACCACGCGTTCGCCGTTGTCGCGCACGACGGGGCCGCGGTGCTTCGCAGGCCGCGACGCGCCGGTGGCTCGCCACGCGACGCACTCGACGTTGTCGTGCTCGAGACCGAGGTGCTGACGCCGGCCGGGGTCTCGCCGGAGGCCATCGCCGCGGGGGCGTTGACCTACACGCGCAATGCGTCAGCGCTCGACGCTGCAGTGCAGCGCGGCGACGCCGTGCTCGGCTTCGGAGTCACCCCCGTGACCACCGGCGAGGTCATCGCCGTCGCCGATGCCGGTGAGACGATGCCGCAGAAGTCGACGTATTTCTACCCGAAAGTGCCGACAGGGCTCGTCCTTTTCGAGGTCTGATCGGCGCGTAACAGGCGCGCTGTCACCCTCGCGTTGTTTGACCCGAGGCCCCGGACGGGTAGAGTTGAAGCGATCACCCGCGACCAGGGAACCACTGCTTGCCCACCTACGGATACCGCTGCCCCAAATGCTCGAACGAGTTCGAGGTATGGCAGACGATGCGCGATGAGCCGGGCGCACCCTGTCCGTCGTGCGGCGCCGCCGCGAATCGAATGTTCTTCCCCGCGGGCATCGTTTTCAAAGGCTCGGGCTTCTACAAGACCGACAGTCGCGGCTCCGAGTCCTCCTCGATCACGTCCGTGAGCAGTGACTCGAGCAAGAGCTCCGAGAATGGCGCCGCCGCCAAATCGGATGCGAGCAAAAGCGATTCGTCGACATCCTCATCGTCGTCCGACGCTTCGACAACCACCAAAAAGGCTGCCTCGACCGACACCGCCGGTTGAGTACGATAAATCAGCGGCTTTCGACCACCAGGAGAACCTCAATGGCTCATCCCGTTACCGTCACCGACACCACCTTCAAGGAAGAGGTTCTCGACTCGGATATCCCCGTGCTCGTGGACTTCTGGGCTTCCTGGTGCACCCCCTGCAAAATGATCGCGCCGATCGTCGAGGAGTTCGCGACTCAGTACGACGGCCAGGTGAAAGTCGCGAAGGTTGACGTCGATGCCAACCCGATCACGCCCGGCATGTTCGGGATCATGAGCATCCCAACGCTGATGATCTTCCGCGGCGGCAAGGCCGAGGAGCGGATCGTCGGCTACCAGCCGAAGCAGACGCTCGAGGCCAAGCTCCTCGCCGTCCTCGCCGCCTGACCGACCTCCGCAACGCTCAGAGGCCGAGCAGGCCGAGCGCTTCTCCCGCAAGGTAGAGCGACCCGCACACCACAACGACGCCGTCGTGGCCCGCGCGCCGGCGTGCCAGCTCGAGGGCGCTCGCCACATCGCGCGTGATCGCCGGCGGCGGGTCGAACAGGACCGCGAGCTCTTCGGGCGGTGTCGCTCGTTCGACGGCGGGGGCAGTCACCACGATGTCCGCGGTGAGCTCGCGCAGCCCGGTCGCCATGGAACGGACGTCCTTGTTGCGCATCGCAGCAAACACCGCGACACGGTGCCGTGATCCGATGAGGTCACGGGCGGACGAAACCATCGCCGCCATGCCGGCGGGATTGTGCGCGCCGTCGATGAGGATTGGAGGATTGCCGTCGATCCAGTCCATGCGCCCCTGCCAGCGCACCGATGCACATCCTCGCAGCAGCGCACCGGCGTCGATCTGAACGCCGCTCTCGCGCAGCGCATCGCAGACCGCGACCGCAGTCGCGATATTCGCGACCTGAAAGTCGCCGCGCAGGGGAGCTTTGACGGCAACGGGCTGGCCGTCGAACCGCGTTTGCACCTCGACTCCACGCAATCCCGCAGCCCGGCCTGAGAACGGGGCATCCCCGCCGACGACGACAAGCTGGGCGTCGACGGCGGCGGCCCGGGCCTGGATGACGGCCAGGGCAGGCTCCACGGCACCGGTCACCGCGCGGTTGCCAGGCTTGATGATCGCCGCCTTCTCACGCGCGATCTCGGGGATGGTGTCGCCGAGCAGGTCCTGGTGATCGAGCGCCACATTCGTCACGACGGCCACGCCCAGATCAAGGACGTTGGTGCTGTCCAGGCGGCCGCCGAGCCCCACCTCGCAGACGAGCACGTCGGTATCGGCCCGCCGTGCCGACAAGATCCCTGCCGCCGTGAGCACTTCGAAGCCCGTCGGCTGCAACTCCTCGGGCAGCGCCTCGGCAGCCTCACGAACGTCGTCGATGAGTGCCCCGAACTCGGTCTCACTGATCGGCGACCCGTCGCGGACGATGCGCTCCGTATAGGACTGGAGATGCGGGCTCGTCAGCAGCACCGATCGGTGTCCGGCCGCGCGGCAGACCGAGTCGACGGTCGCGCAGACCGAGCCCTTGCCGTTGGTTCCCGCGACGAGCACCCCGCGCAGACCCGTCTGCGGGTTGCCGAGCGCCGCGAGCAGCGCTCGCGTTCGCTCCAGGCCGGGCATGATGCCCCGCCAGGCGACCGCGTCGAGGGTCGCAACGGCCCGGTCGTATGCCGTCCCGTTCACGCCCACTGCCAGGTCTCGCTCATCGCCTCACCGGCGTCCGGGCGCTGGACGCGGAGGCGGATCGCGCCCATCCAGGCTCGCCGGCGAGCGTCGATGTCCTCGACATCCTCGATCGCGGAGTCCCGATAGAGGCACCCGGTCTGGTGGGCGAGCACCGCCTGCAGGTCCTGGTACTCGAGCAACGCCGCCGCATCCGTCGTCGCCGATTGCCCTCCGGCTGCGGTGATGGTCATGCGGAAGACGCGCCCCTGGTGCTCGTCGAACGAGGAGCGCGGCATGACCGTGATGTCGCCAAGGGGTGGGATGAGGCCTGCGATGCGATCGAGCCAGGCGCGCTGCGGGTCCGGCGACGCCTCGACGGCCGTGTCGACGAACAGCTCGCCGGCCAGGGACAGCACCGCAGTCTGGAAGTGCGTGTAGTACACGAGGTCCGCGCCGTTGAGCGCGACGCTGCCGACGTCGCTGCCGTCGTCACTGACGAACGTGACCATGAAGGGGCGCGCATAGGGTTTGCGTGCCTCCGACTCACTCCAGCGAACGCGCATCGACGGCATCGGAGCTCAGGCCGCGCTGCGTGCGCGGCGCGCACGTGCCAGCGCCAGCGTGTTGCGCAGGAGCATCGCGATGGTCATGGGCCCGACGCCGCCTGGGACGGGGGTCAGCCATCCCGCGATCGGTTCGACCGAAGCGCGGTCGACATCGCCGTACACCACACCATCTTTCGGTGTTGTGCCGACGTCGATCACAAAGGCTCCGGGCTTGACATACGAGGCGTCCACCATCCCGGGGCGGCCGATCGCCGCCACGAGGATGTCCGCCTCCCTGCAGATCGCGGCGAGATCGCGGGTCCGGGAATGGCAGATGGTCACCGTTGCATCGGCATTGGTGAGCAGCAGCGCGATCGGGCGTCCGACGATCGCGCTCCGGCCGATCACCACCGCGCGACTGCCCCGCAACTCGATCGCGCTCCGCCGCAGCAACTCCATGCATCCCAGCGGTGTGCCGGGAGCGACGAGCGCTGGATGGCCTTCGGCGAGCCGGCCGAAGTTGTACGGATGGAACCCGTCGGCGTCCTTCTCGGGCGAGATGCACGCAGTGACCGCGTCGGCGTCGATCTGCGGGGGCAGCGGGAGCTGCACGAGGATGCCGTCGATCGACTCGTCGGCCTCGAGCCCGCGCACCAGCTCGACGAGCTCGGCGGTGGTGCTGCCGCCGGAAGGCGTGAGCAGCGTGAAGCGCACTCCGGCGCGCTCGGCTGCGCGACCCTTGTTGCGCACGTAGATCGCCGACGCCGGGTCGTCGCCGCAGAGCACGACCGCGAGTGACGGTGGCGCCACGCCGTCCGCGACCATCCCCGCGACATGGTCGGTGAGCTCGGCTCGGAGCTCCGCGGCCACCGCCTTGCCGTCGACGATGACAGCGCTCATGCGGACGCCTCCATCGGGCGTTCGATGATCACCCAGCACCGGTCGATGTCGCCCGGGATCGGCGGCTGCTTGCCGACACGGACCTTGACGCTTTGGACCTTTGGTTCGTCGAGCATCACCGCGGCAACGCGCTCAGCGACGGTCTCGATCAGACTGTGCTGCTCGTCCTCGAGGACCGCCCGGACCAGGCTGAACGCATGCGAGTAGTCGAGTGTGTCCGCGATCGCATCGCTCTTGCCGGCCCGCGCAAGGTCGATGCGAACCTCGACGTCGACGTAGAAACGGTTGCCCAGCGTGCGCTCGGCCTGCGTCTCGCCGTGATAGCCGTAGAAGGACATTCCTTCGAGGACGAGCAGATCACTATGGGTGGGCACGGCGCGATTGTACGGAGGCGCGCCGCTACTCCCGATGGTCCGGGAGCCGTCAGACCCCGCGAACGCCGCCCTCGGGCCGGAGCACCTGCTCGCGATGGTCGACCGGGTTCACCATGACCACCTGGAAGAGGTCCTCGAAGTCGCAGCCGAAGAGCTGCATCAACGACTGGCGAAGCTTGGGGCCGGGGTTGCGCGTTCCGGCCTCAAGGGCCGGGATGTAGTTTTGCGTGACGCCAAGCCGGCGCGCCAGCTCGCGCTGAGTCAGGTGATGCTTGTCGCGCATCGCGCGCAGCCCGATTGCCCTCACCTCGACGTTCACACGGACAAATATACGCACCTGTGAGTATGTTCGTCAACACAACCGACTCCGCTGACTGGCCCGATGCCTACGATGGCCTGCAGATGATTCGGTTCCCGATGAACGAGCTCGCCGGCTCGCGTGAGCGCCTCCGGTCATCGGAGGATCCCAATGAACCCGTGGACGGCACCGAGCCGGTGGTCACGTCACGGCCTTCTCGGTTGCCGTGGTACCGGCGATGGATGCCGAAGGATCGCCGGCGCCAGTAGCGACGCCGCGTTCTGATGGTGGCCGCTGCTCCAGAATCGTTTGATGCCCGCCATCCCTCGCGAGCCGATTCGCACGGAGCGCCTCATCCTCGAACCCGTCTCGCACGCGCACGACGACGACCTGCTGCAGGCATCGCTCGCCTCACGGCCCGAGTTGCTTCCGTGGATGCCGTGGGCCGTGGACCTGACCATGGAGGCGCAGTCGGCGTACGTCGACACTCGAGGCATCCCCGGTTGGGAGGAGGGATCGCCTTCATTCGCGATCACCGAGCGCGGTGTCGCGATCGGTGTCATCGGCCTCGACCGCCTCAGCGATGCGGAATTTGAGATCCACTACTGGCTGCAGACCGAGTTCACCGGACGCGGCTACGCCACGGAGGCGGCGCAAGCGCTGATCGCCTGGGCGCGCGACGCGCTCGGGGCGCGCCGCATCGTGCTCAATGCCGGCATGGAGAATCGCCGCAGCCTTGCCGTCGCCGAGCGTCTCGGCTTCACGCGCGATGGCGAGCTCGAGGGAGGCATGACGGGCGGAAGCGTGGCGATCTTTCCCGCCTACACGCACCACCTGGATCTCTAGGGCTGCTCCCCGCGCGTCAGCGGTGCTGACCGCGGCGGCCGAGAGTCTCCACGGGCGTTGCGCCTGGGCGAGTCCACTGAGGCACGGGACGGCTCGTCGGGCCCCATTCGGCCACGCCGTCGGCGTTCGAGCGCCAGTACCAGCAGATCGGAACCCCATGCCCACCCACCGGCGCGCCGGCCTCGGGCGCCTCCGGCCACCCGGCGGGGTTGTCCTGCCATCCCTCTCTGCGGCCGTACGGCGTCATGTCGAGCAACGCCAGGGACGGGTTGACCGACTCATTGCCGCGGCCGCTCGTCGAGTAGGTGAGGAACACCCGGTCGCCGTCCCGCAGGAAACAAGCGATATAGCCCATGTCTCCGCCGACCGGCTCATCAAGACCATCGACCGAGTACCAGGGTTCGGTGTAGCCCATGAACTCGACGAATCGGGCCACCTCATCCCAGGCTCCCGGGGTGAGCACGGCGTAGGAGACACCACGGGCGTTGAGGTACACGGCGTCCTTGATGTGCCAGGCCGTTGTCGTGCAGCCTTCGCACTGCCCCTGGTGCGGCGCGCCGTCGTACCACATGTGCTTGTAAACCACGAGCTCGTCGCGGCCCTGGAAGAGGTCGATGAATGGGGTCGGACCGTCAGCACCCGTGACCATGACCGACCCGTCGAACTCAACCATCGGGAGACGTCGACGAGCCGCGGCGATGGCGTCGCCTTCACGGGTGTGCGCCTTTTCGCGGACGACAAGCTCTGCCCTGACGGTCTCCCACGTGGCCATGTCGACGACCGGCGGCTTGCCGGTGTGCGTGCTGCTCGTGTCGTCGCGCGTTGTCGTCATGCGGTCCTCCCAAATCTCATATCGCCGACTCGCGGCGTTCCTTCATCCATCTTCGACCTCCCGTTAGCCGTTTCGCTTGAGGAGCCCAAGTCGCTTCGCACGCCGCTCGGCGAGCGCGAACACCCAGACGCCGGTCGGGATGAGCACCGCTCCCATCACCAGGAGCACGAGGACCGTGCCGAGCAGCGATCCGATTCCGGCGTGGTCGAGCAGCGCAGAACGCATACCGCTCAGCGTGTACGTCAACGGCGACGCCTGACCCATGACCCGAAGGACGGTGGGCAGCACGGTGATCGGGTAGTACACGCCCGAGACGAGCAGCAGCACCCCCTGCACCGCAACGGCCATCTGCTCGCCCTTCTCCGGTGAGAGCAGCGGCAGGATCGACGTGAAGATGCCGAGTCCCAGCACCGGGAACGTCGCCGCCGCGAGCACGAGCAGCGCAGATCCGGCGTCCGCATGCGACAGGTCGAGGTGGAACGCCAGCGCGATCGCGATCATGATGATCACGCTGCGAAGGAGCGCGTACACGATCGCGAAGCAGCAGATGCCGAGCAGGTGCGTCACCCGCCGCACCGGCGCCATGAAGGTGTACTCGATGGTTCCCTCCCAACGCTCCCATGCGATCGCGAACGAGACGTCGAAAAACATGAGCGAGAGGTAGCTCCAGAGCAATGAGCCGATCAGCAGGTACAACTGGGCACGCGCGATGTCCACGTGCGCGTTCGGACCGCTGAAGGAGCTGAGGCCGGAGGCCAGGTATCCGATGCTGAGCGTGCTGACGATGCTGTACACCAGCCAGACCACTTCCCAGATCCAGTAGCGCTTGTAGAGATTGCGCTGACGCTCGAAGAACCCGAAGAACGCGTTCGTCTCGAAACGCAGTCCGGGTGGGCGCATCTCGACGTCGGGTGTGCGCGTGCTCATGACTCGTCCTCCTCTTCCGCTTCGCTGTCGTCATCGAAGCTCTTGCCCGTGAGGCGCAGGAAGACGTCCTCCAGCGACGCCCCGTCCCCTTTTTCGCTGTGCTGCGCACGCAATTCGGCCGGCGACCCCTCCGCGAGAATCCGGCCGCGGTCGAGGATGATCACGCGATCACAGAGGCGCTCGGCCTCCTCGAGATCGTGCGTGCTCAGCAGCACGGTCACGCCCGACTGCTCCCGGATGTCGCGCACGAAACCCTGCACCTCCCGCTTGGAGCGCGGGTCGAGTCCCGTCGTCGGCTCGTCCATCAGCAGGAGTGAGGGGCTCGTCAACAGGCTGCGCGCGATCGCGACCTTCTGTTGCTGTCCACGCGACAGCTGCTTCATCGGCTTGTCGATCGTGTCGCGTGGGAGTCCGAGCCGGGTCAGCGCGGCGACAGCCGCATCGCGCGTTCCCTTGCCGTCCTGGCCGTAGAGACGCGTTGCGTACGACAGGTTCTCCCACGGGCTCATCTCCTTGAAGAAGCTCGCTTCGACCGAGACGCGGTTCACATGCCGGCGCACCTCGTGCCCGTCCTTGACCACGTCGTGTCCGAAGACGCGTGCACTCCCCTCGTCGGGGATGGTCAGCGTTGCGAGCACGCGCAGCAGCGTCGACTTCCCGCTGCCGTTCAGTCCGACGATCGCGACCATCTCGCCGTCGCGCACGCGCAGATCCACCGAGTCGACGGCGCGCTTCTCGCGACCCGATTGCTCGCGCCGTTTCCACGGCCGGCCGCGTCGCTCACGCCGGAACGACTTCACCAGCTTGGTCACTTCGACGGCCATACCGCCGTCACCTACCCTGGACACCGATTTCTCCTTGCTCACGTTCTTGTTCTCTTTTCTGGACAAACAAAAAGGACCGTACCGGCCGGTTGCCGCACGATCCTGTGAGCTGAGCTACTCGATGCTCAAAGAATCAAGGTGCGACTCCCGACATGCAGACTCCACCCTTCAACCGGGCGGTCCCGGTTTCGAGGCATTGCGTGGTGCTCACAAAAGCGGCTCCTTTGCGCGGATGGCTGAACGACCGGTCATGTTAGGTGCTGCGCGGCACCATGTCAAACAGACTCCGTCTCTTCCCGCGCCGAGAATTCGGCGGCCTTGATCCTGTAGAGCACGTGTCGTAGGAGCGGTGACGTTGCCGCAAGGCGCGGATGATCGAAATCGTCTTCGGCGTTGCGTGTCATCCCGATCTTGATCATGACGCGTCTTGATTTCGCGTTGGCGACGGACGTGAAGGAGACGATCTCGTCGAGCTGGAGCGTGTCAAAGCCGAACCGAAGCGCTGCCACCGCGCCTTCGGGTGCGTAACCGCGACCCCAATACTGCGCAGCGAGTCGCCACCCGATCTCAACGCACGGATAGCCGAGCGTGGCTTCCGCAGGGTTCAGACCCACGAATCCAATGAACGGCGCGACTCCCGGAACTTCCACCGCCCACAAGCCCCAGCCGAATTCCCGAAACCGCTGTTCGATCCGGTCGACCAACGCATCCGACTCCTCGCGCGTCATCGTCGCAGGAAACCAATCCATGACCTTGGGATCGGCATTGAGCGCGGCGAAAAGGGGTCGATCTTCGCTGCGCCACGGACGGAGCAGGAGGCGGTCGGTGCGCAGAGTCACGGCATCGGGCGTCGTCACTCACGATATCCTCGCATCGTGTGCCGAGTCTGCAATAAGCGCCCCGAGATTCCCGATGAGCGATACGGTCGCTGCGAGCAGTGCGTCAAGAGCGGACGCAACGCGTTTCGCTTCCGTCTCTTCCCCGCCCGAACGGGAACGGGATTGACGGTGAAAGCCGGCGAGCTCTCGCCCCATGCGCTTCGCCAGAAATGGCGCGCGCCGCTCGGCGCCTACAAGGGGCACGTCTCGACGCGCACGCAGCTTGGTCTGCATGAGCTCGAGATGGTGACGGCAAAGGAGCGGGTCGAGAGCCTGCGCGTCGCGCCGGATCTCGCGGGGCGGGATGCCGACGTCATGGCAGCGCTGCTCGAGGCGGCGGAGCGCACCGACACCGCCTGGTGACCATAGACCACCTCAGCCGTTGAGGAGCTTCCACCACCACGACGGCGCCGCGATCGTGTTCGTGACGACCACGCGCCACGTGATTTTCGTGCCGTTGAGCGTGGCGTTGATCTGACCCACCGGAGCGTGCGCGAGCAGGGGCGCGACCGGCTTGAACGTCGTCACGCTCAGCTGCAGCGTCAACGGGCCTCTGACGAGGATGGTGCTTGCGCCCGTCTCGGGAAACTCGAGAAGCGGAGACGTGCCGCCCCAGGCTGTCGAGACGGAACCGCTCAGCGACGGGATCGACTGGGTGACGTTCACCGCGCGATAGCTGTTGAGCACCGCCACCGCCGCGCTCTGCGCCTCGGCGAACGCCGCACCGAGCTCCGGGTGCGCGGGATCCGGTGCCGTCATGGCCGGCTGCCCGAGCACGGCGCCCCACACCGTCACCGTCAGGTCCGGGTCCTCCCCGAACGACCGGCGAGCCGCGAAGAGCAGGCAGCCGCCTGCTGCACCAGTCCAGCCCGTCTTGATGCCGAGCCAGCCCGGCTGCTTCTGCAGCAGGACGTCGAGGTTGCGCAGGACGGTGCCGTCGGGCAGTCGCGCCTGCTGGACGGCGACCAGCGCGGCAAGCGTTGGATTGCTGATCACCGCTTTCGCGAGCAGCACGAGGTCCGCAGCAGTGGAGACGGTTTTGTTGCTCAGTCCGCTCGGATCCGCGTAGTGGGTGTGCGCCATACCCAGCGAGGCGGCTCTGGCGTTGAGCCGGGCGATGAACGCAGTGCGATTGCCGGAAACCCAGAGCGCGAGCGATTCGGCGATGTTGTCCGCGGACGGCAGCAGCAGCGCGAGCAGCATGTCGCGTTCGGTGAGCACCTCGCCGGCGCGCACCCGAAGGTTCGAGCCGCCTGCGGCGACGGCCTGGTGATACAGCTGCACGTCAGCTGCGGTCATGGTCCGCGACGGGCCGTCTGCTCCCGCGGCAAGCGGCAGGGCGTCGAGCACGACGAGCGCGGTCATCGCCTTCGCGACCGACCCCGTGGGTCGCTCGACTGCGGCGTTGTAGCTCGCGACGGGGCCGAGCGTGCTCGCCGACAGTGCAAAGCTCCCGCGCGTCGGCACGGGAATCCGTCCCGGCGCGTCCCCGCCGAGAGCGAGGGTGGGGGTCGTGTTGATCTCGACGGTCGCGGTTGGCAGCGGCGACGCGAGCCTGACAACCACGAACGACGCTGCCACGGCCACCAGGGCGCCGAGCACGGCGGCAAAAACGATCCACGGCCACCGCGGGCCACGCGGCGCCGTCATCAGGCTCGCTCTCGCATGTCTACCGATAGCATGCGTGCGTGTCCATCGACGACGTCACCGCGCCCGCGGCAGCGTCACGTCACGAGCCGTGAGGGATCAGGCCTTGGCCCGACGTGAGGACTTCGCGCCCTTCACCGCGCTCGACAGCGAGGTGCTCGCGGAGAACCGAACCACGCGGCGCGCGGGGACTTTCACCGCCTCACCGGTACGTGGGTTGCGACCGAGGCGTGCGGCGCGCTGCGCGGTCTTGAAGTTGCCGAAGCCGTGGATGCGAACCTCGTCGCCCTTCTCGAGGGACTGTGCGATCGTGTCGAAGAACCAGCGCACTTCATCGCGTGCGGCAGTCACGGTGATCTCTGCACGATCTGCAAGTTGCTTTGCGAGGACATCGCGTGTGACGACAGTTGCCATGTGTTCTCTCCAGATACCTGACGGCGAAACGCGTGCGATTGTAAGGAAAACGGCTATGGGTTCTCAACATCGAATATGTGCGTCGCTGTGCTAGCGTCGCAACGCGTGTCGGCGGCGCACGCCGGCGTCGCAGACGCGGAGTGGGACTCGGCGCTGCAGCGCATGGGCGGCCATTTCCTGCAGAGCACGCTCTGGCAACGTGTGCAGGCCGCGCTGGGCCATGACGTCATCTGGTCGCGCGACGCCGAATGGATGTGGGCGGGCGCAATACGGTCCGGGCGATTCCCCCGGTACGTGTATCTCCCACACGGTCCCACGGCGCTCTCGGTACCCGCAATGTCCGCCGCACTCGGCGATGCGGTGAGCTCGGCCCGCGAACGCTCACTCGATTTCGTTCGCTGTGAGCCCGCGGGTGAAGCCGCGACGGCCGCGCTCGAGACCGCACACGCGGATCCGAGCAGGGCGATCCAGCCGCGTTGGACCTGGATTCTCGATCTCGTCCCGGACGAGGCGGCGCTCCGGCACGGCCTGAGTGCGGGACACCGCGGCGCGATCAACGCGGCGGGTCGGCGCGGCCTCACCATCAGAAGGAGCACGGATCCCGCCGACATCGAGGTGTTCGTGCGACTCCAGGAAACCACTGCCGCAGCAGGGAGATATCGCGGTCAGGCGCAGTCGTACCACCGCATCGTGGCGTCGATGCTCATGCCCGCGGGAGCAGCTTCGCTCTACATCGCCGAGGCAGCGGGGGCGCCGGTTGCCGCCGCGCTCTGCTTCGATTTCGCGGGCACCCGCTACTACGCGCATGCGGTGTCGGATCCGGAATCCGGTCGCAAGTTGCAGGCTGCCGCGCCACTCGTGTGGCGGATGATCCTCGACGCTCGCGAAGCCGGTGCGCATCGCTTTGATTTCTGGGGAATCACGCCCGGCGGAACGCCCGGACACCCGTGGGAAGGCTTCTCGCAGTTCAAGCGATCGTTCGGCGGGGAGGCCGTCGAACGTGCGGGCACGTGGGACATCGGCGTGCGATCGCTACGCCATCGTCTGTACCGCGCCGCGGTCAGGTTGCGCAGATGAGGGATGCGGGGCACGCCGAGTTGGCTCGCTGGGACGAGCTCGTCGTGGCAAATCCCGACGGCGGCCAGATCCTGCAGAGCCGCGCATGGGGCGAATTCAAGCGCGCGCATCGCTGGATGCCCCGCTACCTCATCAGCGACACGGACATACCACTCGCGATCCTCGTGCTCCGGCACGGCGTACCGGGCCTCGGCGAGCTGGGGTACATCCCCAAAGGCCCCGGAATCGCAGACGTGGATCAGCTGGCGGCGGTCATCGACGAGCTTCAGCACAACGCGGGCAGGGCATTCGTGATCAAGGTCGAACCGGAGATCGAACAAAGCGCCTCGGCGGTCTCAGCGCTGCGCGACATCGGCCTGGAGAAGTCGAGGCACGACGTGCAGATCAGCCGGGCAACGATCATCGTGGACCTCAGCTGCGACGAGGACGCGCTGCTCGGGTCGTTCAAGCCGAAGGCTCGGTACAACATCCGTCTCGCGCAGCGCCATGGTGTGGTCGTCGAGCCGGTCCCGCTTGACGCCGGCAGCATCGACACCATGTACGACCTGATGGCCTCGACCCGCGATCGCGTCGGGTTCACGTTGCGCAGCAAGGAATACTTCTCCGGGTACTGGCGGCTCCACGCAGCCGCGGGTCAGGGGCAGCTCTTCTTCGCGTCGCTCGAGGGCACGGTGCTGGCGGGTGTCTACGCGACCTTCATGGGAAAGAAGGCCTGGTACAAGGACGGCGGCTCAACGAAAGAGCATTCGGCGGTGATGGCCCCGCATCTCCTGCAGTGGGAGGTGATGCGCTGGCTCAAGGATCGCGGCGTCACCGCATACGACCTCGTCGCGGTGCCGCCGGCCGATCAATTGAAGCCGGAGCATCCGCTCTTCGGGCTGTATCGCTTCAAGTCCGGTTTCAGCGAGACGATCACCGAGTACGTCGGCACCTGGGATCTGCCGATCCGCCGTTCCCGGTACGCGGCGTGGAATCGCATCGCCGAGCGGGCCGCGCACCAGTGGTCATATCGCGTGCGCCACGACCTTCTGTATTGATACTCGCATCGGCCGTGATGCTCGCGCTGCGCTGATGCTCGCACCGCTTCGGTTCCGCGAGTTCCGGTTGCTGTTCTCGGCTCGCGTGATATCGCTGACGGGCTCCGCGATCGCCCCGATCGCCCTGGCGTTCGGTGTCCTGCAGGCGACCGGCGAAGCGACGGACCTCGGCATCGTGCTCTTCGCCCGCCAGGGAATCGAAACGGTGTTGCTGCTCGGCGGTGGCGTGCTCGCGGACCGGATCGATCGACGGCTGGTGATGGTCGGCGGCAGTCTCGCGTCATGCATCTCCGAAGCCGCCATCGGTGCGCTGTTTCTCACACACACCGCGAATCTCCTGCTGCTGTGCCTCTTCGCGATGATCGACGGAATCGGCGATGCGCTCTTCTTCCCCGCGTCGGCGGGTCTGACCCCGTCGACCGTCGACCCCGCGCACCTGCAGAAGGCGAACTCGCTGATCGGTTTCGCGCGCAACGGGTCGTCGATCTTCGGTGCCGGCGTCGGCGGCGTGCTCGTCGCGGTGATCGGTCCCGGACTCGGGATCGAGATCGACTCGGCCAGCTTTCTCGCGGCCGCAGTCCTGATCGCGCTGATGCATTCCACGCCGGCAAGAGTCCGTGAGCAACACACGGGCCTGTTCGCGGAGTTGCGCGAAGGGTGGAGCGAATTCCGGAGTCGCACCTGGCTCTGGGCGATCGTGCTGCAGTTCGCCTTCGTCAACACAGCGTATGCGGGAACCTTGTTCGTGCTCGTTCCGCTTCGGGCTCGAGAGTCGTACGGCGGCGCCGGTGCCTATGGACTGCTGATCGCCGTCTTCTCGGTGGGCTCGCTGGCCGGCGGCGCGTTGATGCTGCGCGCGCACCCGCGCCGCCCGTTGCTCATCGCGACATTGGGAATCCTCGCTTTCATCCCGGAGGTCGTGTTCCTCGCCATCGGGGCGCCGCTTCCGGCAGTGCTCGTCGCTGCGTTCATCGGCGGAATAGGGATCGAGGTGTTCGGCGTCCTGTGGGTGACGACCATGCAGCGCGAGATCCCGCCGGACCGGCTCTCGCGCGTCTCGTCGTATGACGCGCTGGGATCGCTGGTCTTCACCCCGGTTGGTCTCGCGGTCGCGGCACCGGTGGCAATCGCCGTCGGCCTTTCCGGAGCCTTCTGGATCGCGGCACTGATCATCGCTGCCCCAACGCTGCTCGTTCTCGGCGCCGGCGACGTCCGCCGGATGCGCTCGCCGGAGGCCGCTAGTGCCAGATCCGCTTCATGATCACCTTCGACAGCTTCTCGGGATCATGGTGGGTCGAGATCGCGGACGACGCGACGTCGGCGAGGATGTAGTTCACCTGCTGCAGCGCGGCCTGATCGCGGTCGAATCCGACGCGCGTGACGCCCGCTTCGAGCGCTGACGCGGGCAGCGGCAAGCCGGTGTTGCTGTTGACGATCACGTAGTCGAAGAGGTGGTTGCCCACATGCTCCTCGATCGTCTTGAGGTGCTCGCTGACCGAGTACCCCATCGTCTCGCCGGGCTGGCCGGCGATGTTGCACACATAGACCTTCACCGCCGGACTGGCCCGCAGCGCCTCGACCATGCCATCGATGAGCAGGTTCGGCAGGATCGACGTGTACAGCGATCCGGGTCCCACGATGATCAGCTCGGCCGCCAGGATCGCGTTCTCCGCTTCCGGGTTGATCTCCGCGTCCGGTGGGTCGAGGAACACACGGTCGATGCGCTCCACCCCCTGCGGCACCTTGGACTCGCCGACTCGGAGCTCACTGCCGGCGGTGGCGCAGAGCACCACGTCGCGCAGGGTTGCCGGCACGATCTGCCCGCGGACAGCGAGGACCCGGCCGGATTCGCGGATGGCGTGCTCGAAGTCGCCCGTGATCTCGGCCATCGCGGTGATGAAGAGATTGCCGAACGAGTGGCCGGAGAGCGCCCCCTCACCGCCGAAGCGATGCTGGAACAGCTCGGTCATCAGCGGCTCGGTCTCGGCAAGCGCAGTCAGGCACTGCCGGATGTCACCCGGCGGCAGCACCCGATACTCCTCGCGCAGACGCCCGCTCGAACCTCCGTCATCCGCGACGGTGACGATCGCGACGATGTTGCCCGTGTATTTCTTGATGCCCCGGAGCAGCGCTGAGAGCCCGGTGCCACCGCCGATTGCGACGACCCGTGGGCCCTTGGCCAAGTAGCGGAACTTGTAGAGCTGATCGGCGAGGCCGCGCTCGGTGGTGCCTCGTCCAGGCAGGAACGGCCCCAGGATCGACTGGCTGAGCTTGTAGAAGCACAGGAGGATGAGGCCGACACCGACGAGCGCGAAAAGCAGGGCGCGGACCAGACGGGGCAGGAACTGCAAGGTGAGATCGCCGACGAACGCCGGGAAGGTGATCGACGCGCTGTACAGGTCGCGGAGGAGATAACCGACTGCGAGGCTGATCATCACGATCGCCACGAACAGGAGGAGCAGCCAGCGTTTGACGTGCAACCCCGGCGTGAACCAGCGCATCAGGTTCGCGCTCGGCCGAAATCGTGCCTTCATCTCCGAGCTCCGATTCTGTCACCTGGACGAGAGCTGTCCGCGCTTCCGCGCACCGCCCGACTACGCCTGATCGATCGCGGATCCCTTGGACGCAAGCTCCACGGGATCGCGACGGCGGCGCAGCTTCGCCAGATTGTGCTCCGCGTCGATGTAGCGTGCGGTTCCTGAATACGACCGCATGACCAGGCTCTGGGTGCGGCAGCGGTCCTCGCCGAGAAACCGCACGCCCTCGAGAAGCTCGCCACTCGTGATCCCGGTGGCGGCGAAGAAGACGTTGTCGCCGGCCACCAGGTCGTCCAGCTCGAGGACGAGCTCCTCGGTCTTGCCTTCCTTCTCCATCACCGCGCGCTCACCGTCGCTGAGCCAGAGCCGGGCCTGCATGCCACCGCCGATGCACTTGATGCCGCACGCCGCAAGGACTGCCTCAGGTGCACCGCCGATACCCATGAGCACGTCGATACCGGTGCGGTGCTCCATGGCCGCCATGAGTCCGGCTGCGACGTCGCCGTCCATGATCAGCTTCACGCGAGCACCTGCTGAGCGGATCTCCTCGAGCAGCGTCTCGTGCCGATCGCGGTCGAGCACGACGACCGTCAGATCCTCGACGCGACGATCCTCGGCGCGGGCGATGCGCTTGAGGTTCTGGGCAACGCTGGCGGTGATGTCGATCACCTTTGCGGCCGCGGGGCCGACGATGAGCTTCTCCATGTAGTGGAGGTGGCTGTGGAACATGGACCCGCGCTCTGCGAGCGCCACGGTGGCGATCCCGCCCGGGATGCCTCGGGCGACGAGCCGGGTGCCGTCGATCGGGTCGACGGCGACGTCTACCTGCGGAGGGTTGCCGTTGCCGACTTGCTCGCCGATGTACAGCATCGGCGCCTCGTCCTTCTCGCCCTCGCCGATGACCACGACACCGTCCATGTCGACGAATCCAAGGCTGCGGCGCATCGAATCGACGGCAGCCTGGTCGGCCGTCTCCTTCTGGTTGCGCCCCATGTGACGCGCGGCCGACATGGCAGCGCCCTCGGTGACCCGCACGAGCTCGAGGGCGAGGTTGCGGTCGATCGGTGTCCCAAGGTCACGCGGCCTCTGTGCCATTCGCCCGCGATCATACGGTGCCGGTCCCGGCGAGACCCGCCGTGCCGAAGGCGACGATTGCCTCGGCTGCCCGAGCGAGCCCTTCCGCCAACGCCGCGGCGAGGATCGCCTCGTCGGAGCGCATCGCCTGGGCGATGTGACCGAGAAAGCCGCCTGCCAGCGCGTCGCCGGCGCCGGTGGGATCCACCACCGCCCGGACGGCCACGGCGGGCATCTCGGCGAGCATGTCCGACGTGACGCACGCTGCCCCTTCCGGGCCGTGCTTGACGACGACCGCCCGCAGACGGCCGGTGCCGCAGAGCCGCGCGGCGGAGCCCCGCCAGTCGTCGCTGTCGGTGAGCGCGCTCAACTCGGCTGCGGTGAGAAACAGGATGTCGATCCGCCGGAGCACGGCGTTGACCTCCCCGCGCTGGTGCTCGATGAACTCGGTCATCGAGTCGAGTCCGATCAGCGCCGCGCCGGACTGGTCGATAACGGCGCGCTGCAGGGCCGGGGCCATGCTGCCCACGAAGAGCACGTCAGCGCTGCGGGATGGCTCGGACAGTGTCGCGTCCCAGAGGGGATCACACCCCGGCTCCGACGACTCGTGTGATGTCACCCATCGGTGGAAGTCGTGGACGGCGTGCCATCGGAACGTCGGTGAGTCGCTGACCACCATCCCGTCCAGGTGGATCGACGGGCTGTCGAGGATCCGGCGGTACTCGTCCACGGTGTCCGCGCCGACGATGCCGTTCACGTGGACCGGCGCGTAGCGCGAAGCCGCCAGCGAGAAGTACACGGCCGAGCCGCCGAGCGCGTCGCGCCGGCCCGCGGGTGTCGTCAGGTCGTCGCTGTGGAACGTCCCCGCGACGGCGACGTCCCAGGTCATCCCGGAAGTGCGATCAACCCGCCGCGGCAGTCCGACCGCGAGGGCCGAACAGCGGAATGATCGGAGCGAGCCTCGGTCGACGCGACTCGAGCGAACGCAGCAGGAGCACTTCCTGGGCCTCGAAGAGGATGTCGGCGACATGGTCGGGCTCGCGGTCGATGCCGAGCCGGTCGCGAAGATCCGAATCCACTGCACCGACGGCTCGAACCACGGCGCTCCAGAGCACGGGCGGTATGAGCCGGAACGAGCGCATGCGACATTCCTCGATCAGGTCGATGAGCACATCCGCTTCGCGGACGCGGAGCCGGGTGCGGGAGATGCGCTCGCGACGGAAGGCCGCCTCACGCTCGATACGGGCGATCTCCAGGCACGTGCGTTCCATCGGGCCCGGTTGCGCATGTGTGGCGGCGGATTGCACGAGTCGGGATTGTCCCACGGTCGGCTCGGGGTGCGAACGTCGGGTAAGTGCTGTTACACGGGGTAGCAGATCGATCGCCAGCGCCCACCACCGGGAACGAGGTGCACGACGCGACGGAGCCGTGCAACCGGCTCCGGATCGCCGACCTCGTACTCGACATCGAGCTCGGCCACATCGTGGTACGTGGTGCCGCGGGACGAATCGGTCCACTCCGGCAGGTAGCGCACCTCTTTGACGCTCACGCCGTGGAGCCTGCGCATCGTTGACGCGCCCTGGGCTTCTGCGAAGGCCTCCGGTGATCCCCAGCTCAGCTGGCAGTCCTCGCTCAGCAACGTGAACGCGCGCCGGTACTGGCTTGCTCGCATCAGCTCCACGAACAGCGCTTCACTGAATGCCGGATTGCCGGGAGGACGGCCGCCTGCAGGACTGCGGCCGCGCTCGTGGGCATCGACCAGCGCCGCCGCCCGCCTCGACGTGATGGCGGCCGTTTCGCTGCCCGCCCAGAAGGCGCGCGTCTCCGCATCGACCTGTGTCGCAACCGGTCTGGCAGGCTCCGTGGCGGTGGCGCGGCCGTCGATGCCGGGTTGGTTGCGTGACGGCCAGTGCAGCCAGCGCGTGAACCGGTTGCCGTCTGAGGACCCGCGCCGGGTCCGCTCAGTGCCGAGCAGAACGTGAGGTGGGAGCGGCATCGACGGCGCCAGTGTACGCAGCCGCCCGCCTTCGCCGAAAGGGGCCGGGCACGACGATGGGTTGGAACCCTAGGATGCGCGGTGATGCCGCCAGACCGCGCCCGCATCCTGGTAGCCGAGGACGAGGCCGCCGTCGCCCAGCAGGTGATCAACCGCTTCACCCTCATGGGACACGACGTGCACTGGGCGAAAGCAGTGCGCGAGGTCCGTGCTGAGCTCAAATCCTTCGAGCCGGACGTCCTCATCCTCGACGCGACGCTCGACACCGATGGGCTCGAATTGTTTCAGGCGATCCGCTTCGCGCCCGAGCATCCGCGCGCGGGAGTGGTGATCCTCACCGCCGCCGGCGATGTCCAGGCGCGGGAGCGAGCGCAGCAGCTCGGCGCAGCGGCGGTGATGATGAAGCCGGTGCGCAACGACGAGCTGGCCGACATCGTCGAGGACCTCCTGACGTATGTGTAGCCGTCTGCCGGCATAGGCAGCGAGTCAGTCAGTCCATCGCTAGTGGTAGACGGCGTCCAGCACGATGTTGAGGCCGCTGCCGCCGACCCAGAGCACGAGCACCGCCCATGCGTAGACCGGGATCGCCGCGCGCTGGTCGTACCAGGTGACGACTCGACGGTCGGTCATGATCAGGATCGCGAGGCCGTCGAGCAGGATGAACAGCAGCGTCCCGAGCAGCCCGGGCACGCCGGCGCTGTTGCCGGAGATCGCCAGCACCACTTCCGAGATGATCGCGAGCGCGATGTGGGTCACCAGTGTGCCGATCTGCACAATGCGCACCCAGGCGTGCCGCCGGGTCAGCAACGCGGCAAGGATGATCAGGGTCGCCGCGAACGCCGCCGATGACACCGCCTCGATCACCTGCGCGTAGAAGGGCAGGGGCTGCACACCGGCGCTGCTCTGCACAGCACCGGCGAACGGGGCAAGGGTCACGAGCAGCGCCAGGATCACGAGGACCAGATCCCACGTGTAGACGTACAGGACCGCGCCGGGGCGGTGCTCCTGGTCCTGCTCCTCGTCTCGCGCGGTCATCGAGTTCGGCACGCGGCGATGATCGCATCGCGGGATGGTCAGGCAGCGAGCGACCAGGCCTCGGGGCGCTGCGACGTACCCTTTCGGCGTGACAACCATCGTCGTCCTTCGCGGTGACCAGACCGGACAGGAGCTCCTCGACGAGGCCCTGCGCGTCGTCGCCCCCGACGTGATCGGCGTCGAGCTCGAGCTGCAGACGTTCGACCTCTCACTCGAGCATCGTCGCGAGACGAACAACGCGGTGGTCGGTGAGGCGGCGGATGCGATGCGCGCCGCAGGATTCGGCCTCAAAGCCGCCACCGTGACGCCGACGGACCGCAGCGATGTCGGCAGTCCCAATGCGCTGCTTCGCGAACGCGTTGGGGGTCGTGTGATCCTCCGCACCGGACAGCGCATCCCAGGCGTTGCCGGCATCGCGGGCGTGAGCGCGCCGATCAGCATCGTCCGCATGGCGATCGACGACGCCTACAACGCCAAGGAGTGGCGCGAGGAGTCCGGTGGTGACGAGATCGCATATCGCACCGAGCACATCTCGCGATCCACCTGCCGTGCAGTGGCCGAGTTCGCGTTCGTCCACGCCGCGCGGACCCACGCGAAGGTGTTCGGTGGTCCCAAGTTCACCGTGTCGCGCATCTACGAGGGGATGTTCAAGGAGGAGCTCGACGCCGCGGCGGCGCGCCATCCCGACGTCGAGTACGAGCCGCAACTCATCGATGCGACGTATGCGCTGCTCTTCAGCCGGGCCGGCGACGCCCTCGTCATCCCGGCGCTCAACCGCGACGGTGACTGCCTCAGTGATCTGGTGCTGCCGCTGTTCGGCAGCATCGCCGGAGCCGAGTCGCTGCTGCTGGGCTTCGGGGACGATTCGCTCGTCCCCAGTGTGGTGATGGCGGAGGCACCGCATGGCACGGCCCCGAGCCTCGAGGGCAAGAACGTCGCCAACCCGATGGCGATGATCCTCGCGGCCGCGGCGTTGCTCGGCTTCGCCGGCGACGAACGCTGCAGGGCCGCGTCGACGCGCATCCGCGACGCCGTCTTCGAGTCGCTGCGCGCCGGCATCGCGACCGCGGACCTCGGCGGCGATTCGTCGACGACAGCATTCACCGACACGGTGATCGCACGTACGCGCCGCGGCGCGAACGCCGAGCCGCGGCGCGCGCCTGCATGAACCGCCTGTACCTCGACCACGCTGCGACGACGCCCCTGGCGGCCGGCGTATTCGACGAGATGCTGCCGTACTTGACAACAACGCAGGGGAATCCCTCGTCGGTGCACGCGACAGGACGAGCCGCGCGTGCCGCGGTCGATGCCGCGCGCGATCGCCTGGCCGCAGTCCTCGGCGCTACCCAGCGGGAGATCGTCTTCACCGGTTCCGGCACGGAGTCCGACAACCTCGCGATTCGAGGGGTGCTCGAGCGCTGGGGTGCAGAGCGCGGCCGGCATCTCGTTGTGACCGCGATCGAGCACGACGGCGTGCTCGAGACGGCGCGGCGCCTGGAGGAGATCGGCGCCGCCACACTCACGGTCGCGGCGTGCGAGCGCGACGGTCGCGTGGATCCGGAGACGGTCGCCGCCGCGGTGACGCCAGAGACCGTGCTGGTTTCTGTCATGCGCGTCAATAACGAGACGGGTGCGATCCAGGATGTCGGGGCGATCGCCGGCGCCGTCCGCCGGCGCAATCCGCGAACCCTCGTCCACACCGATGCGGTCCAGTCGCTCGGACGGATCGGGGTCGACCCGGCGGCGCTCGGCGTCGACCTGCTCACGCTCTCGGCACACAAGCTCTACGGCCCCAAGGGCGTCGGTGCCCTGTGGGTGCGCCATGGCGTCACCATCGCCGCGCAGACGACGGGCGGCGGGCAGGAGCGCAACCGGCGGAGCGCGACCGAGAACGTGGCGGGCATCGTCGGGATGGCGGCCGCCGCCGACCTGGCCGAGCAGCGGCGTCCTGTCGAGAGCGACCGTCAGGCGACGTTGTGCCGGCGCCTCGTCGCCGCGGTGATGTCGGGCGTCCCGGGAGCGATCAACACCGGCGCCGGCGAGCACACCGCCCCCGGATTCGCGACGTTCGCCTTCCCCGGCGTGCGGAGCGACGTGCTGCTGGCTGCGCTCGACATGGCCGGGGTCGACGCCTCAGCCGGGTCCGCCTGCGCCAGCGGCGCCCCGCTGCCGTCGCACGTCCTGCGGGCGATGGGCTACCCCGACGACCTCGCCGCCGGAGCGCTGCGGTGCACCACGGGACGAACGACGACCTTCGAGGACATCGATCGAGCCGCAACGCTCGTCACGGCCGCGGTGGCGCAGATCCGCAGCAGCACCGGCGCCGCGGTCGGCGCGTCCGCGCCCTGATCGGGTCAGGCCGGAGCGGGCAACCCGATGTCCGCGCGAAGCGCCGTCGCTGCCGTCACCGCCGTTGCGAGGAGCGGGATGATCTGCGACTGGACGCTCGCGATCGTCGCCAGGCTGGGCGCCGTCGCGGCCTGCTCCAGGTAGGATTCGATGGCCGCATCGTCGCTGAGCAGATGGCTCGCGTCGATCGCCGCGTCCCCGGTGAAGGTTGTTGCGCGGAGCGCGTCGTCGTAGGCGATCGTCGCCTGGCGCTGGCTGCTGAGGGCGGTCTGGCACGCGCTCAGTGAGGCCGTCGGGCTGCCCACATCGCAGGCCGCGTTCTCGGCGACGGAGAGCTGGGCCTCGTAGGCGTTGTAGGCGTTCGCCGCGGCGGTGTACCTCGACTGGATCTGCGCCGTCGTGAGCGGCGACGGGGTGGGCGACGTCTGACCGCTGGACCCGCCACACCCCGCCATGAGGACGCCGGCGAAGGATCCGGCGAGCAGGAGGCAAGTGCGTGGACGTGGCATGGGGGCGTGCCGAGAATATCTCAGCGGGGCCGGCGTTCCCTCGCTGGACCTGTGCCCCCGATGTATAATCCTGACCATGACAGTCGGAATTCTTCAAAGCTCCGGGCGGCGTACCGCTCACCGGCATACCTCGGAGCCCGGCGCACCGCCCGCAGCTTCGTTTTCCATGCGGGTGAGCTCCAAAGCCCACTACGGCCTTCGCATGATGACTGAGTTCGCCAAGGCATATGGTTCGGGCCCGCTCAGCATCGCCGAGGTGGCTCGGGTCGAGCACCTTCCGCTTGCGTACCTCGAGCAACTCGCCTCGCAGCTGCGGCGCGGTGGGCTCGTGGAAAGCACGCGCGGTGTGCACGGCGGTTACGCGCTCACCCGCCCCGCGGAGCAGATCAGCGTCCTCGACGTCGTGACCGTCATCGAGGGCGAGGTCGCGCCGGTCGAATGCGTTGCGCATGGCTACGTGACGGGAGCCTGTCAGCGCGAGGGCGAGTGCGCGTCGCGCGCGCTCTGGATGCGTCTCAAGCAGAGTATCGACGCGGTGCTCAGTCAGACCACGCTCGCGGAGCTGGTCGCCGATCAGTCACTCATCGAGGCCATGGCGCCCGCGCCGAGCGAGGCCGGGCTGTGACCGCGGCCGTGCTCTCCGTCAAGGCACTGCACGCCACCGTCGAGGGCAAGGAGATCCTCAAGGGCGTCGACCTCGAGATCCCCCAGGGTGAGGTGCACGCGCTCATGGGCCCGAACGGCTCGGGCAAAAGCACGCTCGCGTACACGTTGATGGGACACCCGAAGTACGTCGTCACCGGTGGTTCGGCGACGTTCGGCGGCGAGGACCTGTTGCCGCTCACCGCCGACGCGCGTGCGCGTCTCGGCCTGTTCCTCTGTTTTCAGTACCCGACGGCGATCCCCGGCGTCACCACGGTGAATTTCCTGCGCGCTGCGCTTCGTGCCCAGGGCAAGGAGATGCCGGCACGCGAGTTTCTCAACCGTCTCAGCGCCGAGATGCAGGAGCTCAAGATCGACGAGAGCTTCCGCTCGCGCTACATCAACGACGGCTTCTCCGGCGGCGAGAAGAAGCGCATGGAGATCCTGCAGCTCGCGATGCTGCGACCCAAGCTCGCGATCCTCGACGAGACCGACTCGGGCCTCGACGTCGACGCGCTGCGCACCGTCGCCGACGGCGTGATGCGTCTCTGCGGACCCGACATGGGTGTGCTCGTGATCACCCACTACCCGCGCATCCTCGAACACCTTCACCCGGACCGCGTGCACGTCCTTCATGACGGGCGCGTGGTCACCTCCGGCGGGCCGGACCTTGCGCGACAGATCGAGCGCGAGGGTTACGAACCAATTCTGGGGACGGCCGTGGCCGCCACCGCGTAGGAGATTCGCGATGGCGATTCAAGCGAAAGAGCTGACCAAGGATTACCAGTACGGCTTCTCGGACATCGACGTCTCGGTGTTCCGCACGGCCAAGGGACTGTCGCCCGAGGTGGTCGCGTCCATCTCGAAGCACAAGGACGAGCCCGAGTGGATGCTGAAGTTCCGGCTCAAGGCACTCGACCACTTCCGCAAACGCCCGATGCCAACGTGGGGCGCGGATCTCTCCGGCCTCGACTTCGAGAACATCTACTACTACGTCAAGCCCGTCGAGGAGATGAGTCGCTCGTGGGACGACGTCCCTGATTCGATCAAGAACACCTTCGACCGTCTCGGCATCCCGCAGGCGGAGCGTCAGTTCCTCGCCGGCGTGAGCGCGCAGTACGACTCGGAGGTCGTCTATCACAGCATCCGCGAGGACCTCGAGAAGCAGGGCGTGCTCTTCAGTGACTGCGACACCGGACTGCGTGAGCACGAGGAGCTCTTCCGCAAGTATTTCGGCACGGTCATCCCGCCGAACGACAACAAGTTCGCGGCGCTCAACAGCGCGGTGTGGTCGGGTGGATCGTTCGTCTACGTGCCCAAGGGCGTGAAGGTCGACATTCCGCTCCAGGCATATTTCCGCATCAACAGCGACAACATGGGCCAGTTCGAGCGGACGCTCATCATCGCGGACGAGGGTTCCTCGGTTCATTACATCGAAGGCTGCACGGCGCCGAACTACTCGAGTGACTCGCTGCACAGCGCCGTCGTCGAGCTGATCGCGCACAAGGGCGCAAAGATCCGCTACACGACCATCCAGAACTGGTCGGACAACGTCTACAACCTCGTCACCAAGCGCGCGATCGCCAACGAGGACGCCACCGTCGAGTGGATCGACGGCAACCTCGGCTCGAAGGTGACCATGAAGTACCCGTCGGTGTATCTGATGGGCGAGCGGGCGCACGCCGAGGTGATGAGCGCGGCGTTCGCCGGCGATGGCCAGCACCAGGACGCGGGCAGCAAGGCGATCCACGTGGCGCCGAACACCACCAGCAATATCGTGTCGCGATCGATCAGCAAGGGCACCGGGCGCACGTCGTACCGAGGCCACATCAAAGTGCTGCCGAAGGCGCACAACGTCAAGGTGAGCGTCCGCTGCGACGCGTTGCTCCTCGACGAGGAGTCACGCAGCGACACCTACCCGTACATGGACATCGAGAACCCCGACGTGACGATCGGTCACGAGGCCAGCGTCAGCAAGGTCGGTGAGGACCAGATCTTCTATCTGACGTCGCGCGGCATCAGCGAGATGGACGCGACGGCACTCATCGTCAACGGCTTCTTCGAGCCCTTTGTCAAGGAGCTGCCGATGGAGTACGCGGTCGAGCTCAACCGTCTGCTCGCGCTCTCCATGGAGGGTTCGATCGGGTGACGACCCCGCTGACCGCGGAGCCCACAGCGACGCTGGGGCAAGGGGTCGCGGCAGCCCGGGCGGACGCATCCCCGGCGTGGCTCGCGGCGCGTCGGCGCATCGCCTGGGACGCGTACGAAGCGCTCCCCATGCCGTCATCGCACAGCGATGAGGACTGGCGGCGCACCGACATCTCCGCGCTCCACATCGAGCGGTTCACACCATCGGAAACCGTGGATGCGGCGGTGCTCGACGCGATGCGCGCGCAGCGCGACAGTGCCGCGCCGGACGCGGCGTTGATCTTCGACGGTCCCATCGGGACAATCATCGAGGGCGCCGACACGCTGCTCGCGCAGGGGATCATCGTGACGACGCTCGAGGAGGCCGCCACGGTCCATCCCGAGCTCGTGCAACGAGTGCTCGCGGCAGTCCGTGTCGACGAGACGAAGTTCATCGCGCTGTGGAACGCTCTGTGGCGCGGCGGCGCTTTCGTCTATGTCCCGCAGGGCGTCGAGGCGCTCGTCCCGGTGTGGATCGCGCACGCTGCATCCGGCAGTGAGGTCGCGGTGTTTCCGACCACCGCGGTCCTCCTCGACGAGGGAGCGTCGCTCACCGTGATCGATGCCTATGCATCGCCTGCCGGCACCGATGCTGTGCTCAGCAACGCGATGGTCGTGCTCTCCGCCGGCCGCGACGCCCGTCTCGACTACAACACCGTGCAGGAGTGGGGAGCAGGCGTCTGGCACATCGCGATGCAGCGCACCTCGCTCGACGCCAACGCAAAGCTTCGCTTCACCGGCATCACGCTCGGCGCCCGTCTGCAGAAGGCGTGGTGGGAGGTGATGCTCAACGGCATCGGCAGCGAGGCCGACATCTTCGGCATCTGTTTCGGCGACGGCACGCAGCACATCGACCACCAGTCGCTGCAGGCGCACGTCGGAGCTGAGACGCGCAGCAACCTGCTCCTCAAGGTGGCGGTACGCGACCAGGCACGCTCGGTGTATGGCGGGATGATCGACGTCGCACCGACCGCCGTGCATGCCGATGGCTACGTCGCCAACCGCAACCTCCTGCTGAGCCAGGGCGCGAAAGCCGACTCGATCCCGCGGCTCGAGATCCGCGCCAACGACGTGAAGTGCGGGCACGGCGCGACCGCCGGACACATTGATTCGGAGCAGCGCTTCTACCTGATGGCCCGCGGAGTTCCCCCGGACGAGGCGAGCTCGCTGATCGTTCGCGGGTTCATGGACGACGTCCTCGACCGTGTGCCGCACCGCGGATTCGCGGAGCTCGCCGGGGCCTTGCTGGACGCGGAGATCGCCGGCGCCTCTGTGGCCGGGGTCGCCGCAGCAGAGGCATGAGCGACGGCTGGACCGACGTGGCTCGCGCGAGCGACATCCCGCCGGGGTGCGCGGCGCGCGTGGAGATCGATGACGTGCCGGTCGCCATCTTCAATGTCGACGGGATCTTCTACGCGCTGGACGACACCTGCAGCCACGCCGAGGCGTCGTTGAGCGAAGGTGATCTCGACATCGACCGCTGTGTCATCGAATGCCCGCTCCATGGATCGAGCTTCGACCTCCGAACCGGCGACCCGCTGACGCTGCCGGCCGTCGAGCCGGTGCGCGTGCACCGCGTCGAGATCAGCGCCGACGGAATCCTGCGAGTCGCGCTTGCCGACGGGGTTGCCGCGTCGTGAGCACCCACGTCGCCGCACCGAGCGCGCTCGACGTCGCCCGTATCCGTGCCGACTTCCCCATTCTCGACCGGCAGATCGGCGACCATCCGCTCGTCTACCTCGATTCGGCCGCGACGACGCAGAAGCCGCGCTCGGTGGTGGATGCCGTCGACGCCTACTACGCGACGAGCAACGCCAACGTGCACCGCGGCGTGCATACGCTCGGCAACGACGCCACCGATGCCTTCGAGCGTGCGCGGGTTCGGGTCGCCGAGTTCATCGACGCTCCGTCTGAAGGCCTCGTCTTCGTGCGCAACACCACCGAGGCGATCAACCTGGTCGCGTACTCGTATGCGACCCAGATGCTCGAGCCCGGGGACCGCATCCTCGTCACGGTCATGGAGCACCACAGCAACCTGGTGCCGTGGCAGCTCGCGGCGGAGCGGCGCGGGCTGCAGCTGGTCGCGATTGGCGTCGACGAGGACGGCCGTCTCGATCTGAGCAACCTTGACGAGTTGCTTGCGCCGCCGACACGCCTCGTCGCCATCGGCCACCAGTCGAACGTCCTCGGCACGGTGAACGAGATCCGCACGATCACGAGCCGCGCCCATGCCGCGGGTGCGCTCGTTTGCCTGGACGCCGCCCAGTCCGTCCCGCACATGCCCTTCTCGGCGCGTGACCTCGACTGCGACTTCATCGCGTTCAGCGGCCACAAGATGCTCGCGCCCATGGGGATCGGCGTGCTCTGGGCGCGTCCCGAGCTGCTCGAGCGCATGCCGCCCTTTCTCGGAGGCGGCAGCATGATCAGCCGCGTGACCCTCGAGCGCAGCACGTGGAACGAGGTGCCGCACAAGTTCGAGGCGGGCACGCCCGACGTGGCCGGCGCTGTCGGCCTGGCGGCGGCGTGCGACTACATCGACGGGATCGGCCGTGACCGCATCCACGCGCACGAGCTGGCGCTGACGCGTCATCTCCTCGATGTTCTGGACGAAGTTGGCGATATCACGATATTCGGACCCCGCGACCTTGAGTCGCGTGGCGGCGTGGTGAGCTTCAACCTCGCCGACGTGCACGCCCACGATGTCGGCACGATCCTCGACCGCCGGGGCATCGCGGTGCGCGCCGGGCATCACTGCGCGCAACCACTCATGGCCCGTTACGACGTTCCCTCGATGGCGCGTGCGTCGGTGTACCTCTACACGACCCACGAGGAGATCGACGCACTCGGCGAAGGGCTGGGCGAGGTCCGCCGGGTTTTTCGCGTCTAACCGGCGTTTCCCGGTTTCCGTCGGTGCGCCGGCGAACCGACGCCGGCCCGGTTTGCAACACACATGGGCGCGTGCGGTGACGGATGACACAGTCGCCGGATGCCGGCGGGAATTCGGCACAGGGTGGGCGCATGTTCAAACGCTCGAGCGGGATTCCGCTCCTTCTTGGTGCCATCGTGATGTTCGCGGCGGCGTGGCCGATCTCCGCGTATGCGGCGACGTCGCCACGCCTCGGGACCGCGCTCAACTTCACCGTGCTCGGTGGGTCCACCATCACCAACACCGGCCCCACGGTCGTCACCGGTGAGCTCGGCCTCCGCCCTGGTACAGCACTCACCGGGTTTCCACCCGGCATCGTGACCGGTGTGAAGCACATCACCGATGCGGTGGCGCTGCGTGCGAAGAACGACCTCGTCACCGCATACAACGACGCGGCCAACTCGCCGACGACCTCGAACCTCACCGGCAGGAATCTCGGCGGCAAGAATCTGGTCCCAGGCGTCTACAAGTTCAGCTCGTCAGCACAGCTGACCGGATCGCTGACGCTCAGTGGACGCGGCGTCTTCATCTTCAAGATCGGCAGCACGCTGACAACGGCGAGCAGCTCTGTGGTTCGTCTCACCAACGGCGCTCAGGCGTGCCAGGTCTTCTGGCAGGTCGGATCGTCGGCAACGCTCGGTACGGCGACGAGATTCCAGGGGAATCTCATGGCGCTGACCAGCATCACGCTGACGACGGGCGCGAACGTCACGGCCGGACGCGTGCTCGCCCGCAATGGCGCGGTGACGTTGCACACCAACCAGATCCGCCGCCCCGCGGGCGCGTGCCTCGCGGCATCCGTCAACGTCAACGCTCCCGAAACAGGGGCTGTGACCTCGTTCCTTCCCGGTCTCGGGCTGGCGATGGTGTTCGGCGGCGTTGCGTCGGTCGCCATCGGCGTGCGGCGTTCGCGCCCGCGGCGCGCTCCCCGCTAACCCAGGAACGCGGCGATTCGCGCGGCCGCATCCTCGCGGACGCTGAGCAATCCGTGGCCGACGCCGGGGTAGACAACCAGTTCCGCGTTGCGCCAGGCGCCGACTTCACGGCGCAGCAGGTCGATCTTCGCGAAGGGGTCGCGGTCACCGGAGAGGAAGAGCATCGGACACGTGATGCGCGACCAGTGCGCGGTGCGCAACTCCTCGGGGTGACCGGGGCGATGCAACGGATAGCTCAGCAATATCAAGGCGGCTATGGGCTGCTCAGCAGCGAGCATGCTCGCCATCCGGCCTCCGTATGAATGCCCGCCCACGGCTGCATCGGGACTTGCCGACAGCGCGTTGCGGAACACTCCCACCGCACGCTCGGCACTCGATTTCGGCAGGTCGAGCGCCTGCGCGACAACACCGTGCGCCGCAAGCGCGACGACCCATGGGCGCATCGACGCTGCGGTGCCGGATGCGCCGTGACCGAGGAACAGCTTTGGCGGCGCCGGCCGCGCGGCCTTATCCCTGCTCACGTTCAAGCACCGGGAATGCTGCGGGTTGGACGACGTGCGAGGCCGGCGCAGGACGCCCCGGGAGCCATGCAGCGCACACGAGCGCGCCGCACAGCAGGATGCCGCTGCCGCACCAGAAGGGGAGGCCGGCGTTGGCTCCGTAGAGCGAACCGAGCACCGCCGCGCCGAACGCCATGCCCGAGAACTGGTACAGACCGCCGATGCCCATCGCGCGACCGCGGAGTGTCTCCGGCGTGCTGTCCCCGATCACCGCGAACAGGCTGGGCTCGAGGATCACCGTCGCGACTGCTTCGATGGCACCGACAACCAGAATCACCGCGAGGATGCGGAGAAACGGATACGTCGATGCGCAGAGCGCGACGATGAGCATGCCCGCGGTCACGAGCTTGCGCCGGTCGACGCGGTCCGCAAGACGCCCGCCGGCGCGCGCAAGCAGCAGGATCGGGAGCGCGAAAAGGCTCACGGAGAGTCCGATGATGAGCGGGCTGTTGCCGCGCGCGGCCAGGTATTGCGGCCAGACGACGTCGTACATCGACCAGATGGTGCCCACGGCGAACAATGCTGCGATCGGCACCACGATGCCGCGAAGCCGCCACCAGCGGAATCGCTCCTTGTGGACGGGGGTCGCGCCGGTCGCCGCACGCGTCTCCGGGACGCGAAGCATCGGCCCGATGCCGATGAACATCGCAAGCCCGGTGACGCCGAACACCGCCGAGTCCTGCCAGAGCGCCGCAGCACCACCGATGAGCGGACCGACCAGAAGGCCGACCATCTCGTACGCCTGGAGCTGCGAGAACCGTTGTGCGCGCTGGTCAGGATCGCTCAGGTCGGTGAGCGCAGCGCGAAGCGCGGGCACGTACGCTCCAGCGCACGCTCCCATCAGGATCCGCAGCGCGGTGAGCACCGGGAGGGTGCCGATGTTGAAGAACAGGAAGAACGAGAGCACGGCATAAACCAGGCGCGGGCCGACGAGGAACGGCTTGCGACCCCAGCGGTCGCACAGACGCCCAGCCGGCACCTGCACGAGCGTGTTGGACACGAGCGGTCCGGCGATGAAGATCGCGACGGCGATCGAGTTCCCGCCGCGATGTGCGACGTAGAGCGGCGCGATCGGGAAAACGGCCGCAACGCCGGTGAACATGACCAGCTGGCCGATGAGCAGCCAGAACGCGGGGTCACGCTCGCGCTTGCCGGTTGGCGCGAGGACGTCAGTGCGAGCCATCGGCGTCATTCTCGGGGTGGGTCCTCAGGTTTTGCTCCTGGACTGTTGGACTACGATGGATCCATGGCAGTCGGGTACACGCCGGTCGATGACGATCTCTATCGCGAGATCATCCTCGACCACTACCGCAACCCTCGTCACCACGAGACGGTCGATCCGGCCGACCGGGTCATCGAGGCGAACAATCCGCTCTGCGGGGACGAGATCGACCTCAGCTACCGGCTCGCGGACGGAACCGTCGCCGCCATCGGTTTCACAGGTCGCGGGTGCTCGATCAGCCAGGCGTCCGCAAGCATGCTCTGCGAAGCCGTGACCGGCATGAGCGTCGACGGCGCGGCACAGCTCGCTGAGACCTTCCGCGCCATGCTCACGGGCAGCGGCGATATCGGCACCGCGGATATCGGCGACCTCGAGGCACTGCGTGGTGTGCGCGCCTATCCCGTGCGCGTGAAATGCGCGACCCTGGTCTGGAACGCTTTGCTGGAAGGCCTCACCGAGACCGAATCGAGGACAGGAACATGACGACCACCGATTCCACGACGCAGCCCGAGGCCAAGGCGTCCGACGAGCTCATCCGCGCGGCGCTCGGCGAGGTCTACGACCCGGAGATCGGCATCGATATCGTGTCGCTCGGTCTGATCTACGCCACCAATATCGACGACGACGGGCTGCTCACGATCGACATGACCCTGACGACCCCGTACTGCCCGATGGGTCCGATCATCGAGACCCAGGCGCACGCGGTCTGCGCGCCGTTGCCGGGCGTGCGCGACGTGCACATCAACCTGGTGTGGTCGCCACCGTGGGACCCGCGGACGATGGCCTCGGACGAAGCCCAGCTCGAGCTCGGGATCTACTAGCCCGGCGCTCGACGCCGGCCGGGTCGGTCTGGCATCGTTGCCACGCATGGAGCGGGTGTTCACGCACGCGGAGGCAACCGCATTGCTCCCACAGCTCACGGAGTTGCTCACCGCGCTTCGGCTCGCGCATCGCAGGTCTGCGGGGCGCAGCGCCGAGAGTGCGGCGCACGCCGTCTCCACGAACGGCTCTGCTGCGGCCGCTCTCACCGCGTCTGGGCCGTTCCACGACGCGCAACGCCTGAGTGGTCAGATCGAGGATCTCGGCGTCATCCTGCGCGATCCAGCGACCGGTCTCGTCGATTTCGCCGCCGTCCGCGAAGGTGAACCGATCTATCTCTGCTGGCGGCTCGGTGAGGATCGGATTGCGTTCTGGCACCCGCGCGACACCGGGTTCATGGGCCGGCTGCCGCTCTGACGATGCCCGGCCGTCAGGCTGGGGCTTCGAACTCCGCCAGCTTGAGAACGTCCGCGCGTGTCATGCGCAGGAACAGGGCCAGGTCGTCGCTGCGATCGAGAAAACGCACCTGCACGACCACGTCGCGCTTGAAGAAGCCGACCGGCCTGACCACGATGCCGACCAGCTCGCCCTCGTCGAACAGGACGTCCTGCACCGTTCCGAGCTTGTCGCCCTCGTGTCCGATCATCACGTTCTCGCCGTGGCGGATCTCGATGTCGCCCGCGGCCTTGTCGGCGGTCTCATCGAGGCGCGGGAAGAAGGGACCGCCACCCAGCGGTGCGCCGACCATTGCGGCGGCGTACCGCCACTGGTCGCCACGCTGGAGCGGCTGGTACTGGTAGCTGAGGTAGGGCGGCAGCGCGCGAGTGGCGCGCTTGTCGAGCTTGAGACGGACATCGCTCTGCGTGATGCTCTCGATCGCGTCGAGCGGGACGATCACCTCGGCGACCATCATCCCCGCGCCCGGCGCGAGGACCCGTCCGGAGAACCACTCCGTCTCGCGCACGATCAGCGCGTGCGGGTCCCACGACTCGGCGTCGACCACGACGCGTTCGAGCGTGCCGGCATGGTGACCGTCGGAGGTGTGCACCGACGCGCCGAGATGGAAGGCGTCGAGCCGGTGCCCGGATGTCTCAGATGCAGGGCTCACGGGAAACCTCCGAACCGGGATACACTTTGGGGGCGTCTCTCGGCCCGGACCCGCCCCGCCTCATACACGACGCAATGCGGAAGCGGTGCCGTGGCACTCAGGCAAAAGGAGGACCATCGCCAATGAACGATTGTTCGAGTACTTCGTCCTTCCCGACCAGCGCTTGGGTGGAGCACTGACCGCAGGGGGCCAGGTCACCACTCGGAGAGAGGCGCAAACCGTCGCACTCGGCGGTCTCTCCACTCACTCGCGCTAACCGCGGCGCAGCCGCGGCTCGAGCCAATCACCGGCTTCATCAGGTGAAACGCGCCGTCTCGGTCTGCGCCGCGCGGGTCGAGACGGACGGCGACGGGACGATCTGATCGGTTTCAACCCATCCCTCGTCCGCATCGGCAACGCGTACCTTCACGAATTGTCCTTCGCGCTCTGCGAGCGCCTCGACCTCGGTCGCCGTGAAGATCTCGCGACCTCGTGTCGCGTCGTGGCGCGGTTCTGTGAACAGGCGGTATGGCATGCCTGCCCACGAGGCGACCAGAGTCACCGGACCCGGCGGGATACGCCGATCGCGGTACACGGTGCGTGAGTCGGTTGCCCCTGCGGTGAGAAGGCGGACCACCTGGAGGGCACGGCTGGTCGGACCGCCGTCGGCCTTGCCCATCGCCTTGGCGATGAGACCGCCGCCCGAGCTCGCCTCGACTTCCACGGCGGTGCCCTCGGTGACTTCCACGGCGCGGACCCGCACCCAGCGGATGCGCACCTTGGGCTTGGCCCAGTTGCCGAACAGCCCCCGGCGGCGATGCTCGACGATGCGTGCCTCGCTGTCGCCAACGATCTCGTAGCGGTATGGGGGGCTGCCGATCATCTGCTCCATCACCGCGAAAACCTCGCGCGGTGGCGCGGCTGCGATGAGCCGCCAAGTGTGAGCAGAGGGAGCCAGCATCGCCCCGGATTGTAGCCGGGTGCGCTCACGCGCCCGGCGGAGCGCTCAGGGCCTCTGCCGGACCGCGCTCGATGCGATAGCGCTCACACATGCTGTCGAAGCGAGCCGCGGTATAGGCGTCCAGCAGGCCGCGATGGCGTTCGACGAGCGGAACGATCTCGTCGCGCAGGTACCGCCCCCGGGCCGACCACTGGTAGTAGGAACGCCCGCCGTGGTGATACGGGCCGTACAGCCGGCTTCCCGGATACGTCCGGCGGAGCCACTCGAAGGTCTGCTCGTGGCGGACGTGCATGCGCAGGGTGACCTGGGGCTGGCGGCCGTCGCCGCCGAAATGGCCCTCGCCGACGAGCAATCCCACAAGAAATCCCGTCGCAAGGTCATCTGGTGGGCTGGCTTGCTCCGGCTCCGCACGGGGCTCCGTAGGTTCGGCCACCTCCCCACGGTATCGGGTAGGGTGTTTCACCGTCAAGTTCAGTGTGAAACAGTCCCGCCACGCCTATGTGCGGCGCTCTTGAGTTTTCCACAGGAGGCGGCACTTTTCGACAGCCCTCCAACTCGGAGAGGCGGGACACCACGCGGAAAGGCCTGGGGAAACTCGGGATAACTCGATGTCCGGGTGATCGCCACGGCGATCCGCCCATAATCAGCCGCTAACCGTGCCACCCACCATTCTCGCCGTCGCAAATCAGAAGGGCGGTGTCGGCAAGACCACCACGGCCGTCAGCGTTGGCGCGGCCCTGGCCGAGATGGGCCGGAAGGTGCTCCTGATCGACATCGACCCCCAGGCCAACGCCACGTCGGGTGTCGGTATCGATCGCAGCCGCGTCGAAACCAGCATTTACGACGTCGTGGTCCTCGGTCGATCCCTGTCGGATGCCAGGCTCCCTACAGCCGTTGAGGGCCTGGACATCGTCCCGTCAGACATTGCGTTGGCCGGTTCGGAGATCGAGCTCGTCGATCTGGCCCGACGTGAACGCCGGCTGCAATACGCGCTCGAATCGCTCGAGTCGGACGACGACTACGTCCTCATCGACGCACCTCCGAGCCTCGGGCTCCTCACGGTCAATGCCGTGGTCGCCGCCGAGGCGCTCCTGATCCCGATCCAGTGCGAGTTCTACGCGCTGGAGGGGCTGGGACTGCTCATGCACACGCTGGCGCTGCTCCGGCGCGAGCTCAATCCCACCCTCGGGGTTGCTGGAATCGTCATGACCCTGTTCGATGCGCGGCTCGCGCTGGCACACCAGGTCGTCGACGAGGTCCGTGCCCGTTTCGGCGACGAGCTGCTCACCCCGCTCATTCCCCGCAACGTCAGGCTGAGCGAGGCGCCAAGCCACGGCATGCCCATCACCCTATACGACCCGACGTGTCGCGGCGCGATCGCGTACCGCGAGCTCAGTGCCAACCTCGACGCTCGCGTTCAGAGCAAGAAAACCCTTATGGGAGCAGGGGTTTCGAGCCCGGTATGAGCGACGATACGGCACCACCGCGCGCTTTCCGGCGACGCGGCCTCGGACGCGGACTGGAGGCACTCCTCAGCAACGAATCCGAGGTGGCGGCCGAAGGCCCGCCGCTGGTCAACGTCGACCCGCGCTCGGTCGCCCCCAACCCCGAGCAGCCGCGCCGGGCATTCGACCCCGAGTCGCTCCAGGCGCTTGGCGATTCAATCCGCCTCCACGGACTGCTCCATCCCATCGTTGTGCAGCGCGACGGCGACGCCTATCGACTGGTCGCGGGCGAGCGCCGGCTCCGCGCGGCGCAACTCGCCGGCGTCTCCAGCATTCCCGCGATCGTCCGTCCCGCCGCCGAATCAGGACGCCAGTCGCTCGAGGTGGCGCTCACCGAGAACCTCGTCCGCAGCGATCTCAACCCGATGGAGGAGGCCGCTGCGTATGCCCGCCTCTCAGATGCTTTTGGGCTGACCCACGAGGCGATCGCGCTCAGGCTCGGCCGTACCCGATCGGGCGTCTCCAACGCGATCCGTCTGCTCAACCTCCCCGCCCCCGTACAGGAGGCCGTGGCAGAGTCGCGGCTCAGCGCCGGACATGCCCGGGCGCTGCTCGTCCTACCGAACGCGTCCGATCAGGAGGCGCTCGCGGCAGTCGTCATCGCCGACGGGCTCAGCGTCCGTGAGACGGAGCAGCTCGTCCGCGAGCGGCTCGAACGAGAGACCGCACCTGCACGACCTCGACCGGCAACCCCAGAGCCGGCTCCGCTTACGTCCGATGATGCCGCGTTGCGGCGCGGCCTCGAGCAGGCGCTCGGCGTCTCGGTCCGCCTGCAGCGCCGCAAGGGCGGCGGGGGCAGGCTCGTCATCGACTGGGCCGAGGACGCGGACCTCGATGCCCTCTACGAGAAGTTGGGCGGCCCGCCGCTCTGACGGGTCCCGGCGTCAGCCGACCGGTCGATCCGCAGCTCCGGTGAAGCGTGCCTCGGCGGCGTCGGCGTCGAAGTTCGCGAGGAACGCCTCGATGTACTTCGGACGGTCCGCCGGCTTGTAGTCGAGCAGGAACGCATGCTCCCAGACATCCATCACGACGATGGGCTTGAAGCCGGCGATGTTGCCGTCCTCATGGAGCGTGATCCAGTGATTGCTCAACCGGCCGGTTGCGGTGTCGAGGTACGTGACGGCCCAGCCCACGCCGCGCATCCCACCGATCGCGGTGAAATCCTTGCGCCACGTGTCGATGTCACCGAACGACTCGCCGAGCGCGCGACCGAGTGCCGAAGACGACGAGATGCCGCCACCGGTGGCCTTCGTGAGATTCCCGAAATACCACTCGTGCAGGACCATTCCGTTGTACTCAAAGCCGAGTCTGCGCGTGAGCTCGGCGTACGCCGGGTTCGACGACTGGCCGGCCGACTGCATCGTCACGAGCTGCTCGTTGAGCAGGTTCACGTTTTTGACATAACCGCCATAAAGTCCGAAGTGCACCTCGAGCGTGTTGTCGGAGATGCCGGTCAGCCCGGACAGGTCAAAGGTCCGTGCCTTGTAGGGGGTCTGGGTCAGCAGGGCCATCTCTCGCCTCGTGTGTTGCGCCGAATCCCTTTCGGGAGTTTTCGTTCGCCACTATTTTGCCAGCGCAGTACGGCTCTCCGCATCAGCTGGCCGGCGCTTCGATCGGGACTGTGTGGTTGTAGCTCGTGTACGTGTCCGTCATGAAGTGCCCGGCCTCTTCCATCTCCACCTGGCGAACCCGTCCGGTGGCGTCGACCCAGAACGTGAACCAGGTCGGCGTCGAGAACTTGTTCCCGAAGCTGGCGACGATAGTGGTCGGAACGCCCCCGAGAACGGCGTGACCAAGGATGTGTGCGTTGGTCAGCGGCTCGAAGAAATCCCACGCGAATGACGGCACGACCAGTTCCGTGAGACCCGGCTCAGCGTGCCACGGGCCGCCCGGACTGAGCTGCGTGTACTGCGTGTTGCCGATGAAGATCGTCTTGCTGCCACCCACCGCCCAGGTCGACTTGTTGGGTGCGACTGAGGAGTAGTCAGCGTCGATGGGCCCTGGATTCAGCACCTCGCTGTACTGGTACGCGGACAGCTCGTGCATGGCAGCCTGGAGCTGCGCGAGCAGCTGCGTCCCCGAGGGCGCCGGCAGCGACGGGACGGTGAACGAGGCCTCGCCGCCTCCCGGGTTCAACACGTCCACGGCAACGGTATCGCCCGCCTTGATGGTGATGGTCGCGGTGCGGCACGTATCCCCGCACGAGACGAGCTCCTTGTAGGCGTTGTTCACCGCGATGTTGGCGAGGACGGATTTGGCGCCGGCAGTTCCGCCGATGGGAAGCACGTAGACGGTCGCCTTGTTCGGGCCCGGCAGTCCCGGCGAGAGGCTCAGACCCACGAGCACGCTTCCGGCGGGTCCCGCCATTGTCAGCTCCCCTGCAGCCGGCAGGCCTGCTGCCGGCGACAGCGCCGCGGCATCGGCGGCCTGTTGCTCCGCGGCGGTGGGCGGCGCTGGGAACGACGCGAGCAAGGCGGCCGCCCCGATGACGCACGCGGCGATCCCTGCTTCCACGCGCACGTGCGGCCGGCGAAGCCGCCACGCCATCAGCGAGAGCGGGAGCATGCAGGCGACGAGCGCCATCTTTACCAGGAGAACCCGGCCGTAGTCGGTGCCGAACAGTGCCTGCACCGACCCGAGCTGCTCGATCGCCTCGAGACCACCGGCAACGATGGTGATCCCGAACGCCACGAGCGCCACCGGGGTGAAGCGCGTGATCAAGCTGCGCGCCTCTGCTGATCGCCATCCGCCGGGCGGCCTGAGCGCTGCGAGCGCGCCGATCCCACCCACCCAGACACCGGCGGCCAGCAGATGGACGGCGTCGAGCCCGACACCGAGCCACGCGGGCTGCACCCCCGCTGCATGGCCGGCGGCAGCCAGGAGCACGAGCGTCCCGGCCAGCAGGATCGGGAGCGCCCGCCAGCCACGCACGACCGCGATGAGCATCAGCGCCTCGAGGACGAGGCGGGCGATGAGCACGGCACCCGACCATCCCGCCTCGAAGTACGCCAGGTAGTTCGAGAGGCTGTGCCCGCCTGAAGCCACGGTGGCCCCGGCCCAGACGACGACCAGACCTGCTGACAGCGCGATGCTGGAAGCGCGAAACCCGGGCTTGACCCACACGAGCGCAGGTTCGCGTCGCGCGAGCCGGCTCATCAGGACCTGCCCGGCAAGAAAGAGCAGCGCCAGCGCTTCGATCCATTTGACGAGTCCGATAGCGATATCCGATGTCTGCGGCCCGGGAACCTGGTTCGCCGCATCAGCCGGCGAACCCCCGGCGACGCCGACGTCGAACGTGAAGGTTCCTGTGATCCGGTGGCCGTCGACCTCGCTCACGGACACCCAGTTGACGGTGTAGACGCCGGGGATATTGGTCTCGAGCGGCACCCGGATCTCCTCGCCGCTGTCGACCTCGCCCTTCCATGTGCGGCCGCTGGGATCGGCCACGGACGCGGAGGAGAGTTGGGGGTTGAGGCTCTGTGTGAACTCAAGGACCACGACGCCCGGCGTCGTGCCGAGGTGCGCGCCCGGCGCTGGAGACGACGACCCGAGCAGCGCATGCGCCGACGCCGCGAGTGGGATGGCAAGGGCGGCGAGCACCGCGATCAGGAGCGCGATGCAGCGGCGGACTCCCCGTGTCACGTTCCCATGATGGAGCAGTGCGTCCCGGCCACAGACGTGGTGCTCGCGACCGTTCGCCTCATAATCGGGCCGAGTGACCCAGGTAGAGTCGCCTCCGGAAGGAACGATCGCGCCCCACCCCTGGTGGCGTGGCGCATGGCTCAGAGACACCATCGAGGTGCTGCTGATCGCCGTCGTCCTCTACATCGTGATCGCCTTTGCGCTCCAGACCGTTCGCGTCGACGGCGAGAGCATGGTGGGCACGCTGCAGAACCAGGACCTGCTGCTCGCCAGCAAGATCTCGTACGACTTCGGACAGAACCCTCAGCGCGGCGACATCGTCATCCTCATTCCACCGACCGACCCGTCGCAGGACTTCATCAAGCGAGTCATCGGCCTGCCCGGCGACGTCATCGAGATCAACGGTGATCACACGCCCACACAGGTGCTCATCAAGCCCGACGGCAAGGGCCCGGTCGAGGTGCTCAGCGAGCCGTATCTGCCGGAGGCCTGGACGACGCTCAAGGATTGCTGCATGACCAACGGTGAGGCGTCATCGACGCCACAGGCGATCACGATCCCGGCCAACGAGTACTTCGTCATGGGCGACAACCGCAACTTCTCGAGCGACTCGCGTGTGTTCGGGCTGGTCCCGCGCAAGAACATCCTTGCCAAGGCGATCCTGCGCATCTGGCCGCTCGATCACTTCGGTGGCCTCGGTGCCGGACCGACGTTCGAGCCGGCGCCGACGACGGAACTTGCGTTGCCGGCGCTCGGTATCGCCGCTTTCGAATCCTGGCGCTGGCGGCGCCGGCGCATGCGCCGACGGGCTGCCGCACGCACGGCCCCCAGCAACGACTGACGGGACGCCTCAGCCGCTGCCCCACGGACTGTCGGCGGCCGTCCACTCGATGAGCTCATCGGGTGTGAAGAACAGCGCCACCTCGACGGCGCCACGCTCCGGAGCATCGCTGCCGTGCACCACGTTGTTGCCAATGTTGACCGCAAGGTCGCCGCGGATGCTGCCCGGAGCAGCGGCTGACGGGTTCGTTGCCCCCATCATCGCGCGCACCTGCGCGACCGCATCGTCGCCTTCCCAGACCATCGCGACCACAGGAGCGGACGTGATGAACGCGACGAGGCCGTCGAAGAACGGCTTGCCGCGGTGCTCCGCGTAATGGCGCTCCGCAAGGGCCAGGTCGATGCGCATCAACTTCATCGCAACGAGGTGCAGGCCGCGACGCTCGAAGCGCCCGATCACCTCGCCGACAAGGTGACGCTGGACGCCGTCGGGCTTGACGAGGACGAGGGTGCGTTCGCTGCTCACGGCGCGCAAGTCTGACACGCGCGCATCACGCGATCGCCTTCTCGAACTTGGTCTCGCTGCGAAACGGCCCGACGACGGCCGCGCGCAGACCCGACGAGAGCAGTCTCCCGGCAAGCGCCCGCACCTGCGCCGCGTCGACCGACTCGAGCCGTCGGACAAGCTCCTCGGGCTCGAGGATGTGTCCCTGGAGGAGCAGTTGCTGCCCGGTGTACTCGCAGAGCGCCGAAGTGCTCTCGAGCCCGAGGAGGAGCCGGCCCTTGGTGTACTCGATCGCCTTGGTCAGCTCGGCGTCGCTCACCGGCTCCTCGGCGAGCTTGCGCAGCTCGGCGATCGCGGCTTCGAGCGCAGTCGCCGCCCGGCGCGGCTCGCATGCGAGGCCGATGCCGAGCACCCCGGTGTCGGACAGCCGCGTCATGAACGAGTGCACGTCGTAGACGAGGCCGCGATGCTCGCGCAGCTCGAGGAACAACCGGCTCGACATGCCCTCGCCGAGGATGACGTTGAGGATGTCGGCGACATGGCGGTCGGGGTCGTTGTACGACGGGGCGCGGACGCCGACCAGGATGTTCGCCTGCTCCGCAGTGCGCCTGATCACGCGAAGCCGTGGCCCCGTCGGCGCGGTGGCAGGGACCGCCGCCTCGGGCGTCGCTCGCGCGGCCGTCGACCACGGCCCGATCGCGTCGTTGATCATCTCCGCGGCCTGCGCGGTCTCGAACCCGCCGGCGACGCTGACCACGAGGGTCGAGGGGAGCAGGTGCCGCTCCAGGTGAACGCGGCAGTCCTCGCCAGTGAACCCGGAAACCGTCTCCTCGCGGCCGGCGACATCCCACCCGAGTGGGTGGTCGGGCCACATCACCTCGTCGAAGAGGATCTGCACGTAGTCCTGGGGATTGTCTTGGTACATGCGGAGCTCTTCGATGACGACCTGACGCTCCTTGACCACCTCGTCCGGGTCCAGCGCCGGGCTCAGCAGCATGTCGCTGAGCACCGAGACGGCGACGCCGAGCTTGTCCGCGGGCACTCGCGTCCAGAACACCGTGGCCTCGCGATCGGTCGCTGCGTTGAGCACGCCGCCGACGCCCTCGATGGCCTCGCTCACGTCCCGCGCGGTCGGGTAGCGCACACCGCCCTTGAACACCATGTGCTCGACGAAGTGGCTGATCCCGCTGTTGGACAGATGCTCGTTGCGCGACCCCACGCCGACCATGAACGCGACCGCGACCGAGGCGCGGCCGGGGAGTGGGACAGCGGTGAGCCTCGTCCCTCCCGCGAGCGACTCGACGCCGAATCCGGTCAGTAGGACCGCCCGGCTGAGCGGCCCTGGCGGGCTCCTTCGAATCGCTCCGGGGGGCCGCCCTGTGCCGGGCCGGTGGGATTGATGACCACACGACGCGCCGGTTCCGCGCCCGAGCTTTCGGTGGTCACATCCGGGTCGCCGGCCAGGGTCATGTGAATGACCCGACGCTCGTAGGCGTGCATCGGGTCCAGCGTGTACGCCTCGCCGGTGCGCTTCACGCGCAGTGCCAGACGCTCTGCAAGCTCGCGCACCTGGTCCTCGCGGCGTGCGCGGTACCGCTCGACGTCGAGGATGACGCGCCGGCTCTCGACCCCTTCCTCGCCGATCATGAGATTGAGGGCGGTCTGCAGGGATCGAAGGGTTTCGCCTCGCCAGCCGATCAGGAGCCCGAGGTCGTCTCCCGCGATGTCGAGGATGACCGGGCCTCCGGACGAAGAGGTCGCCGTGCCCGTGCCGCGTCTGACGCTCACCCGGCAGGGCACTTCCATGCGGGTGAGCAACTCCTCCAGCAACGCACGCGCGTTGGCCGCGTGCTCATCGATGCGATAGACGCGGACACGGCGCTCTCCGGTCGACAGGCGCTCGCCGGGAAGCGCTCTGCTCTCAGCGGAGAGCACCTGCACCTCCACCTGCTCGCGGTTCGCGCCGAGCTGCGCGAGCGCATTGCTCACAGCCTCCTCGATCGTCGCCCCTCGCGCCTCGACCCCGTCTTCGGACTCCACCACCGTCTCCGGCAACCTTCTCTCACTCACCACTAACTCTCCCAGCGCCGCTGTCAGCGACGCCGCCTCCGTCTATTGGGCCGGTTGGGTCGGGCCATCGCGCGCGCCTGGGCGCTCGGCGACCGTCCGGTGTCGTCTCCATCCGCGGCCGGTACAGCATCGGCGGCATCGGCGGCTGGCGTCCCGTTCTTGGCACCGTTTTTCGTGCCGTTCTTGGTGCCGTTCCTGGCAGCCGGGCCCGCGATGTTCTTCGTGGCACCCGTGCCGTTCCTGCCGTTTCCGTCCACGATCGCCGCCTTCTTGGCACCAGCCGCGCCCTTGTACGGCGTCACCGGTCCTCGTGGAATCGTCAGCGCCGTGACGCGTCCAGCGCCGGGGAACCACGCCGGTACCTTGAGCCCGTTCCATCCAAGCAGGTGGTACTGCTGCGCGACCATGAACATCGTGCCGGTCACCCAGTAGATCGCGAGCCCCTCCGGGAAGAGGAAGCTGAACGCGAAGATCATCACCGGGAAGATCAGCGACATCTGCTTGGTGACGCCCTGCATCGAGCGCTCCTGATCAGACATGTCGGGCCGGGACGGCGGCATCATCATTCGCGACTGCGCGAAGGTGAACGCGCCGGCGAGGATTGGCAGGATCAGGAGTTGCGGCTGGCCGAGCAGCCCGGCGAGGCCGTGCGGCGCGTTGCAGCACGCTTCCTGTGCCGACAGCGTGACGTTGTGGATCCACAGGAATCCGCTGTTCCCCGGCGGGATGACGCCGTGACCCGCGGTGGTGGTGTTGGTGAAGGCGCGGATCGACTGATAGAGGCCGATCAGCACCGGCATCTGGACGAGCGCCGGGATGCAGCCGGTGAGGCTCGAGAACGGGCTGATGCCGTGCTCCTTGTAGAGCGCGTTCATCTCCTGGCTCAAGCGCTGCGGCTCTTTCTTGTACTTCTTGCGCAGCTCCTGGAGTTGCGGCGCGACCAGCCGCTGCTCGGCCTGGATCCTGCGTGAGGTGCGCAGCTGCCACTGGAAGACCGGGAAGAGCACGGCGCGGATGCCGATCGTCAGCACCATGACCGCGAGCCCGAAGGCGCCGATCGCGTGCAGCGGTCCGACCGTCGCGAAGAAGTTGACGAGTTGCTGGAGGACCCACTGGAAGGGTCCTTCGAGAATCGTGAAGATCGAGAGTGGGTTGAAGTCCGCGACCATCACGCCGCCCTTCCGGCCTGCGTCGTCTCGCGATGATTTCGACGCGCGGCACGCCAGCTCATGTACGTCTCCGGCACAGGGTCGAATCCGCCCTCGTGGAACGGGTGGCAGCGCGAGATGCGGCGGATCGCGAGCCACCAGCCACGGCGTGTGCCGAAACGCTGGATCGCCTCATAGCCGTAGTGCGAGCACGTGGGCTCGTAGCGGCAGCTGCTCATCATCCCGAAAAGGGGGCCGATGGTCACCTGGTACGCCCGAATGAAGATCAGGCTGACCCGTCTCACGTCTGCGCCTTCCTCGCGGCTGCGCGGGACGATGCGATGCCAAGGGCCGACGCGAGAGCGGCCCGAAGCTCGGCAAACGGCATCTCGCTGGCGGTTCCCGGCAGGTTCACGACAAGGTCGAGTCTGGGCCACTCCAGGAGAAGTGGGGCGATCGCGGCGCGAAGCCGCCGCTTTGCCCGGTTGCGACGGACGGCGCCACCGGCGTTCGGAACCGCGAAGGCGACACGTGACGCTTCATCGCTTCCTTCGATCGCTCGGAGGCGGATCACTCCTGAACGGCCATAACTGCCAGCTTCTCGCACCACGGCAATCCGGCGTCGCCCGGAAAGGCGATGCCGCCGGTTCATCGCGTCGGAGCCGGCGTCAGGCGCTTGCGGCCCTTGCGGCGACGTGCTTTCAGCACCTGGCGCCCCCCGGGCGTCGACATGCGGATACGAAACCCGTGCGTCTTGCGCCGGTATTTCTTCTTGGGTTGGTACGTCCGCTTGATGGCCGTCTCCCCGAGACATTGATCGCGTCGGGGGCGCTCAAGGCGCCGCTGAGCCCGACGGGGTTGCCCGGCGAGTATATCAAGGCGGCAGGCCCCGACCCCCTAGACGTGACGCGCTCGCGCCGCTTGTGAGTGGAGCCGCGCATTGTTAGACTCCGCAGGCTGCAGCGGGAGCGGGAGTTCTTCCATTCGTCTCACCAAGCCCCCCGGCCACCAGCGGCCATGCATTTATCCACTTCTGTGCACAAGTTGTGGACAAGTGCGTTGTGTCGGAATGGCGAACCCGAGGAACGAGTGGATCGAACAGTGGCCGGTATCGTTGGTGACCAGTTGACGCGGCTGGAGCCCGTTTCAGACGGTGTGAGCTCGACCGCGAGCATGGACCCCCAGCAGCTCTGGCAGGTCGCCCAGGAGGAACTGCGCTTCCAGGTGGTCAAACCCGGCTACGAAGCGTGGCTTGCCAACGCCGTCCTCGTGGACTCCGACGGGCATACCTTCACCGTCGGCGTGCCGACCATCTTCGCCCGGGACTGGGTGAGCGAGCGCTACGTGCCGATCATCCGCGAGACGCTCTCCGGGGTACTCGGCCGCGACTGCGAGGTCGTCATCACCGTCGACCCTGAAGCCTCGCCGCCCCCGGAGGCGCCGCCGCATCTTCCCGACCCGACATACGCGCACGTCAGCGAGCCCGAGGACGGCGCCAACGACTCGCGGCTCAATCCCAATTTCACCTTCAGCACATTCGTCGTCGGCAACTCATCGCGTTTTGCGCACGCCGCATGTCGTGCAGTCGCCGAGGCACCCGGCAAGGCGTACAACCCACTGTTCCTGTACGGCGGTGTCGGTCTCGGCAAGACGCATCTCATGCACGCGATCGGACACGCGGTGCGCGAAACGCACCGGAGCGCGAAGGTCGCCTATGTGACGTCCGAGAAATTCATGAACGAGATGGTCGCTTCCATCGTCGAGAACCGTCCCGCGGAGTTTCGGATGCGGTACCGCGGTGTCGATGTCCTGCTCATCGACGATATCCAGTTCCTCGCCGGCAAGGACCACACCCGCGAGGAGTTCTTTCATACGTTCAACGCGCTGCAGGAATTCCAGAAGCAGATCGTGGTGAGCAGCGACCGGCCACCCAAGGACATTCCTACGCTCGAGGACCGTTTGCGGAGCCGCTTCGAAGGCGGGTTGATGGCGGATATCCAGCCGCCCGATTTCGAGACCAGGCTTGCGATTCTGAACACCAAGCTCGGGCCGTACAGCAAGCTCGTCCCGGACGAGGTCTGCTCGTTCATCGCGCACCGAATTCAGAAAAACATTCGCGAGCTCGAGGGTGCGCTTATCCGCGTGCTCGCGCACGCGTCGATCAATGGACAGCAGATCACGCTCGAAGCAGCGCAACAGATCCTCAAGGACGTCATCCCCGTTCACGACTCAGCGCCCCTCAGCATCGAGACCATTCAGAACTCGGTCGCGGCGCACTACGGCATCTCGGTGGAGGAGATGAAGGGAAAGCGTCGCGACAAGAACATCGTCTTCCCGCGCCAGGTCGCGATGTACCTGATCCGCGAGGAGACGGAGTCGTCGCTGCCGGTGATCGGCACAGCGTTCGGTGGGCGCGACCACACCACTGCGCTGCACGCCATCGAGAAGATCACCGAACTCATGCGCGAGGACGTGCGTCTGCAAGGTGAGGTGCGCGCCATCCGCGAGCACCTCCACAGCCGTTGACAACCCTGTGTGCGCGCAGCGCGCATGGATGTGGACAAAGTGCACGACCGCTGACTCGGTGCACAACCGGTGGACAACAACTGCCACTTCCGCACAGGCCATACACGCCTTCGGGGCCGATGTGAGATCGACTCCGCGGTTGTCCCCCGTGTCCCCACTACTACATCGTCTACTGGTCTCTAGACTCTTGAAGTCATACTCATTAAGTCTGGTGACAACCCTGCCGACAACCCTGCCGACAAGCTCGCCGACAAGCCGCACAAAAGCCCCCCGATGACAACGCACCGTCCGGAGAGGAACCGTCCATGAAAGCAACCGTCTCGTCCTCCACGCTGAGTGGTGCCCTTGGACTCGTCTCCAGGGCCGTCTCCCCCAGGTCGACGCTGCCGGTCCTCAGCAACGTCCTGCTCGAGACTGCAGCGGAAGGTCTTCGCGTCACGGCGACCAACCTTGATCTCACCATCACCGTCGTCGTGCCGGCAACGGTGCTCGAGGAAGGCCGGACGACCGTTCCCGCGCGTCTTCTCGGCGAGTTCGTCTCGTCGCTTGGCGATGCTCCATGCTCGATGGAGCTGGATCCCACGTCGCAGGTCCTCAAGCTCACGGGCGGTGTGCACCGGGCGAACCTCCACGGCATCGACGCGGTGGAGTTTCCGCCGCTGCCTGCACGTGACACGGACACAGTCATCGAGGTCGACGCTCCGACCCTGCAGGGCGCGATCGCGCAGACGGTGATGGCGGCCAGCTCGGACGAGGCGTCCCCGGTGCTCACGGGTGTTCTCCTGCAGATCGAGGGCAACCGGCTGACGATGGCTGCGACCGACCGGCATCGCCTGGCGGTCAAGACCATCGACGTCACGGTGCACGGCACTCCGCCGGTCACGTCGGTCATCGTCCCGTCGCGGCATCTCACCGAGGTCGCGCGAGCGGTGAACCCGAACCGTCCCTCCGTCGGCATCGCCTTCGCGCACGCGCGCAACCAGGTCTTCTTCACGCTCAAGGATGTCGAGATCTCCTCGCGGTTGATCGAGGGAACGTATCCCAACTACTCGCAGGTGATCCCCGGCGAGTCGACGACCACGGTCAGCCTCTCGACGGCATCACTGCTGCGCGAGGCGAAGACCGCGGCAGTGCTGGCACGCGATGCCGCGAACCCGGTGCGTCTTCGTATCGGCGACGGTACGCTCACACTGCTCGCGCAGACAGCCGAGGTCGGCGACGATGAGGCGCCGCTCATCGCGACGGTGAAAGGCGACGACGTCCAGATTGCGTTCAATGCGCGATACATGCTCGACGCCTTGTCGGCGCTCGACTCCGACGAGGTGATCCTGTCGTTCAACGGCTCGCTGCAGCCGGGAGTCATCCGGCCCGTGGGAAGCGACGACTACCTCTGCATCATCATGCCGGTGCGCGTCGCATAGACGGAACCCTCGCGAACTTCGGGATGAAGTAACCGGCGAGCGGCCCGATGCATATCGCGTAGAGCGCGGTCCCCGGTCCGACGGTGCCGCCGAGCAGGAAGCCGGCCACCAGCACGCACACCTCGATCAGGGTGCCCGCGTTGCGGATCGAGTGTCCTCGTGCGGCGAAGCTGGTCATGAGACCGTCGCGCGGACCCGGCCCGAGTCCCGCTCCGATGTACAGCCCGGTCGCCACGCCGTTGATGACCACGGCCGCCAGGAGCAACGCGATCTGGATGTGACCGGCGTGATGTCGAGCGCAAGGTTACCCACCGCACCGACGACGAACACGTTGGCAACGGTTCCGAACCCGGGCTTCTGGCGAACAGCACCAATCCGAAGAAGAGCTGCACGACGCGAAGCGTCATGCCTCGCGCGCCGCTCACATTGCTGAGAAGCGGATGCGACGCACCAGGTCCTGGCCGACGACTCGGTTCAGCGCGTCGATGACTCGGGGAGCGTCCATCTGCAGCTGATGCGCGAGTGCGGTGTTCGCAGTCGCGATCAGCAGCACTCCCCGGTCGAGACGCTCCGCGCGGCAGAGTGACGCAAGACGGTCGCCGACGACTTCGGCAAGCGCCAGTCGCAGCCGTTCCTCGCGGACCTGACCGCGCACACCGAGCCCGCGCAACGCCGGGTCGATGAGGTCGGAGAGACGTTCCTCTGTCATGGGCGCTCATCCTGCGTGACCACGCCTGCGCGGACCGTGTGATACAGGACCTCGGCAAAATCCGCAACGCCCGAGAACGGCTCGGCGGTGGTCACGAACACCTGGTTGTTGCCGCCGGCCGCAAGGAGCGTGAGGAGCTGCGCGCGGCGTCCTGGGTCGAGCTCGCTGAGCACATCGTCAAGAAGGATGACCGGAGCAACGCCGGCCGTGTCCTGGAGGTAGCGCACCTCGGCGAGCTTGCACGCAAGCACGATGCTGCGTTGCTGTCCCTGCGACGCCGAACCCCGCGCGGCGCGATCGTCGAGGTCGATCGCGAGATCGTCGCGGTGCGGGCCTGCAAGCGTGATCCCGCGCGCGATCTCCTCCGCGGCACGCAGGCGCAGCGTGTCCAGCAATCCCTGCTCCGCGGCTGCGAGGTCATCGGGTATCGCCGCGATGTGCGCCGGCGCGTAGCGCAACGCGATGTGTTCGCGCCGGCCGCTCAGATCGTGGAGCGCGGCCGCGGCCAGCGGAGCAAGCGCGACGACCAACCGCGAGCGCGCCTGCGCCAGCCACGCCCCGTGACGAGCGAGCTCACTCGTGAAACCGTTGAGCGCGTCGCGACCACCGCCGCCACCGCGCAACTGATGCAGCAACGCGTTGCGCTGCTCGAGGACACGACGGTACCTGGACATGTGCGCGGCGGATTGCGGATCCGTCTGCGCGAGGATGACGTCGAGGAATCTGCGCCGGCCCTCGGGGCCGCCGCGCACGAGCGCAAGGTCCTCAGGCCAGAAGAGCACGACGGGACAGACCCCGAGGACCGAGCGCGCAGCCCGCGGCTTCCCGTCGACGATCGCTGTTCGCGTCACCCGGCCCGACGCAGGGTCACGCTGAAACCGCGCCGCCAGCGTGACGTTTGCCGGCGGCCGTTCGATATCGGCCTCCGCAAGACCTTCGTCGTGACCCCACAGCAGGAGATCCCCGGTCGTCGTCGCTCGCGGGGAGCGCGTCAGCGCAAGCGTCGCGATGGCCTCGAGCAGGTTCGTCTTGCCCTGCGCGTTCTGGCCACGGATGATGTTGAGGCCCGGACCGAAGCGCACCGTCGCCTCCGCGTAGTTGCGAAAGGCATGGACGCGCAGACGTGTGATCGTGCACCGGGGAACCGAATCGCTCACGCCGGAGCGCCGCCGGCCATCGATGCGATCAGCTCGGCGATACGACGTGTCGCGTCGGGTCGCGCGGCGGCCCGCACCGCCTCGCGCATGGCCGCGAGCGTGGCCGAACCCGGGACGGCGAGCTCGGTCACCGCATCGATGAGCTGCTCCACGTGCGGCACGTAGCGCCCGGCGCCGATGTCGACCACCCACTCGACGTTGCCGCGCTCCTGGCCCGGCAGGTACCAGACGAGCAGGAGTGGCAGTCCGCAGCAGAGTGCTTCCGCGATGGTTCCCGGTCCTGCTTTGGACACGACGACATCGCTGGCGCGCATCCACTGCGGCATGTCGGTGACGTAACCGAGCACACGCACCTCGCGCCCGGCTGCGGTGCGCAATCCGGCGAGCGCGGAATGGGCGCGCTCGTTGCGGCCACAGATGACGACCAGGTCGAGATCGATGCTCGTGGCCGCGATCGCCTGCGCGTTGCGCACGAGCCCACCTGATCCGTCGGCGCCTCCGCAGACGAGCGCGACGAAGCTGTCGGGGCGCAGTCCGAGCCGGCTGCGGAGCGCGGCGATGCCGGCGGGATCGCTGGGAAGGTCGGTGAACCGCCGATCCACCGCGAGCCCGAGGTCGTAGCAGCGCGAAGCCGGGATGCCTGCCCGCCGGCATCGTTCGAACCCGCCGGGAGACGGCACCACCACCGCGTCGACGTCGGGGCACGCCCACGAGGCATGGATGTCGACGAGGTCGGTGATGACCGTGATGACGGGAATCCGGCGCTCCTGGCCCTGCACCGCGCGCACGCTGATGTGGTTGAGGAGCGGGTGGAACGACACCACGCAATCGGGTCGGAGCCGTCTGATCGCGTCGTCGACCGCGTTGGTCACCGAGCGCAGCACCGTACGCTCGAGGGCGCGCACCGCGGGCCGGCTGTTGGTGGCGTGGTACAGGCCGCCCCAGAGCCAACGGGCGTGTCGCGTGATCGGTCCGTAGAGACCGGCGGTTCCGCCGATGATCCGCTGGGTCGCCGCCGCGAACGGGTCGAGGATGGTGATCTCGAACTCACCCGGCGCGGTGTCGGCCATCTGGCGCTCCACCGCCGTGGCCGCGGCGCGGTGGCCGCCACCGGTGTCCGCGATGAGGAAGAGCAGGCGTCTCATCCGCTCACCGTCACAGCAGCGGCGACCAGCGTTCGCGTCCCGAAATCGGTGATCGGCAGGGCGTGGCTGCCGTCGGCGTTCTCGACGTACGCCTGGACCGTGTCGTTGGCGTCGGGGGAGAGGTAGACGAGCTGACGGCCGGAGGGGGCAACCACCGCGGTGTTCAGGTAGCCGTTCGCCGGACCGGACGCGATCGGGATCTGCTCATCTCCGGCAACACTGACGAGCACGAGGCTTGGCGCGCCGACCGGGGGATTGCTGATCCCGACGAGCGTCCCCGGTGCGGTGAACCCGATGGGGTCGAGCGTGTTGTCGATTAGGCGGGCTTCGCTCGAGGTGGGTCCCAGGCCCGCGAGCCAGGTGCCCAGCGTCGGCGGCGTGGAACGCAGGAACGCAACCTGCGCTCCGTCGGGAGAGATGAAGGGACCGCTCGCCTCCCCCACGACGCCGGGCAGTGCGTAGCGAGCCAGGACCACCGCATCGGCCAGCTCGAGATGCTCGAGATCGTTCGGCCCTGCCACGTCGAGGACCAGTTGCTCGCCGAGCGGGCTCCAGAGTGCCGGGGCGACCAGCGGGTCGCCGGCGGGGAGGCTCGTCACCGCTCCGGTCCCGGTGGCGAAGAAGGACACCACACCGGAGCGCGAGAAGGCGAGCATCGAACCGTCCGGGGACCAGGATGGGAGCGATGCATGCGCGAAGCTCGCGAGCACGAAGCCCGTCGCCGGGTTGAGCACGACGAGCACCGGCTCCGGCGCGGCGATCGTTGCGTCCAGCTCGACCACGGCGAGCCACCGGCCTCCGGGCGAAAGCGTCGCGGCGGTGTACGTGTACAGCGGAGCGCCCATGACAGCATCACCGCATCCCGAGGGGTTCTGGCATCGAGGGGCGACGAGCACCGCCTCGCTCGCGATCGGCTCCCCTGCCTGCACGGGCGCGAGCGGCGAGAAGAGCACGGTCGTCGCGCCGTCCTCGCCCACGGCGCGCGCGAGGACGACAGCGTGTGGACCGGGCGACAGGCCTCCAGTGGTGAAGCGCACCGCCTCGCCGGCGACGAGCGGTTGCTGATGGGAGTCGGCGGCTGTTGCCGCGATGCTGAGCGTGTATGTGACCCCCGACTCGAGCATGCCGCCGGGCAGCACGACGAAACGGCTCGGATCGACGCTGTTGCGGACCACGCGGGTGCCGGGCACCGTCGGGGTCAGCTGGATGGCGGCTGCGGTCGCCACCGCCGCCATGCTGGTGGAGAAGCTCACCGAGATCGGCGTGTCGACCGGGACGTTGCTGGCGCCGTTCGGCGGCTCGATGCTCCGGATCACCGGTGCCTGCCCGGTGGTGATCGTCCAGTGATGGTCGACCGAGTTGACGACGCCGCTGGGATCGCTGATGCCACCCGCGAGCGTGAACGTGTACGTGGTGCTCGGGGCGAGGATCGCGCGGGGGTGGAGCAGGGTGAACTCGGTGTCGCCGTTCAGCCAGACGATCCGGCAGGGCGCGAGCGGTCCTGCAGCGAACGCGGCGTCGAGGTCGCACGACGGGATCGGGCGGTTGACCGAGAAACGGCCCGCAACCGAAGCCGTGTTGACGGGACGATCGAACTCGACCGTGATCGGGGCATCGGCGGAGACGCCGACGGAGCCGCGGTTCGGGGTGAGCTCGATGATCTGCGGCGGGCTGGCGAAACACCCCGTCAGGGACGCGACGATCAGCCCGGTTGCAGCCCAGAGCGCCGTGCGCCGGGCGCCGGCTGGGAAGCGACCTCGCGCAGCGGCGCTAGTAGGCGCGGTTGAGGGCTGCGTCGACGTCGATGGCAGCGATGGTTCCATCGCCGCCCTTGACCTCGATGCTCGACTGACGATCCTTGGCAAGAGTCGCAACCGCTGTGGTCGCCTTGTCCAGGGATCGCTGGGTTTCGGTGTATGTCCCGAGGATGTCGCCATCGCGAAGCAGGATGATCCCCGCCTCGTTGGGGGTCTGCACAACCACCGAGCCGCTCACGTGCTCCTCGGAGAGGTATTCGAGCAGGGCGTCGAGGTTGACGAACCGGCCGAGCAGACCGTTGTAGAGATACGGCGACGTGAAGAGCTGCGCCAGCGCGGTGACCGTCTCACCGTCGAGCTCGATGACATCGATGACGCCATCGCCCGCATCCATGTGGCGGCGGATCTGCAGGAACGCCGACTCGCCCTGGACGGCGGTGCCGTTGCTGCACAGCGCCTGCAGCGCCTGGCCGTCGTTCAGGAGGATCACGCCGGAATATCCGGTGCCGCTGAGGTTCACGTAGCCGGTGTGCCGATCCGAACGCAGCGTCCGCAGCAGACGTGGGAAATCGACGAACGCGCTCTTCAGTCCCTCGTAGTGGGCCCGGCCCGAGGGGAGTGGGTACACCCGCACCGGCTGAACAGTAGACGATGCCGCACCCGCTGATGTGGTTACCGGGCGGTCTGGGGACGCGGCCGGCGCAGGGGTCGACGATGCCGGGGTCGCTGTCGGGGCCGGCGAGTACGAAATCGGCTCTGGAGCGGGGATCACAGCCGGCGCCGGCTGGTACTCGGCCGCTGGGGCTGGTGCCGGCTCGGGCTCTGCTTCCGGTTCGGGCTCGGGCTCGGGCTCCGCGTGGGCGGCCGCGGCGGGCGCATCGGGCTCTGCGGCCGGTGTCGACATCGCGTATGCGGGCTCTTCGATCGGCTCGGGAAGGCTCGCCGCCGGCGCCGTGTACGCGTCGGACGTCGAGTACGCGGGTGCGGTGTCCGGCCAGGACGAGGCACCGGTGGACGCCGACGCCGCCGGGGCGTGACGGCTCTCCGCCGCTGCGATCAACTCGGCGGGCGAGGCCTTGATCGTCTCCTCGGCGGGCAGCTTGGCGCGTGGGTCGAACTGGTACGACCCGTCGTCCCAGCCCAGGGCGTCGATGACCACCTCCTCGCCTTGTCCACTCGGTCCGCTGGCGTGGAACAGGTGCCCGAAGAGGAAGTACAGCGAGCAACTGTCGCCGCCGTTGTCGATGGTCAGCGTGCCGGTGGCCCGCTCCGCCTGCATCGATTGCAGCAGCGTGGCGAGTCCGCCGTCACGAAGAGAACCCTGGGTCTGCACGGTGGCGGGTCTCCAGTTTTATGAATGGAGAACCGTCCCTGAGGGGGCGGTCCGAATTGGAGTCGGCCCGTATAGTACCAACCCTTCGCCGTTCCGAACGAGGATTGGAATAGTCAGAATGGCGCGGGGGTACTTCGAGGAATAGGCGTGGATGGACAGCAGGTGCGGGTGCTCGTCGTCGACGACGACGCGCTCGTCCGTCGGGCGGTGCGCCTGACGTGCGAAAGCGAGGGCTATACCGTCCAGGAAGCGGAGCGGGCGACGGAGGCACTCGCACGTCTCGAGACCTTCCATCCGGACGTCGTGATCCTCGATCTCGTGCTCCCGGATCTGTCCGGCTTCGACGTCTGCAGGGAGATCCGGCGAGCCGGTCATCGCATGCCGGTGATCATCCTGAGTGCCAAGCACGACGAGATCGACGTGGTTCTCGGCCTCGAGATCGGCGCCGACGATTACATCGCCAAGCCGTTCCGCCCTCGCGAGCTGCTCGCGCGCATCGGCGCACACCTCCGCAAGGCCAAGGAGTTGCGCGGCGAGGACAAGCCGGCGGACGGCCGCCTCGTCTTCCGCGACCTCGTGATCGATACCGCTGAGCGTCGCGTCACGCGCGCGGATCGCGACATCGTCCTGACCCATACCGAGTTCGACCTCCTCTCATACCTGGCGTCGAACGCCGGCAAGGTGCTCTCCCGGGAGCGAATCCTCAGCGCCGTCTGGGGCTACGAGCACCCGATCGAGACGCGGGTCATCGACGTCCACGTCCGCAATCTCCGGCGCAAGATCGAGCCCGAACCCGGCCGGCCACGCCACATCCTCGCCGTGCCCGGGATCGGCTACCGATTCGCCGGGCTCCGACGCTGAGCCGGGTCGCTGATACTGGGGGCACGCAAAGTACACTCGGCATCGTGCGTACACCTCCGATGCTCGACTCCCGCGGGCCTGTCCTCGAACGCAGGCGACCCGATCCGGTCCTCTCGATCACGGTCGGCGCGCTGTCAGTGATCGCCGTGGCGCTGTTCGCCGCAGCTGTGCTGGCGACCTACACGTACTCGACGCCTGATGTCGAATTGCCGCTCGTGATCGCGATCGCGCTCTTCTTCGTGGTCGTCGTCGGCGCCAATCTCGTGCGAATCGCCGTTCGCCACTTCCGCCCGGGCGCCTGAGCTCATGGCGGAACATCCCGGCGCCGGCCAGGCCGGGTCGGAGCAGCAGCCGGCCGACCGACCGACATTCCCGTCCTATGAGGAGTTCGCGTCGGATCTGCTCGAAGCCGTTGACGGCGTCGGGCTGAGCATCGAGGACGTCCGCCACCACCTCGAGCCCGGCCTGGGCGAGCGCCGCTTCGAGTGCACCGTTCGGCTCACCGGCGACCCGCCGCCGCGCTATCACGTGCACGTCAGCTACACGTGGGACGCGCTCCTGACGTTCATCTCCGCGTACGGACCAGGGGCGGACTGCGAGCTGTACCACGACGACGATGAGGCGCAGGACTGCCCGCATCAGCAGATCACTCCGCAGGCATTCGTCGACGTCGAGGCGGAGTTCGTGCTCGGCGACGGCGGCTATGAACTGCACGATCTCGACGAGGTGGGCGGCTGGGTCGAGATCGTCCAGACGTTGCTGGGCAAGGCGTTTTCCGACGACGACAAGCCGAGCGTCCATGTGGGGATCGCGGTGCTCGGCACGACGACGCTCGTCGAGAAGTTCACTGCCGAGCATTCGTGGTTCCTCGATTTCGAGAAGCAACCCGACCTTGCCGCGCTCGCGAAGCAGATCGACACTGCGCTGAAGCTGGTGCCGCAGCTCGCTGATCGTCTGCCGATCTAAGGCGACTCCCGCGCCGCGTCAGCGGGGCTTGAAACCGGCCGCTTCGAGGAGTTGCTGCTCGAACGGGCGGTGTGCGAGCTCGGCATGCGGGACGGTCAGATCCGGTTCGTGTACCTGGATATCGCCGTCGGCACCGAGCAGCAGGATGTCGGCATCGGCGATGCGCGGACCCCAGCGGTACGTCGTTTTCCGTCCGGCTGCGCGCTCCGCGCCCACGCAGTGCTCGAGCCAGCGCCGCGCTGTCCACGGCACCGGGCTCCGGAGGCGGACGACCTGGTTGTGAAAGTCGCCTTGTGCAGTCACGCCGACAGGGAGGGTCAGGATCTCCGGCGACGCCGCGATGATCGATACGCCGCCATCAGTGAGCGCGTCGCGTAGCCGGGCGAGATTCCTGCCGCGATACCCGACGTTGCTTCCCAGCGACACCCATGCGGTGTCAGTGGGAATCTCGTCGGGCGTCATCCGGTCGGACCAGGGATCGGCGTGTCCCGAAGTGCCGCCGGCGTGCCGCGCACGACCGCATCGGCGACGCGGAGCGCGCGCAGCGTCGCGGCCACATCGTGCACGCGAACCATGTGCGCACCCGCCTGCGCCGCCAGAGTCGCGAACGCGAGGCTGCCCTCGAGCCGCTTGCTCTGATCAGCGCCGTCGGTGAGCAGCCCGATCGTCGACTTGCGTGAGGGACCGACGAGCACCGGGCGGCCGAATCCGCGCAGCTCCCCGAGACGGCGGATCAGCTCGAGATTGTGGGCCGGCGTCTTCGCGAAACCGAATCCCGGATCGACGATCACGTGCTCGATCGGGATTCCGGCGTCCTCCGCGACCGCGACACTCTCGCGGAGCCCGAGGCAGATGTCCTCGAGGAGATCGCCGTACGAGGTGCCGCGCTGGTTGTGCATGACGACGAGCCCGGTGCCGGGGTGCGCAGCCACGACGCGCGCCATGTCGGGGTCGCCGTGCAGACCCCAGACGTCGTTGACGATGACCGCCCCCGCTTCGAGCGCCGCATCTGCGACCACGGCTTTGCGCGTGTCGACGCTGATCGGGACCGCCACCCGTCCCGCGAGCTCGCGGATGACGGGGATGACGCGAGCAAGCTCGTCCTCGATCGCCACGGGCTCGCGCGTTTTCGATGGGCGCGTGCTCTCGCCGCCGATGTCGATGATGTCGGCGCCTTCCTCGGCGAGCAGGAGCGCGCGGCGGACGGCAGCGCCGACGTCGTCACCGACGCCGTCTCCGGAGAAGGAGTCCGGGGTGACATTGAGGATGCCCATCACCAGCGTCCGGGCGCCGAAGTCGAGGCGGTGTCCGGAGAGCTCGAGTGGTGGTGGCGGTGTGAAGCGCGCCATGAGCACGGTGCGGATCGCAGCGCCGACCTCACCGGTGCGCTCGCTCCACGCGGCGAGCTCGTCGGGCAGCGTGCCGGCGGTCAGCACGGGCATGAGCACGACCGCCCGGTCTCCGTCGGTATTCGTGAGCATCTCCCCACCGCCCTGCGCGACGAGCCGTTCCATGACGCGGGTCTGATCCTGGGTCAGTCCCTGAAGCGCGAGCGCTTCGACAGCGCCGCGTTGCGCGAGCACGATGAGCTTCTCCGGCGGAACGCCGAGTCGCAGCACGGCGTCGCGAAGCGCATCGTCGGGACCGGGCAGCAGCGGGCGAACGCTGTACCGAGCGGCGACTCGCGCGCTCGCCGCGTCCACGTCAGCCGTTGCCGGCTGGTATGTCCGGCGGTTGCAACTCTCCGGCCTCGCGCCTGGGCACCATCACGCGCCGCTTGAAGATGCAGACGCGCTCGCCGCGCTGGTTGAACGCGCGAGTCTCGACGGTGACGATCCCCCGGTCGGGCTTGGTCGACGACTCGCGCTTCTCGAGCACCGTGCTCTCGGCATAGATCGTGTCGCCGTGAAACGTCGGGTGCTCGTGCTTCAGCGACTCCACCTCGAGGTTGGCGATCGCCTTGCCGCTGACGTCCGCGACGCTCATCCCGATTGCGAGGCTGTACACCAGGTTGCCGACCACGACGTTGCGCCCGAACTCGGTCTTCGTCTCCGCGTAATGCGCGTCGGTGTGGAGTGGATGGTGGTTCATCGTGAGCAGGCAGAAGAGGTGATCGTCCGCTTCGGTGATCGTCTTGCCGGGCCAGTGCCGGTACGTCGCGCCGACGTCGAACTCCTCGAAGTAACGGCCGAACTGCATGTGGCTCAGGCCGCTGCGGACCTTGCCGCTGAACGCAGTGCGGCCAGGACGCGGTCCATCGGCGCGTGGTCGCCCGCGGTGCTGCTGACATGCCGGAACAGCACCTTGCTGCCCGGCGCGATCACCAGGACGCCGCCCTGCTGAAACGGGTGTCCCTTGGTGGCCGTCTGACGCGCGCCGCTGCGAAGGGCGCGGAGCCCGGCTCCCCATGCCTGCGGCCCGAGGGTCGACATCAGCCCGGAATGCGCGCCGATCGCCTTGTAGGTGACGAGCTCCGGATCCGTGAGGACGGTCGAGTCAGGCGCGAACTTCTTCTGGAACCACGCGGCGGCACGCGGCGTGCCGTTGCCCACGAAGACGATCCCGCCGTGCAGCTTCTCGATGTCCGAACGCGCGGCCCGCACCTCGGCGACGTGCTCACGGCAGAAGACGCAGCCGAAGTGGCGCAGCCACACCACGACGGCCGGGTGATCGTGCCACGCGTCCGCGAGGCGGACGGGCTCACCGTCGGCGCCCTGAATCGTGGCTGCGGCGAGCGCGCGTGTGTCCATGCTTCACCCTACTGTACGTGCCCACGACGCGATCCCGCCCCGACGAATCCGATGCCGCCACCGTCGTGCACGGCGAGGCGCTCGAGGTCCTCGGCGCGTTGCCTGACGGATGCGCCGGCCTGGTGTATGTCGATCCGCCCTTCAACACGGGCGGCCCGCGCCGGGGATCGCGCACCACGACGACGCTTGATGCGGGGTCGACACGGCTCGGGTTCGCGGGTCGCCACTACCGGACGGAGCGGAAGGACGGCGCGCGTTTCGAAGATCGTTTCGACGATTACCTCGGATGGCTGCGGCCGCGGCTCATCGAAACGCGGCGCATCCTCGCGACCCACGGCAGCCTCTATTTGCACATCGACCCTCGCGAGTCGCACTACTGCAAAGTGCTGCTCGACGAGATCTTCGGGCGCGAGTGCTTCCTCAACGAGGTGGTATGGGCATATGACTACGGCGCCCGCACGAAACGGCGCTGGCCCGCGAAGCACGACGTCATCCTCGTGTACGTGCGCGACCCGCAGCGATATCACTTCGACGCAAGCGACGTCGCACGCGAGCCGTACATGGCGCCGCGTTTACAGACGCCCGAGCGAGCGGCACGCGGCAAGTTGCCCACCGACGTCTGGTGGCACACCATAGTCCCGACGACGTCGCGCGAGCGAACCGGCTATCCCACACAGAAACCGCTCGGCATCCTCCGCCGAATCGTCGTCGCGTCATCGCGACCAGGCGACCTCGTGGTCGACTGGTGTGCAGGCAGCGGGACCACGGGTGTCGCGGCCGCCGAGCTCGGAAGGCGGTTCCTGCTCGTCGACGATCAGGCGGACGCCATCGCGGTGATGCGCACGCGACTCGCGGGCGTGCCCGGCCTGAAGATCGTCACGCGCTGATGCGGTAACGCTCCAGCAGGCCTTTGGCGATGATGACGCGCTGGATCTCGTTGGTCCCCTCGCCGATGATCAGCAGCGGCGCGTCGCGATAGAGGCGCTCGACCTCGTACTCCTTCGAGAACCCATAACCACCGTGCACGCGCATGGCCTCGCTGACGACCTCGAAGCACGTCTCGGTGGCGAAGAGCTTTGCCATGCCGCACTCGATGTCGGCGCGCTCGCCGGCATCCTTCTTGCGCGCCGCAAAGTTGGTGAGCAGTCGCGCCGCCTGAATTTTCGTCGCCATGTCGGCGAGCTTGAACTGGATGGCCTGGTGCTCCGCGATGGGCACGCCAAACGCGTGACGCTGCTGCGCGTACGCGATGGACAGCTCGAACGCGCGCTGGGCGACGCCGACGCCGCGCGCCGCGACGTTGACGCGGCCGAGCTCGATCGCCGCCATCATCTGTTTGAAGCCCTGTCCCTCGACGCCACCGAGCAGGTTGGCGACGGGTTGCCGGTTGCCGTCGAAGACGAGCTCGGTCGTCTCGACACCGCGGTAGCCGAGCTTCTCGATGTGGCGTGACGCCGTGAACCCGGCGTACTGCTTCTCGGCGAGGATGCACGACATCCCGCGGTGCGGCGGGTTCGCATCCGGGTCGGTCTTGACGAGCGTGGCGACGACGGTGGAATGCGCGCCGTTGGTCGCCCACATCTTGGTGCCGTTGATGACGTACTCGCTGTTCTCGAGCACCGCGCGGGTCTGAATCGCCTGCACGTCGGACCCGCAGTTGGGTTCGCTCATCGAGAAGCCACCGTGGAACTCCCCGGTCGCCATGCGCGGCAGGAACCGCTGCCGCTGCTCGTCGGTCCCGAATTTCTCGATGAGGAAGCTGACGATGAAGTGCGTGTTGATGATGCCGGTGATCGACATCCAGCCGCGGGCGATCTCCTCGCAGACCATCGCGTACGTCGCGTAGTCGAGTCCGGCGCCGCCGTACTCCTCGGGGACGGCGAACCCGAAGAAGCCCAGCTGCTTCATCTGCGCAACGATCCTTTCGGGGTAGGTGTCGTCGTGCTCCAGGTCGTGGGCGACCGGGATGATCTCCCGCTCGACGAAGTCCCGGACCATGCCGACGATCTCGCGTTGTTCGGTCGTCAGATCGATGGACACGGCTCGAGTCTAGCCGTCAGGCCAGTGCATCCCCGAGGATGTGCACGCGCGCTCCCGCCAGCGCCGGCGTCGCGAGGATCCGTTCGATGCCGAACGAGGTTTCGAGGAGCGCCCGGTTGAAGGCGATGTACGACGGGTCGCCGTTGTACATCAGGCGAGTCGTGTCGAAGCCCGCCGCGTTCAGCAGGCGGTGCAGCCGGGCGCTGCTGTTGGCGCGATAGCGAACGGGGCAGGCATCGCCTTCACCACGACCGTACAGGCGGCGCGTCAGCGTGGCGTGCCAGCGGTGGGGGACTGCCCGGATCATCCACGCGTTGTAGTTCCAGGCGTTGGGAGTCACGAAGACGAACCGTCCGCCCTTGACCAGGACGCGACGCACCTCTGAGAACACCAGGCCCGGATGGTCGAGATGCTCGAGTACCCAGGCCGACGCGACGACGTCGAAGGAGCCGGCGGCAAACGGCAGATCCTCTCCGGATCCGACGACCCGATGCGAGACCATCGTGTTGCCGGCAAGCGCATCCGGATTCGGGTCGACACCGACGACGGTGGTTCCGGGTGCACACGACAGGTCGTTGCCGTGCAGTCCGTTGCGTCCGCAGCCGAGGTCGAGAATCCGGGCGCCTGGGCGCGCGACGCTTCCGATCAAGGTGCGGTATCGGGTCACGCTGTCCGCCCATGACGGGTTGCGACGGCGGTACTCGTCTCGCGCGCGGAGCTGTCTCTCGAAACCTCCCGCCATTCGGTCCGCAGTGTAGAGCGAGCTTGCACTGCTAGAGTTGCGGAGATGTGCGAACGGCCGTTCGCGAGATGATCGCCCGCCCGCTTGACGGAGCCGCGGCGTCCTCCAACGCTGCTTTCGGGCGTTTCGACATCCGCACGCAGGACTGCATCGCGTTCCTTCGCGATCAGCCGGACGAGTCCGTCGACGTCATCGTCACCGACCCTGCTTACTCAGGGATGAATCAGCACATGCGGTTCGGGCACGGCCGCATCGTCGGCAACTACGGGAAGGCGGACAACGAGCGCTGGTTCCACGAGTTCTCCGACGACCCGGACACGTATCGGGTGTTCCTTGCGGAATGCGCGCGCGTGCTCCGTCACGATCGGCACGTCTACATCATGTTCGACAGCTTCTCGATGCTCTCGCTCGGCGCGCTCGTACGCGAATGCTTCGATGTGAAAGGCGTGATCGTGTGGGACAAGATGCATCTGGGAATGGGCCACTACTTCCGCCGCCGCCACGAGCAGATCGTCTTCGCGAGCAAGGGGCGGCGCAAGGTCTCGCGCCGCGACATGCCGGATGTGTGGGCGGTACCGCGCATTCATCGCGCCGCGTATCCGACGCAGAAACCGGTGCGACTCTTCGAGATGATGCTCGAGGCGAGCGCCGAGCCGGGGTTCACCGTGTGCGACCCCTTCTGCGGCAGTGGCTCGTCGGCCGTCGCGGCAGTGCGCTTCGGGTGCGACTTCATCGGCGCGGACATCGATCCCCGCGCGGTCGAGATCTCGACGGATCGTCTCGTCGCGCTGGCGAGCTCCGGCCGCGACCCCCTGGAGCTGAAAGGCTAGGCAGAGGGCGTCAGGCCGGCTGCCACGCCGCGCGCGTAGAACCCCATCGCGATCTTTCGCGACGCCTCATCGATCATCTCGTCGCCGAGCATCACCGCTCCCTTGCGGTCCACCTCGGTCGCACGCCGGTACGCCTCGAGGATCTGCGACGCCTTGTCGAAATCGGCCTGGGCGGGCGTGAACGCCTCGTTTGCCGGCTCGATCTGCGACGGATGCAGCGCCCATTTCCCGTCGTACCCGAGCGCCGCCGCTCGTGCCGCGGACGCGCGATACCCCTCGACGTCGTGGATGGCGAGGTACGGGCCGTCGATCACCTGGATGCCCGCGGCGCGCGCAGCGACGGCGAGCTTGAAGAGCACGTAGTGGAAGATGTCGCCGGGGTACGTGTCGTTGTTTCGCACCGTCAGCGACGGCAGCTGCATCGACGCCGAGAAGTCCGCCGGCCCGAACGTCAGCGTCTCCAGGCGCGCACTCGCGAACGCGATCTCGTCGGCGTGCATGAGGCCTTCCGCATCCTCGATCTGCGCCTCGATGCCGATGCGGCCGGCAGGGAAGCCCAGGGACTGCTCGAGCTGGAGCAGCGCGCGGTCGACGAAGGCGACGTCGCCGGCGTTGCGAACCTTGGGGACCATGATGCAGTCGAGGGCGTCGCCGGCTCCCGTGATCACCTCGCGCAGGTCGTCGAACGCGAACTCGCTGGTCACCTGGTTGATGCGCACGACGCGGGTCTTGCCGTGCCAGTCGTGGGTGCGCAGCGCCTCGACGATCTTGCCGCGAGCCCCCGGTTTCTCAAGTGGCGCGCACGCGTCCTCGAGGTCGAGGAAGACCTCGTCAGCGGCACTCGCCGCCGCCTTCTCCATCATCCGCGGGTTGCTGCCAGGAACGGCGAGAACTGAGCGGCGGAGGCGGGCGGCGGGCACGCTCTCCTAGTCCTTCGAAGGAGCGGGCCGGTCGTCCGGTGGCGTGTCGCGATCGTCGAACGGCGTCTCGTCGCGCGGCTTGATGTCCTTCGGTGGGGAGGGACGGTCATCCGGCGGCACGTTGGTGTCGGGGTTGAGGCCCTCCATGCCCGGCATGCCACCGAACAGGCTGCCGAGCATCTGCTGGAACTGCTCCGGCCCGCCCAGGTCGTCCTGAACGCGCTCGAACATCCGGGCCATCATGTCCTGGAGCTGCGGGTCCTCGGAGAGCTTCTCCTGGAGACCGCCGAGCTGCGACATCAGCTGCTCCATCTGCACTTCCTGTGCGACCTGCATGAGCACCGGCTGGGAAGCCGCCGCAACGACGACCTGCACCTGCTGGCGGATCACCTCGAAACCCTTGCACGCCATGCACGTGCCCTGGTGCTGGCAGCGGCAGAGCTGCGATTTGAGCTTGTCGAGCTCGTGATGGATCCCGCTGAGATCGACGCCGGGGGTTGGGTTGTCGGCCATGTGCTGATCGTAGTGGAGACAACCCTTCACAGCGTTGACGTTGCACCGTTGCTCGGATCGGGTATAGTCATTTGCAGACGGGAGCCCTCGGGCGTCCCCGCGGTTGACGTCGATCGAATCGTCGCCCCGCGTGCAAAAAGCACCGCCCGAAGCCGTCCCGAAGTCCATTCATTTGCGCCGGTGGACAGGGCCACCGCCGCGTCCGAGGTTGACAGTCCGCTGATAGCCCCAGACCTCGCGCTCGATCGTCTGCACCTGATCGTGCCCGACGGCAGCGATGCCATGGTTGTCCTGGAAGCATGGGCCCATGGTTCGCAGCCCGGTGCCGACCCGCGCACTGTCTTTGCCGAGCGCATCGGTGAAGTCGGACACGTCTCGGTCTCGTTCGGTGACGAGGATCCGCCGCAATTGCGCCTCGACCTTCCCGACCTGGTGCTGCAATGCGTCGCCCAGCCGGGACCGGACGGTACCCGCGAGCATCTCGGTCTGCGTGTCATCTCCATCCGGCCGACGGGAGGCCAGCCTGAGGGCGCAAAGCTCCTGACCATCACCACACGCGAACCGGTGGTCACCGAGGCGAACGGCGTCGTCAGCGACACGTTCCGGCTCCTTGACTGGCGCGTCTCGACTCAGCACGCCGCCCGTTCCGAACAGCTCTACGCCACGCTCAAGCTCGTCGACAGCCTCGAGCGCGCGGAGAAGCAACGCGCGCAGTCGCAGCGAACCCGCTTCAACGGCGCTCGCGAGTACTGGCGGTGCAAGTCGTGCCGCGCCCTCTGGCGTCCCGAAAGCCATGAGCGCTGCCCGTCCTGCGGCCGCGAGTTCACCGATGCCGATCGCAAATCACCCGAGGTCGGCAAGGTCGAGTTCCAGATCCCGATCGGGGAGCCGATCAACCTGACACCCGATGCTGCGGTCCTCATCGAGCCCGACGACGAGACCAATTTCGTCGGCCGTGTCGCCCGCATCGACCACCAGCGTCACGTCGTCGAGATCGTGACGCGGACCTTCGAGCATTCGGGCAGCGAGGGCTACATCGCCCCGTCCTTCAACAAGGCGCTGTACCAGGCGAAGCGCTCCGTGCTCGCCGCGATCGCCACCAAGGACTTCGGTGTAGGCCTTCTCGCGCAACTGCTCGTCAGCCCGGAAACGATCATCGCGCCCAAGGACGAATCGGACGCCGAGTCGTCCTGGCTGACGAGCGGCATGCGTCCGAACAAACCACAGAACCGCGCGGTCGGTCTGCTCAGCAGGCTGAGCGCCGGCCAGGCCGTGTTCATCCAGGGACCGCCCGGCACCGGCAAGACGACCGTCATCGTCGAGGCCGTCAAGCGCCGGCTCGCGGCCAATCCCGACGAGCGCATCCTCGTGACGTCGCACAGCAACCTCGCGGTCGACAACGCGCTCGAACGCCTCGCCGGAACGCCCGGGATGCGCGCGGTCCGCGTTGCGCGCGCCGAGCGTGTGCATCCGGCAGTCGACAAGTTCCGGTGCGACGACGAGGACGACCCGCGCCTGCTCGAGGCCAACTGCTACTTCGCCACGTGCGCGACCGCCGCCACGTCGGGCATCACGGACATGAACTTCGACATCGTCATCCTCGACGAGGCGAACAAGGCGCGCGCCGACGAGGCGCTGCCTGCGCTGCGGCTCGGACGCAGCCTTGCGCTCGTCGGCGACCACAAGCAACTCCCGCCGGTTGAAGACGACGCGCTCTACGGCATCGTCGAGATCGACCCGGCCCTCGAGGACCTCGTCAACCGCAGCCTCTTCGAGCAGTGCTGGGACGGCGGGTTGCCGGCGGACGCGCAATGCCTCCTCACCATCCAGCACCGCATGCATCCGGACATCGCGGCGTACGTCTCGGCGGCGTCGTACGACAACCAGCTCGAGAACGCACCCGAGGTGGAGGCGTACGACTACATCACGCGTAAGCCGTTCCCGGTGGCGCTGCACTTCGTCGACACCGAGGGAATGCGGGGTGGCCGCGAGCGTCGCGGACCCGGTGGTGCGTTGCGCAACGAGGCAGAGGTCCGCGTGGCTGCGCAGGTCGTGCGCCTGCTCGATGAGCGCGCCCCGCGAGAGCTGAGCATGGCCGTCATCGCGATGTACGCGGAGCAGGTCGAGCGCCTCCGTCAGGCACTCGGCCGGCGCAAGTTCAAGCGCACGGTGAAGATCGACACCGTCGACTCCTTCGAAGGGCGCGAGGAGGACATCGTCGTCATCTCGCTCGTTCGCTCCAACGAACGCGGCCGCATCGGTTTCCTGCGCGTCCCGAACCGCCTGAACGTCGCGATCTCCCGTGCCAAGCGATTGGTCGCATGCATCGGTGACAGCGCAACGCTGCGCAGCGGCGATGAGTCGATGTACGGCGCCCTTGTCGAGGCGTCGCGGTCGACGGGTGGCTGGCTGAGCGCGCTCGAGCTCGTCTCGCAGCCCAAGCCGAACCGTGGTCAACCCCGTCAGCAACAGGAAGGCGGCGCGACCGTCGAGTCAGGCGATGGCACCGATCCGGAGCGCGCGGCGAAGCGCCGTCGTCGTCGCCGTCGCGGACGCAGAGGCGCAGCGCAGCCGGCTGTCGCAACCACCGATGGCAGCACGCCGGCGGTGATCGCGCCGACCTCGGGCGAGGGGCAGCCGCAGGATGGAACACAACGCAAACGCCGTCGCCGTCGCCGCCGCGGACGCGGTCGCGGTATGGGCGCCGGATCGCCCACCGCGGAAGGCTTGCCGAACGGTCCCGACGGACAGGCAGCACCTCCCGGCGAATCGCAGCCGTACGTGGCACCGGCCACCGCCGGTGACGCACCGGAGGGCTGAACCGCATGAGCGATGCAGTCACCGTCTTCTTCCGCCCCGGCGATCCGGCGTCGGAGGCGACGCTTCGCTACCTCGACCAGCGCGGCATCGCGTACACCAAGCGCGACGTGCTCAGCGACCCGTCGGCAACCGCCATCCTCTTCGGGCGTCTCGGAAAGGTGGTCGTGCCGGTGGTCCAGGTGGGCGATCGTCTGCTCGTCGGCCACGATCCCGTGCAGCTGGCGCGCTTCCTGCCGCGCCCGGAGTCCGAGGAGCAGCACGTCGCCTTTGGAGCGTCGGTGCGAACCGTCACCGCCGAGATTGCGATCGAGAAAGGCCTGCCCTCCACGTACGGCGTCGAGGTCGGGCAGGTCAGGCCGGGCTCGCCGGCCGAGGCCGCGACAATCCACCCGGGCGACGTGATCACCGGGATCGGTCCGTACACGGTCAACGGCGGCGCCGACCAGTTCCGGCGAGCCGTTGCGCTCCGTCAGCCGGGCGACACCATGATGCTCACCATCTGGCGGTCCGGCGAGTCCTTCGAGGTCGCGGTCGCGTTCCCGAACGAGATCCCCCCCGAGCTCGCGGTCGACGGCGCCCCGAAGGACGAGCCGCCGGTCTGAGCCCGGCACCTGGCTCACACACAGGCCGGCTCGCGCGTTTGATATGCAGTGAGCACGGTGAGACCGACCCAACTCCCCCCGTTCCAGCGCGTCTTTGACGACCACTCCGGCGCCGTCCTCTCCTTCCTCCTCGGAGCGATCGGGCCTTCAGAGGCGGAGGACTGCTTCCAGGAGACGATGCTCAGCGCGCTTCGCGCCTACCCCCGGCTCGTCGACGCCACCAACCTGCGTGGCTGGCTGTTCACGATTGCTCGCCGCAAGGTGATCGACGCCAGGCGCGCGATGGCCCGGAGGCCCACCCCGATCGCCGACCCCGACCCGGGGGCAGCGCCCACTGCCGAATCAGACATCGACGAAGGGCTCTGGGACGACGTGCGAAGCCTGCCGGTGAAGCAGCGCCGCGCGGTGGTGCTTCGATTCGCCGGCGATCGCAGCTATCCGGAGATCGCGGAGGCGATGTCCACCACGCAGGACTCGGCGCGCCAGAGCGTCCACGAGGGCCTCAAGAAGCTCAGGAGGGATCGCACATGACCGCCAATGAAGCGACTGTCAACCAGGCGCTGGCATCCCGATTCGTCGACCGCGCGGAAGCGAGCGGGCTCATCGACGTGGCAGTCACGACCATGGACAGCCCGATCGGCACGCTCTTGCTCATGGCCACTCGACGCGGTCTTGTCCGCGTCGCGTTCGAGAGCGAGAACCGTGACGAGGTCTTCGGCGAGGTTGCCACCAACCTCTCGCCGCGGATCCTCGAAGCGCCACGCCGCCTCGATCCGGTGCGCCGCGAGCTCGACAGCTACTTCAGCGGTCGCCTCCAGGACTTCGACCTCGACCTCGACTGGTCGCTGGTGGGACCCTTCGCGCAGCGCGTGCTTCGCCGGACCGCCCGCATCCCGTACGGATCGGTCGCCAGCTACGGCGATGTCGCGCACGAGATCGGCTCGCCGCGAGCGGCGCGAGCCGTTGGCAACGCGCTCGGCTCGAACCCGATTCCCGTCGTCGTGCCGTGCCACCGCGTGGTCCGCACGGGCGGCAACATCGGAGGGTACGGCGGCGGGCTCCCGCGCAAGCGCTGGTTGCTGGACCTCGAGACGAGCTGAGACAGCCGGCTACCAGCCGGGCGGCGGCTCGCTCCGGTTCAGCAGGCGAACGAAATCCTCGGCGCGCGCAACCGCCTCCCACCGCCGCGAGAAGAAGTCCTGCGTGATCATCCGGTTGTCGGCGATCGAGGTCACCGTGACCGCCCATTGATTGAGGGCTCGAGAGACCTCAACCTCGTGGGTACCGCCTTCATTGCGCATGACCACACCGCTTGCGGCCGGCCGGCGTCCACGGTCGTTGCGTCGAGAGGACGCCATAGCCATCGTGAACACCTCCAATACAAATCCGCCCGGCAGAGCCGGTTCGCCCGGACCATTGTCCCCCAAACGGGTGCCTCAAAGCGAGAGGCTGAGCTGGCTCCCGCCGTCGTTCTTTTCCCCTCCCCCGGTGATCGGCGCGGGCGGAGTCGGGATCGGCGTCGAGGTCTCCACCCACTCGGGAACGGTCCCGTCCCGCTCGCGGAGCGTCTCGATCACGGGCTGCGGCGGGCGCGGCAGTCCGACCCCGAGCATCGCCCCGAAGTCGAATGCGTTGACGACTGCGTAGTTGCTCTTGTTGTTGTTCAGGAGGACGTGAACGGGGACTCCGTCGTCGCTGGCGGCGCGGATGGCCGGGATCCACTCCGCAAGCTCGGCCGGGGTGTACAGGTAGTTGAAGCGGTCTCCGCTCGTCGGGCCGCCGGAATACCACGTCTGGCGATTGCGCCCGTGGAACCGCGCGATGCAGAGGCGGCGCGACGTGATGGCAAGGAGTGGCGGCGCCGTTGCGCTCCCGATCTGCGGGGCGTCAACCCCCACGTAGACGAAGTCCAGCTCGCGCAGCAGGTCTTCTGTCGCCGGCCAGGCGTCGCCGTCAAACCAGGATCGATGCCGGAACTCGATGGCGAGCAGGTCGTCCGGATGGCGGTCGCGCGCAGCCAGCAACCATTCACGGGCTTCGGGACGGTTCGTGAACCAGGGCGGGAACTGGTAGTGGACGGCGACGAGCTTGCCGCTGGCACGGAGCGGCGCCAGCGCGGCCATGAAGTCGCGCTCCTCGTCGGGCGTCGGCTGCCGGGGCCGCCCCTCCTCGCGTTCGTGCCCGGTGAGGCTGCGGTATGCCTTGATGTTGAAGCGGAACTGCTGCGGGGTTCGCTCGACCCAGGCCTCCACAACTGGGGGACGCGGGATGCCGTAGAACGTCGTGTCGATCTCGACGATCGGGAAGTACTGCGCGTAGAAGGACAGCTTCTCCCGTTGCCGTCGCCCGCGCTCCAGCTCCGGAGGATAGAAGTCGGTGTGATCGGCCCAGTTGCAGGTGCCGACAGCGATGGGCGCACCCAATTTGAACAAACAGTAACGAAGCCGTCACCGAAGCTGGCGATTGCATTGGATCAACTCGCCATACGATCGCGACGGTGCAGCGCAAGGCGGAGATTTCAACGACGCGATGACGCCACTGGTGCATCGCCTACGGGCTGGTTTCAGCCGGCGGACGCGTGTCGATCCGCGACTGTGGATTTTTGGCGCCCTCCTGGTGGCCATCGGGACAGCACTGTGGATCGGCTACGACGCGGGACTCCCGGCGTACGAGACGCCGACCCTTCCGTGGTGGGCGTACGCCGGGGCATTCTTCATCGCCGCCCGCCTCGCCGCCATGGACAGTCCGCGGCGCGGCACGCAGGCGATCACCATGGCGGCCGCACCGTTTGTGGTCGGGCTCTTCCACGCCACTCCCTCGGATCTCCTCCTGGGCTACGTCGTCGGCACGGGCCTGTCGTCCGCGATGCGGAGACCATTCGCCCTCTGGCAGACGGCGTTCGATCTCGTCAAATTCGTGGTCTTCGCCTCGATCGGCATCTGGATGTTCCGGCTGATCGCCGGGAGCCCGAGCCTTCCGGTCTGGCACAGCGCGCTCGCCGCCATCGCCGCGACGATCATCACCGTCATGCGCCGCGGCATCTCCGAGGCGATCCTGCTCCGCCCGCGCGATCGTCACTCGTGGATCGCTGTCGGCTACCACCTGGGATCGGCATATGTCGCCGCGGGGACGTCGATGTGCATCGGGCTCATCGCCGTACGGCTCATACCGGTCGACCGTGCGGCGCTCGTTCCCCTGACGGTGGTCACCATCGCGGTCCTCATGACGCACCGGGCGTGGGTCCGCGAGCGCTACGACCACGAGGCCGCGGAGTTCCTGATCGGAGCCGTCGATGCCCTGGCCGGACGCGAGCTGGAGCCGTCGATCGTGCTGTTGCTCAACCGCGCCCGGGCGATCTTTCACGCAGAGATCGCGCAGCTCACCGTGTTCCCCTCGCAACCCAATGAAAAGGCGTTTCGCACCACGGTGCGCAAGGGATTCCCGGACGAGGTCATGGTGCCGCTCGGACTTGGTGAGCTCGACGATGTGCTCGAGGCCGAGACCGCCGGCGTCATCGTTCGCGTCGGAGCGGCCGATGATCCGAGCGCGCAGATGCTCGAACGCAGGGGCGTTCGCGAGGCGATGGTCGCGTTGCTCCGCGGTGAGTCGCGAATGATCGGCAGCCTCATGGTCGGCGGACACCTCGACGCACGCGACTACGACCAGCGCGATCTCAAGCTGTTCCGCACGCTCGCGACGCGCACGACGGTGATCCTCGAGAACAGCCGTATGGAGCGTTCGATCGCGCGGCTGACCGAGCTGCAGGAACAACTCACGCATCAGGCATACCACGACTCGCTCACCGACCTCGCGAACCGGACGCTGTTCGGACAGCACATCGACCTGGCGCTGACGCGCAGCGCGGCGGGCAGCTCGACCGTTGCCGTCATCTTCCTCGACATCGACGACTTCAAAGGCGTCAACGACACGCTCGGCCACGCCGCGGGCGATGCCCTGCTCGTCGAGGTTGCGGCGCGGATTCGCTCGTGCCTGCGCCGCCCGGACACCGCCGCGCGCCTCGGTGGCGACGAGTTCGCCGTCCTGATCGAAGGGGTCGACAGCGTCGTCGAAGCGGAGCACGTGGCTCGCCGCGTGCTGGAGACATTGCGCCGTCCGTTCGTCGTGATCGGCAACACCATCAGCGTGCGCGCCTCGCTGGGCATCGCCGTTGCGGACAATGTTGTCGACAACGCGACAAGCCTCATGCGTCATGCCGATGTTGCGATGTATGCCGCAAAGGGTTCAGGACGCGACCGCTACGTGCTCTTCGCGCCGGGCATGGAGAGTGACGTCGTGCACCGGCGCCAGCTGCGCGGCGAGCTCGAGCGTGCGATGGAGGAGGAGCAGTTCATCCTCCACTACCAGCCGGTCGTCAACCTCATCACCGGCGAGATCTCGGCAGTGGAGGCACTGGTCCGCTGGCGCCATCCCACGCGCGGGATCGTTGCCCCCGGCGAGTTCATCCACGTCGCGGAGGAGAGCCGTCTCATCCTGCCGCTCGGCGCTTTCGTGCTACGCACGGCCTGTACGACAGCGCTCCGGCTGCAGCAGGAGTGCCCGCAGGAGCCGCCACTGTCGGTGTGCGTGAACGTGTCGGTGATTCAGCTCAACAGCACGACATTCGTCCAGGACGTGCTGCGCACCGTCAGTGAGGTCGGGCTGCCCCCCGAGACGCTCATCCTCGAGCTCACGGAGTCGATGCTGCTCGAGGACACCGAGCTCGTCTCGGCGAAGCTCGAGGCGCTGCGTCGTAAAGGCATTCGCATCGCGATCGACGATTTCGGCACCGGGTACTCGTCTTTGAGCTATCTGCGCCGGCTGCCGGTCGACATCCTGAAGATCGCCAAGCCCTTCGTCGACGACCTCGGCAGCGGCGCCGACGAGGATTTCACCCGAGCCATCGTCAGCCTCGCCGAAGCGCTGCAGGTGCAGGTCGTCGCGGAAGGCATCGAGGCGGCGTCGCAGGTGACGCGGCTGCTGCAGCTCGGCTGCCTCTCGGGTCAGGGATTTCACCTCTGTCACCCGCTCCCGGAAGGCGAGATCGAGCAGCTCCTCCGTCACGGTGGCGTCGACCGGATGAGGCTGAGAGCCGAGCCCGTGTCTGCTGACAACGTCGTTCCGCTGCGGCTGAGCCGGTAATGGGAACCGCCTTGCTCGTCCTGCTCGTGATCGCGGTCATCGCCGTCGGCGTCGCCGGTGTCGCGTGGGCAGCCGTCCGCCGCGATGGGACAAGCCTCGGCTTCGTGCACGGCGCTGGAGTCGCGCTGCTCGAGGCGCGTGACCTCGACGGCGCGTCCGTCGACCTGCTCCGCCGTGCGGCCGCGAAGTTCAACGCCGAATGCGCCGAACTCACGCTCATCCCGGAGGCCGGCAATCCAGCGGCCTTCAGGACGACCCTGCGCGGCTCGGAGCCGGTGGACGTGATGCGCCCCGTCGACCTCGAGGACGACGGGACCGCTGCACTGGCCCCGCCCATCTTCGGGGTCGTTCACCTAGCTTCCGCGGCCGCTGATCCCTGGGTCGCACGGCTGACCACGCGTCTCAACATCACCGGTGGCCTGGCGGTCTCGCTGCGCGTCGACGGCCGAGCCATCGGCTATCTCGCGCTCGGCATCAGCCGGCTCGACCGCCCGACGGCCCGCGCAGACGACCAGACCCTCCAGGACCTGGCCAACCTCGCTGCACTGACGCTGGAACGGAGCCGCCTGCACGACGCGCTGGCGCGCCTCACGGCGCTGCAGAACGAGCTCGCCGACCGAGCGTTCCACGACCCGCTCACCCACCTCGCCAATCCCGCGCTGTTCATCGACCGCATGGAGCGCGCACTCCTCGAGCGCGACCCGGAACGCCACGTCGTCAGCGTCATCTACGTCGAACTCGCGGATTTCCGCAGGATCAATGCCAAGCTCGGGCACACCGCCGGCGATGCCGTGCTCATCGAGGTCGGCCGTCGCCTGCGCGAATGCCTGCGGCGCACCGATACCGCCGCGCGGCTCGGAGGCGACGAGTTCGCGTTGCTCCTGCCCGAGGTCCTCCACCCCCGCGAGGCGGAGCTGATCGCGCAGCGCGTCGTCGAAACGCTCGCCCTCCCCGTCGACGTCGACGGCGGTCACGTATCAGTGGTCGCGTCGGTCGGGCTCGCGTCGGCAAACAGCGCGGACATCCCGGCGGCACTCCTGCTGCGCAACGCCACTGACGCTGCCGGCGAGGCCCGGGATGCGGGCGCGACCGGCTTCCGCGTCCACGGTGGCATCGCGGCCGGCCCTGTGGACTCGGTGCTGCCGCAGGAGTTGCAGACGGCGCTCGACACCGGCGAGTTCGTCGTGCACTACCAGCCGATCGTCGAGCTCAAGACCGGCCGGATCCTCGGCGCTGAGGCACTGGTGCGCTGGCAGCACCCGGTCCGCGGGCTGCTCGCCCCGATCGATTTCCTGTCCGTCGCGATCGAGTGCGGCCTCGCCGAGAAGATCGAGGAGTTCGTGCTGCGCAGAGCGTGCCAGCAACTTCGCCGGTGGCAGAACGCCTATCCCGCGACGCCGGAGCTGGCGATCTCGGTCAACGTCTCGGCCGGCGCGCTCGGCAAGCGCGAGCTTGTCCAGCGGGTCAGCAAGTGCCTCGAGGAGGTGCAGGTGGATCCGGCCTGCCTGATCCTCGAGGTGACCGAAAACGTCGTGCTCCAGGACCTGCACGGCACCATCGCCGCTTTCGATGCGCTGCAGCGTGCCGGCGTGCATGTCGCCATCGATAACGTCGGCACCGGCTACACGTCGCTCGCGTACCTGCGCCGCCTTCCCATCGACATCCTCAAGATCGCGCGTCCGCTGGTCGCGGAGCTTGGAGATCCCACCTCGAGCGGTGAGCTCGCGGCGACCGTCGTCCGGCATGGCGAGGCGCTGCGCCTTGCGCTCGTGGCCGAAGGCGTCGAGACGCCCCTCCAGGTCGAGCGCCTCAACGCGCTGGGCTGCGGCATGGCGCAGGGATTCCATCTCGCTCGCCCGTGCGACGTCGAGGCGATGGAGACGTTGCTCGCCCGTGGCGGCCTCGACCCGGCGCAGTTCATGCGCACGGCGCCGCTCGCCCGCTCGGTTCCACGAAAGAAGACACCTCGGCCGCGGCGGGTACCCTCATCGCGTGCAGCAGCGCGAAACCCTGCGTGAGCTTGCCGTCACCGCGGCGGCGGCAGCGGCTGCCCACGTCGTTCGCGCTCACGCCGGCTCGGGCCCGCTGACCACCGAGGTCAAGAGCCCCGGGGACTACGTCACCGAAGTCGATCGCGCTGCCGAGCAGGCCGCGATCCAGGTGCTCCGATCGGGTGCGCCTGACATCTCCATCCTTGCGGAGGAGGCCGGCGGGGTCAGCGCCGAGCGGATGTGGGTCGTTGACCCGATCGACGGGACCACCAACTTCCTGCGGGGCTTCCCGGTGGTGGGGGTCAGTATTGCGCTCGTCGAGGCCGGGCGACCCGTCGTCGGAGCGGTGAACGCGCCGCTGCTGGGCGCCTCCTGGAGCGCCGCGGAGGGACAAGGAGCAGTGGACAACCGTGGGCGGAGTCTCGCCGTGTCGAGCCACCCCGGAGCCGGCATCGTCGCGACGGGATTCCCGTTCCGTCGCAAGGAGCGTCTGCCGCGGTACTTCGGCGTTTTCGAGCAGGCGCTCACCCGTTTCGAGGACCTGCGCCGCGCGGGGGCAGCCAGCCTTGATCTCGCGTATGTCGGCGCCGGCGTCTTCGACGGGTTCTTCGAGCTCGGTCTGGGGATCTGGGACATCGCTGCGGGTGCCCTGCTCGTCCGCGAAGCCGGCGGCGTGGTGACCGACTGGGCGGGCGACGCCGACGCGGTCTTCGTCAGCGGCGACATCCTCGCCGGCACACCGGCCTGGCACGCGGCCATGCTCGAGATCATCGCCGCGTAACTGCGCCGCCCCGTCCGACACTTATGCCGTCACCACACCAATGTCGTCCAGGATCGTTAAGGTACGTCGCTTGTGAGTAGCCCAGAGACCCGTCCGACCGCCAGCCTGCTGCGCGGGAAACGCATCCTCGTCACCGGGGTGCTCACCCCGAAGAGCATCGCGTTTGCCATCGCCGCCGCCTGCCAAGCCGCCGGCGCCGAGGTGGTGCTGACCTCCTTCGGGCGCGCGATGAGCCTGACGAAGCGCACCGCCAATCGCCTCGATCCGGTGCCCGAGGTCCTCGAGCTGGATGTCACCGACGTCGCCCAGGCGCAGGCGGTTGCCGACCATGTTCGTGCCCGCCTCGGCGGCCTCGACGGGGTGGTCCACGCCATCGGCTTCGCTCCCGAAGACTGCCTCGGCGGCGGGTTCCTCGATGCTCCGTGGAGCTCGGTGGCAACGGCCTTCCACGTCAGCAGCTACTCGCTGCGCACGCTTGCCGCCGCGTTGACGCCATTGATGCCGGAAACAGGTGGCTCGCTCGTCGCGCTCACGTTCGACGCCCGCATCGCGTGGCCGCTGTACGACTGGATGGGCCCGGCCAAGGCCGCACTCGAGTCGATCGCGCGCTATCTGGCGCGCGAGCTCGGGCCGCGAAAGATTCGCGTCAACACCATCTCCGCCGGTCCGCTCGAGACGATCGCCGCGCGGTCGATCCCCGGATTCGAGGTCTTGAAATCCTCGTGGGGCAAGCAGGCGCCGCTCGGATGGGACAGCGCCGACAGCGGTCCCGTCGCGGATGTCACGGCGTTTCTGCTCAGCGACCTCGCGCGGGCGATCACCGGCGAGATGATCCATGTCGACGGCGGCTATCACTCACAGGGCGCGCAGCTGATGCCACCGCCGGAGGAGAAGGCATGAGCGGCAGCAACGGGAATGGGAACGGCGGGAGTCCTCGAGTCGCGATCACCGGCATCGGTGCGGTGACACCGCTCGGCCTCGACGCCGAGTCCACGTGGCAGTCGTGCCGCAGGGGTGAAGGCGGCATTGGGCCGATCACGGCATTCGATGCGTCGCATCTGACGACGCAGATTGCGGGACAGGTCAAGGGGTTCGATCCCGAGGCGGTCATCGGCAAGAAGGAAGCCCGTCGGATGAGCCGCTGCACGCAACTCGGCGTCTTTGCCGCACGTCAGGCGATCGAGGACTCCGGCCTCGACATCCGTTCCATGGCCGAGGACGTCGGCGTGCTCGTCGCATCCGGTGTCGGTGGCATCGAGGTCATCGAGCGCAACGTCCTCGCGCTGTACAACCAGGGACCGCGTCGCGTCTCGCCGTTCACCGTGCCGTCGATGATCATCGACATGCCTGCAGGCGCGATCGCAATCGAGTGCGGGGCAAAGGGAGTGAACTACGCCATCGTCAGCGCGTGCGCGTCATCGGGGCACGCCATCGGCGAGGCGGCCGAGTGGATCCGTCGCGGCGAGGCCACGGCGATCATCACCGGCGGCACCGAGGCATCGATCACCAACATCAGCATCGCGGCCTTCGACGCCATGCAGGCGTTGTCGACGCGCAACGACGAACCCGAGCGCGCGTCGCGGCCGTTCGACAAGGATCGCGACGGCTTCGTGATGGGCGAGGGTGCGGGCATGTTCGTGCTCGAGGATTGGGGTCACGCTGTCGCGCGTGGCGCGCACATCTACGGCGAGGTGGCCGGCTACGGCGCCACTGCGGACGCGTACCACATCACGCAGCCGGACGAGCAGGGCGACGGAGCACGGCGCTGCATCCTGCGCTCGCTCAAGCGCGCGGGTCGCGGGCCGGATGAGGTCGACTACATCAACGCTCACGGCACATCGACGCAGATGAACGACGCCGCCGAGACCAAGGCGGTCAAGGCCGCGCTCGGCGAGCTCGCCGGGACGATACCGATGTCGTCGACGAAGTCGATGCACGGGCATCTCCTCGGCGCCGCGGGTGCGGTGGAGGCGGTCATCACAGTTCTTGCCATTCGTGACCAGTTCGTGCCGCCGACCATCAATCTGGACGAGCCCGACCCGGAGTGCGACCTGGACTACGTCCCCAACCAGGGTCGCGACGCGCGCATCGATTTCGCGCTCAGCACCTCGTATGGGTTCGGCGGCCACAACGTGTGCCTGGCGCTGGCCCGCGCCGATGGAGCCTGACCGGCTCGTTCGCGTCGCAGGGCTGGGGCGCATCGCCCTCAGGCGCGCCGACATCACCGCGCTGGTGGTCGATGCGATCGTCAACGCCGCAAACAGCCATCTGGCAGGCGGTGGTGGGGTCGACGGCGCCATTCACCGGGCAGCCGGCCCTGACCTCATGCGCGAGCTGGGTGAGCGGTACCAGGGATGTCCCACCGGCTCGGCGGTCATCACCGGCGCCGGACATCTGACGGCGCGCTTCGTCATCCACGCCGTCGGTCCGCGCTGGCGCGACGGCCGCCATGACGAGCCGGCGCTGCTGGCATCGGCGTATCGGTCCGCGTTCGTGCTCGCCGCCGAGCACGCCTGCGAGACGGTCGCCGCGCCGTCGATCAGCACGGGAATCTATGGCTTCCCGATCGACATGGCCGCGCCGATCGCGATAAATGCGGCGAATGCAGCGCTGAACGCGGACGCCACGTCCTTGCGAGAGATCACGTTCGCACTCTTCTCCGACTCCGATCTCGAGGTCTTCGCGAGGGCCCTGTGACGCCACCTTGACGGTGGCGTGGGCAATCTGGCCATAGAGTGGGCAGCGCCAGTGCCTTCGCGCCCGCGGTGGTTCGCCGCCGCCTTCATCACCGTCGCTTCGATCGTCCTCGCGCATTACGCGCAGGTCTGGGCCGTCGTGCCCTCCTCGCTGGCCCCGACGAGCGACTTCGCGGGCACGTACGTCGCCGCGACGCTCATCCGGACGGGTCACGCGGAGCAGATCTACGATCCGGCGGTTGAACAGCAGGCGCTGATCCAGAGCGGCGCGCCCGCCGGACACGACGACATCCCGTTCGAGAACCCGCCCGGAGCCGCGGTCGTGGCACTGCCCTTCACCCTCCTGAGCGCCGGGGCCGCGTGGCGGGGGTGGTCGATCCTCCAGTTGCTGCTCGTCGCGCTTTCACTCTGGATGGTGGCTCGAGCTGCACCCTGGCCCTCGGCGCTGTCCCGGCTTCCCCGCGTGGCGATCGCGCTCATCGCACTGGCGGGCTTCGGGACAGGACTGGTCCTCCTCGAGGGGCAGTGGGACGGGGTCTCCGTCGTGGGTCTGGCGATCGCCTACGTTGCCTGGCGAAAGGGGAGACCCGGACTCGCGGGCTTTGCGCTGGGGTTCACAGCGGCGATCGCCAAACCGCAGCTGGTGATCGGGATCGCCGCGTACATGCTGGGGAGGCGGGACTGGCGCGGGATTGCCGGGGCCATCGCCGGCGCGGCGGTCACGGTCTTGATCGGACTGCTCGCCGGTGGTCCGCACGGACTGTGGTCGTTCGTCTCGGCTGTGTCGGCCCCACACGACTCGCCGACGGCGGAGATGCAGGGCAGCAGCGGGCTCTTCGGATCGCTCCTGGGCCAGGCGCCCGGCGTGTACTACCTCTCGATCGCGGCCGGCCTCGCCGCAGCCTCAGTGGCGGTGTGGCTCGGCGCGATCACGCGTCACCGAGCCGATCTCTTCGAGCCCTCGCTCTGTGCCGCCGTCGCGCTCTCGCTGTTCGCCTCGCCGCATCTGCTCGGCCACGATCTGACCATGCTCGCACCCGTCGTGATCGGAGGGCTCGCATGGTTGGCTGGCCGGCCAACCGAGACGGTCTGGCCCGGACCGGGCACGCTCGTCGTTATTGCAGGATGGGCGCTCCTCTCGGTCGCGACGATGGCCGACCTCGGTCAGAACACGGTCGGCCTTCCCGGTCGCGCGACCCCCTGGGCGCTGCTGCTGGTCGCCGCGACGTGGTGCGCTCTTGCCGTCAGCGCGCAACGCGCCGGCGATGCGCGGCCTGCACGTGAACGTCGATCCGCCGTAGCGTAGGAGTTGATCTGACGATTTCATGGGTACGTTCACGAGCATGAAAGGCGTGGCCGCCATCATTCGAGTAGCACGATGAATCGCAGTACGAGCAAGGGCGTCCCGCTCGGGCGGATTGCCAGGATCAAGATCACGGCCGACTGGAGCGTGCTCGTCATCGGCGCCCTGCTCGCCTGGGGCGTCGCCGGCGCCGCTGTCCCGGGCGAGGCTCCGGGCACATCGGTATGGATGGCCTGGATCGTCGGCGCGATCGTCGCGCTGCTTTTGCTGGCTTCGCTCACCGCTCACGAGCTCGGTCATGCGCTCCTGGCTCGGCGCCGGGGCATCGCGGTCGAAGGCATCCGCCTCTGGCTCTTCGGCGGAGTCGCTCAGATGAGCGGCGACTGGATGACCGGCAAGACGGAGATGCTCGTCGCGGCGATCGGACCGGCGATCACGCTGGTGATCACGGCAGTGTTCACCGCCGCCACCTGGCTGTTCGTCACGGTGAGCGCCCCGCCGCTGGTCGTGGTTGTCGCCGAGTGGGTCGCGGCGGTCAACCTGCTGCTCCTCCTCTTCAACCTGATCCCCGCGTTCCCGCTCGACGGCGGGCGGATCCTGCGTGGGTTCATCTGGACGCGGACCAGGAACCGGATGTCGGCCACCGTCGCCGCGGCACGCGTCGGCCGGGTCTTCGCCATCGTCCTGGTCGGAATCGGCCTGCTGGACGCCTTCTTCTACGATCCGGTCGGAGGCGTCTGGCTGATGTTGATCGGCTGGTTCCTCGACAACACCGCGCGTGGCGAGGCGCAGAGCGAGCAGGCCCGTCAGGTTCTCGAGGGGCTGCTCGTCGGCGACGTCATGTCGAAGGACCCCGTCGTGGTGCCGTCATGGATCACCGTCGACCTGCTCGTCAACCAGTACGTTGCCGGCCACCAGGACACGTCGTTCCCGACCCACAGCATCGACGGACGGGTGGACGGGCTGGTCACGATGCGCGGGATCAAGAAGCTCCCGGCGCAGCAGCGCGGCGTGCGTCGCGCCATCGACATCGCCATCCCCGCCGCGAGCGTGCCGATCGCCCGTCGCGAGGAGAAGCTCACCGACCTGCTCAAGCGGCTCGGGCCGGCATCGGACGGCCGCGCGATGGTCTACGACTCGGACCGCCTCGTCGGCATCGTCTCGCCGAGCGACATCTACCGCACGCTGCACGGCGGCTCGCCCCGTACGCCCGCTCCCGCCCCAGCCGCCGCCTAAAACGACCCCGGCGCCACGAGGCGCGGGGAGATCCGTCCTGCCAGAGCATCCATTTCCGCTGCACTGACCCACTGGTCGGACGGTTGCTGTATCAGCTCGAAAACCTTGATACCACGCGCGTGTTCCGGAGGCCGGGCGACGACGTGCACGTGAAGATGGTCGAAGCCTTCTTGCTCACCGAGAAACAGCACGTAGGCTTTCGGGACATTGAGCTCCACCTCGAGCGCTCGCGAGAGGGCAGGGACGAGCCACCCGAACACGGCGGCTTCATCAGGAGTCAAGTCGCCGACTGATCCAGCATGGCGACGCAACACCAAGACGAGCCAGCCAAGCCACGCCGAGTTGAAGGAATGCGCAACACGCCAGAGCCCATCGTCGTATATCCGCTCGTGAGGCGGCGAATCAGTTCGGGCGTTGTGATCACACGAGTAGCAGCCGGGGATGCTAGCCAACGCTATCCTCGACACCGAGGATCAGCTTCCCGAAGTTCTCGCCGCGGAAGAGCCGCAACAGCGTGTTCGGGAATGACTCGAGCCCGGTGACGACGTCCTCGAGGGACCGCAGCCGGCCCTCGGCAATCCATCCCGCCATCTCCGCTCCCGCCTCCGGGTAGCGCGCGGCGAAGTCGAAGACGAGGAACCCCTCCATGCGCGCCCGGTCGACGAGCAGCGCCATGTAGTTCGCCGGCCCGCGGGCCGGACCCTCGTTGTTGTACTGCGAGACCGAGCCGCAGATGACGATGCGGGCGTGGCGCGCCAGACGCGTCAGTGCGGCGTCGAGCACGTCACCGCCGACGTTGTCGAAGTACACGTTGATGCGGTCGGGGCACCGCTCGCGCAGCGCGATCCGGACGTCCTCGCTCTTGTAATCGATTGCCGAATCGAAGCCGAGCTCGTCGATGATGAACCGGCACTTCTCGGGCCCGCCGGCGATGCCGACCACCCGGCAGCCTTTGATCTTCGCGATCTGTCCGACCACCATGCCCACCGCGCCTGCAGCGCCGGACACGACAACCGTCTCACCGGCGACGGGCTTGCCGATGTCGAGCAGGCCGAAGTATGCCGTCATGCCCGTCATCCCGAGCACGCTGAGATACGTCGTCAGCGGCGCAAGGTCGGTGGAGACACGGGTCACACCGGATCCGTCGCTCAGCGCATACGCCTGGACGCCGAAGCTGCCGGTCACGTGATCGCCGGCGGAGAAGGCGGGATGCCGCGACTCGACCACCTCTCCGGCGCCGAGCGCGCGCATCACCTCACCGATGCCGACCGGCGGGATGTAGGAGCGTCCCTCGTTCATCCACCCTCGCATCGCGGGGTCGAGCGAGATGAAGCGCACTCGGACCAGCAATTCGCCCTCGCCCGGGCTGGGAATCGCCTCTGAGCGGAATTCCCAGTCGGACGCAACGGGGAGCCCATGGGGTCGCGCCGCGAGGCGCCACTGGCGGTTGGTCGGGGTGGTGTCGGTCATCGGCATATCAGAGCACGCGTCGAAGCACGCGCGAGTGGCTTGGTAGGCTCTGTCGATGCTGAGCGCAGGTCTGATCCTGTTTCTTGCCGCCCTCCAGGGCGTCACCGAACTCTTTCCCGTGTCGTCGCTCGGCCACGCCGTCGTGGTGCCGCCGCTGGTCGGGCTGAATTTCCGCGAGACAGACCCCGCGTTCGTGCCGGTGCTCACGGTCCTCCACCTCGGGACCGCCGGGGCCCTGCTCTTTCTCTACCGGCGCGACTGGGCGCGGATCGTCGCCGGGTTCTTCCGCGCCGCCGTGCGCGGCCGTATCGACGATCCCGATCAGCGCCTGGCGATCATGCTGGTCGTGGGTTCGGTGCCGGCCGGGATCATCGGCCTGCTCCTGCAGGACCCGCTCAAGACGCTCTTCGGCAATCCGCGCCTCGCTTCACTCTTCCTCATCGTCAACGGCGGCATCCTCTTCGCCGCGGAGATGTTCAGACGACGGGACGAGCGCCGGCGGGCGGCAACCGAGCCAGCGCACGCCGTTCTGGCACACGAGGACGGCGATCCCCAATTTGCACGGATCGAGGGATTGAGCCTGCGCACCACGGTGTTCGTTGGCATCTTCCAGGCGGGTGCGCTGCTGCCGGGCATCTCCCGCTCGGGAATCACCATGGCCGCGGGGCTGGTCGCGGGCCTGCGCCACGAGGAGGCGGCCAGGTTCTCCTTCCTGCTCGCGACGCCGATCATCCTCGCTGCCGGACTGCTCGAGCTCCCCGCGCTGGGCACCGACTCGCCGACCGCGCTGGTCGCCATCGGAGCCGCCATCGTGGCAGGTGTCGTGGCGTACGCCAGCGCCCGTTTCCTGCTTCGCTACCTTCGATCGGGACGTCTCGACCCCTTCGCGTATTACTGTGCGGCTCTCGGGGCAGCAGGCCTCGTCTTCATCCACTGAGTACTTGCACTGAAGATTTCCGCAGAACGCACGTACGACATTCATCCGGGGGATTCGCTATGCAGGGGAGCCAACCACTCGCACTCGCGCTGATCGTCCTTGCGGTGATCTTCGCCATCGCGGCCGTCTTCTTCTTCACGGTCAAGACGACATTTCTCGCGGGCGGCGCACATCCGGCAATCCACTGGAAGCACGCCATCGTGTTCACGGTCCTCGCTGTCCTGTCGCTGATCGCCGCCAATTTCGCGAGGCCGAAGGCAGCGGTCAGGTAGGAGACCGCGGTGCCGTTGCCGATCACGCCGCGCAAGACGATCGCCGTCTACCGGCGTGCGTTCAAGGACACGCGGCGCGAGCGCCTGTTTTTGTCGTCGGTGTCATTTTTCGCGACGTTTGCGGCAACGCGCGGCATCACCCACGCGATCAAGGACGGCGTCGGCCCGTTTCACAACCTGTCCGCCAACGGCAAGCACCTCCACCACCTGGTCTTCGGCATCGCCGGCCTCCTCGGGAGCGGATACCTGTGGTTGATCCACGTGGAGCAGAACCGAACGGGTGAGGGCGATGACGCGCTCGCGAAATTCAACTCCGTGCTGTATGGCGGCGCATCAGCGCTGACGCTCGATGAGTTCGCACTCTGGCTCGACCTCGCGGACGTGTACTGGACCAAGCAAGGACGGGCGAGCGTCGACGCTGTGATGCTCTTCGGCGGCGTGCTTTCGATCGGACTGTGGGGCCAGCCGTTCTTCAAAGAGCTCATCAAGGAAATTCGCCATATCTGATTGCGGATGAGGGATCATTCGCACGTGCAACGACGCGGAATCGCGGCCGTATTGCTGAGCCTCGGCATCCTGATCGCATCCGCGGTCAACGTGCTCGCCGATGGATCGCAGAATCTCTACCCGAGTGGCGCGAGCGGCTCGCGCGCGAACACCGAGTGGCGGACCAATTCCTACGGCGCGGGTGCAATCACCCGCCGGACGCTGCTGCACGCGTACGCGACCGCAGGGGAATTTCTGCTCGTCGGATCATCTGCGATGGGACAGGGGACAGCCGACATCCTCATCTGGAATCCGGGACTGGTGACGGGCACTCCTGGTACGGAGACGATTCCGGGCACCGCATCGTTCTCCTGTGCCGCGCAGCGACTGTCGTCCGGCATCGCGGCGCAGGGCGAGATCACACGTCGCGCCGCGGAGCTGGCCGGCCCTGACACCGTTCCTGGCGGCGGTGTCACCAACGGCTACACGCCGTGCGTGTACGTCGCGCCGTCGACAGGCATTTACAGCATTGTCGTCGTCGGGCCCGCGGGCCGGGCCGCAAACGCCGACGGTGGCGTCGGCGCCGACGTGGCGCTCACCGCGGCAACCGATTTCAGCGCCGCGCAGGGATCCTCGATCGCAGCGTGGGATGTCACCGTCCGCGATTCGCTGACGGACCCGTCGACCACACGCACCGGGCGCGTCTTCAGCTACGTCCTCTCGTTGTTCACCGGTAACAACGGGCTGCCGGTCGACTCGACGATGTATGCCGTCACGACCGATGGGTTCCGCTACCGGATCGACCAGCGCGGCATGGATCCCGACGGATGGGTCGAGTACGGGAGCCAGCTCGGATTTCTCGATCCCAACGGGACGACTCCGCTGTATCACGACGCGGTCGCCGACAGCCTGGGGAGCCCGGGTCAGCTCACCAACGTCGATGGCGGCGTGATCTTCGCGCCGCCATCGTTCCCGATCTTCTTCACGCCGCCATCGAATGCCGCGTTGACCGCGCTCGGCATTCCGCTCGTGCCGATCGCGTCCGTGGTGAGCAACATCGATTTCGCCGGAACCGTCGTCGGCAGCACGAGCTTCCAGGGGAGCGGCGGAACGTTCACGTACACGTCGAACGTCGCGGGCGTCTATCAGATCGTCATCAGCCTCGACGGGGTCGACTTCGACCCGACGAATCCCAACAACCGAGTCCTCAGTGGCCTGAAGGCCGCAGGCACGCAGACCGTCGCCTGGGACGGAAAGGACAACGCCGGCAACTTCTTCCCTGCAGGCGGTCCGTATCCGTTCAAGATCGACGTGCACGCGGGGGAGTATCACTTCCCGTTCATCGACGATGAGAACGACACCCAGGGCGGTCCCACGATCACGATGCTCAACCCGCCGGGCGGTGTGTGCCCGCCGTTTACGGGCGGCTGCAGCGGCGGCTTCTACGATGATCGCGGCTACACGACGACCACCGGCGTCACCGTCGGCACGCCGGGAACGGTGCTGTGCGGCCTCAATCCGCCGGCGATCCCGTTCAGCAACCCAATCACCGGCTTCAACACCTCGGGGACGCAGCGCGCGTTCGGCGCCGATCCGGGACTCAACACCAACGCACCGTGCACGGGCAGCTTCGGCGACGCCAAAGGCCTCGACCTGTGGACCTACTACCCGAGCGAGCAGCTGACGAGCACGTTGAATATCGTGCCGCCCGGCACGTACGCGGACATCGCTGTCAACAAGACCGTCAGCAACACCAAGCAGATCATCGGTGACGATGTGACGTACACCATCGCCGTCCACAACAACGGGCCCGACGACGCGACAGGCGTCGCGATCACCGACGTTCTGCCGAACGGTCTCGTCTATGTCAGTTCGGCTGCGACCGTCGGGACATATGACGCAGCCGGCGGCCTCTGGACGATCGGCGCGCTGGCTGACGGGGCGACAGCGACGTTGCACATCACTGTCCGTACGGAGGCGCTCGGCGCCATCGTCAACACCGCCACGAAATCAGCCGAGACTCAGACGGATCCCAATCCCAGCAACGACACCTCGTCAGCACGGGTGCTTGTGTCGCCGGTGCCGCCGCCCCCGGTCCCGAACACAGGCGCTGCACCGGCGAGCCTCACCACCATCTTCGGCGGCGCGCTGGCGATGCTCGGCGCGCTGCTGTGCGTGATGGCCTTCGTGCTCCGGAGGCAGGCTCTCACCATGAGTCCACGTATCGCCGTCGCCGCTCTCCGCGCGACGCTGCATTGGTCGCGCCGTCAGGACGCAGGATCACCGCTGCTACCAGCGCGCGCGTCTCCGCCGGGTCGATCACGTCATCGATCTCGAAGTACGCGGCGGTGTTGAGCGCCGCTCCTCTCGCGTACGAATCCGCAACCATTGCCTCGTATTTCGCCTGGCGTTCGTTCCCGTCGGCGATCGCGTCCAGCTCCTTGCGGTAGGCGAGCTTCACGGCTCCCTCGAGGCCCATACCGCCGAACTCGCCGGTCGGCCACGCGACGGTCATCAGCGGTGCGCGAAAGCTTCCACCCGCCATCGCCTGCGCGCCGAGCCCGTAGCCCTTGCGCAGCACGACGGTCATGAACGGAACGGTGAGCGCGGCGCCGGCGAGGAATAACCGGCTCGCGTGACGCACGAGCGCGGTGCGCTCTGCGTCGGGCCCGACCATGATGCCCGGGGTGTCACAGAGGAACAGGACAGGCAGCGAGAAGGCCTCGCAGAGCTGCAGAAAGCGCGCCGCTTTGTCGGCGCAGTCGCTCGTGATCGCACCGGCCAGGTGCATCGGATTGTTGGCGACGATGCCCACCGGATGCCCCCCGATGCGCGCGAGCGCCGTGACCATCCCGCGCGCGAAACCCGCGCGCAGCTCGAGCACCGAGCCGGCGTCTGCGATCAGGTCGACGGCGCGGTGGACGTCGTATGCGCGCCGCCGGTTCTCGGGGACGACGTCGCGCAGCAGCAGTTGATCCGGCGGTTCCCACGTGTCGACCGATCCCTGGAAGAACGCGATCGCCTGACGAGCCAGACGAACCGCATCGGCCTCGTCACTCGCGGCGATATCGACGACACCGTTGCGCACCTGCATGTCGAACGGTCCCACGTCATCAGCGTCGACAACGCCGAGACCGCCGCCCTCGATCATCGCGGGACCGCCCATCCCGATGCTGGCTTCGGGTGTCGCGATGACGAGGTCGCTGCAGCCGAGCAGGAGCGCGTTGCCCGCGAAGCACCGGCCGGACGCGATGCCGACGCGCGGGACGAGCCCCGAGAGTCGCGCCCAAAGCGCGAACGCCATGACGTCGAGGCCGGCGACCATCGCGTGGTCCGTGTCTCCGGGCCGCCCTCCACCGCCTTCCGCGAAGAGCACGACCGGCAATCGCCTGCGCTCGATGACGTCCATCAGCCGGTCCTTCTTGCGATGGCCCATGACTCCCTGCGTCCCCGCAAGGACTGTGTAGTCGTACGACAGCACCGCGCAATCCGCATGCTCAGCGCCGACGAGCGCGCCGTTGATGCGGGCCGTTCCGCCGATCAACCCGTCTGCGGGCGTTCGCTTGATCAGATCGTCCACGCTCCGCCGCCCTCGTTGCGCCGCGATCGCGAGACCGCCGTACTCGACGAACGAGCCATCGTCAACGAGGTCTGCGACGTTCTCTCTCGCAGTCCGGCGCCCCGCGGCGTGACGCGCGGCGACGACTTCCGCGCGGCCGGCATCGCGGGTCAACTCGCGGCGTCGCATCGCCTCGTCGAGGTCGGGTCGTGTCGTCTCGGAATCCGGCATGCGAGGCGAGCTTATGCTAGGTGCCCACGTGCCAACCCGACGCCGAACCGCCGATGCGCTCGCCGCCCACTCGCTGGCGCCGGAAACGCTCGTCGCGAAAATGCGGAGCGCGCCGCCGGAGTAGCCCGGGTCGGGAGTGGCGACACCCTTTTGACCGTCCGTACAATGCGCGCCTAGGGCAGGGCGCGACCGTTGTGTCGCTTCGGCGCAGCCGTCGCCCAGGGGGTTGATGATGGGCTTCCTCGACAAGATTCGCGCGGTCGGTGGCGGCGTGTCGCCCGAACTGATGAAGAACGGAACACTCGCGCGCGGCGAGATCGCGAGCGTGCAACCGACCGGCATGACCGTCAGCCACGGCAACGAAGCGCTTGGCAAACAGGTCTGCAACATCGCGCTCAACGTCTACCTGGACAACACACCGCCGTACACGGCAACGTGCCATCAGGGTGTGCCGATCCTCGCGCTGCAGGCGCTCATGACTCCGGGAACGGTCGTCGCCGTGCGGGTCAACCCCGCGAACCCGCAGGAAGTCGCGATCGATTTCGACACCGAGCCACCGACAGTCACGATGGCCGCCGGCGGGCCGAACCGCGGCAGTGCGGCGGAGCTGCTCGCAACCGGTACGCCCGCGCGCGCTGTGATCATCGCGAGCCAGCCGCTTGGCATGCGCAGCCCGACATCGGGCCTGGACATGTACGCCTTCACGGTCACCATCCTGTGCGACGGGCACGCGCCATACCAGACGCAGATGGGCAATCCGGTTCCACCCGGCGGCATCCCGTTGATGTACCCGGGTTCGAACCTCCCGGCGAAGGTCGTGCCCGAGCAGCAGGGTCAGGTGATCATCGACTGGGACTCGGCTATCGCGGAGGCGACGCACCCGACGCCCAGCTGAGCTGTTCAGCGGACGCCGAATCGACGCGACGGACGCTCCCTTCTCGGAAGGAACGTGAAGAGCCGCACGTCCGGTTCGAACGCGCGTGGCGGCGCTTCGAGTCGAGCCGCGCCGACGCTTGAGGTGGTATCGGGGATGGCGACAAACGCCAGCTCGGTGAAGCCGTCCTCCTCGAACCAAGCGCGCACGACCGGCGTGATGTCGGGCTTGAACGTTCCGCGCGTCCATATCACCGTTGCACCGGGCGCGCAAAGCGTGGGCAGGTGATCCACCGTCCACTCGATGTCCTCGTCGGTCACGTTTCCGAACACGCCGCACACGAGCACGATGTCGGCAGGAACGAAACCCGCGTACGCGCTCGTCGTGGAGGCATCCCCGTTGACGACTTCGATGTACGGCGAGATGCCCGCTGCGCGTTCACGTGCGTGCGCGGCGAGCTCTGGATCGAGCTCGACGAGACGCGCGAGGACGTCGCCGCGGCGCGGATGATCCTCGAGGACGCCGAGCAGGTCGCGTCCGTCGCCGGCGCACATGCTGATGACGCGAATCACGCCTGGCGCGCAGCCGTCCAGGGAGGTCCGTATGAGTTCCCGCACGACGGCGAGCCGCTTCGCCAGGGGCGAGCCCGGCCGGTAGCCCTTGTGCCAGTCCACCCATTCGCTCATCCACTGAGCCTACAAAATGACACCCGGCTGGGCTAGGGTCACCGCACCCGCGTACGACCCGAGCATTCGCGGCGACCCGGCGACAGCGAAAGTCGTGGCGATGATCCACAGCCTGGCAAGCGACTCGGATCAGCTCCCGGAGTGGACGTGGGGCGGGTCAAACCCGCGCCGAGCTGCAGGCGGCCTCGACCAGCTGAGGGCTCTACTCGCGCGTGGCTTTGGAGTGGCGACGCGCGACCCGGGTCAGCGCAACGACCCCGGCGATGATCGCGACGGCCATGGCACCGAAAACCACGAGGTTCAGCCAGAGCACGGAGACCATGCCGTCGATCTTACGTCGCCGCGAGTCGGCTCACACAAAAAAGTGGTGCCCGCTCAGGGACTCGAACCCTGGACCAAGGGATTAAGAGTCCCCTGCTCTACCAACTGAGCTAAACGGGCGTGGCCCGATTCTACCCGCGGGTCGGACCGACCCCGGAGCCGACCCGCCCTGCGCGCCGTTCGCCTCCGAGCCAGATCATCGACCGGTACTGCTGGGCGAGTCGCATCCGGATCGGCGGCCCTGCAGGGGAGAACGCCCCGGACCGCGGGGATGTCGTCCGCTCCTCGATCGCCCGCCGGAGGTCGGCGGCGGTCTTCCCCGGGAATACCGTCAGCACCCGGCCGAGGTCGTGCTTGCCGAAGTGGCTGTCCCCGGCCCCGAGCGACGCACCGAGCTGCTCCCGGTGATCGGCGTAGAAGGCGTCGAGTTGCTTCCAGGTTCCCGGGAGCACAGGCGCGGTGTGCCGAAGCTCTATGCCGTCGACGCGATGCGACTCCAGCAGCTGACGCGCTTTCCCCGGAGTCATCGACGCAAACCAGGTCGGCATAAAGGGGTGGGCGATCACCGCGACGCCGCCGGCGTCGTGGATCGCGTCGACCGTGTCCTCCACCGACATGTGCATCCGCACCTGGTGATCGAGGAACAGCCCGATGATGTGGATCCCGGGTGGGAACGAGGCGGTCACCTCTTCGCCGCGCACGACGTCGACCCCGAGCGATGCGCCGAGCTCGATCGCGTGGCCGATCTCGGCCATCGTGTCGTGATCGGTGATGCAGAGGACGTTGAGCCCGATGGCCGCGGCAGCGCGAACGAGCTCTTCCGCGCTCACCATCCCGTCGCTCGCCAGCGTGTGTGCGTGCACCTCGGCGAGCCCGAGCCCGTCGGCGGCACGCGTGCTCGTACCGGTCGTCTGACTCATCGATGCCAGTGTAATCCCCCGCTGAGAGAGCGCTGAGAAGCGTTCAACGAGATCGTATCGAGGCAAAGACGGTGGCAGGGCAACCATATACTCGAGGCAATGAGTGACCCGACGCGCATTCTCGTCGTCGATGACGAGCAGAGCATCACCGACTTCATCGCGCTCGGATTGCGTCATGAGGGCTTCGATGTGCGGACCGCTCCCGACGGGCATGTCGCGCTCCGCGTCGTCGACGAGTTCAAGCCACACCTCGTCGTGCTCGACCTGATGATGCCGCGCGTGAACGGATGGGACCTCTGCCGTGCATTGTCCGGTGATCGATCGCGAGGCATCATCATCCTCAGCGCCCGAGACGAGACGAGCGACCGCGTCCAAGGCCTCGAGCTCGGCGCCGACGACTACCTGGTCAAGCCCTTCGATTTCGCGGAGTTGCTTGCGCGCATTCGCGCGGTGTTGCGGCGCCGCAACCCCGATCTCACGCGCGTCGTGAACGCCGGTGACCTCAGCATCGACACCGCGACGCGCGAGGTTCGCACCGGTGACCGGCTCATCGAGCTGTCGGTTCGTGAGTACGACCTGTTGCTCTACCTCGCGAGTCACGCGGATCAGGTCCTGCCCCGGCAGCGCATCCTCGACGAAGTGTGGGGCTACAACTTCTTCGGGGACGAGAACAACATCGAGGTCTACGTTCGCTATCTGCGCCAGAAGCTCGGCGATACCGCGCACGAGCGCATTCAGACCGTGCGCGGTGTCGGCTACCGGCTGCGCACCGCAGGCGACGGAAGCAGCGCTGCGGCGCGCTAGCACGTGCGTCGCGTCACCCACGCGCTGGCATCGCTGCGCTGGCGCCTGACCCTCACGTTCGTCGGGCTGCTCGCGCTCCTGCTCGTGCTGCTCGCCGGCTATCAGTGGTTCACGCTGCGCGCGAGCCTGATCACCAACAAGGTCGCGGAGATGCAGAGCGACTACAACTCGGCCAAGCGTCTCATCGCCTCCAGGGAGACGGCCCTCGGCGCGACCACGACAGTGACCAGGCGACTGTGCGTGACGCATCCGCTGCTGGTGGGGACTGCCGTTGCGAGTGCCGTCTCGACGGTCACCGGTCAGACCGCGCAGGTCATCGTGTACGACAGTAGCCTCACGCAGGAAGCCGTTGCACCGACGGGCGCAACGCCGCCTCAGCTCTCGACGGCCGCGCTGCAGAGTGTTGTGGACAGAGGCACGCGTTCGTCAGCCGAAGAGATCATCACGTCGAGCGGCAGCCAGCTCGTCGTCGGATTTCCGGTGGTCGCCGGCACGGGCGTCTGCGGGGTGGTGCAGCTCTCGGTCGCGATGACGCCGATCACGAGCGTCCTCCACGATGAGCTCTTCCTCATCACAGTCGGTGGCCTTGTGCTGCTCCTGTTCGCGCTCATCGTCGGCGTGCTCCTCACCGGCAGAACGTTGCGACCGATGCGGCGCCTCACCGCAACCGCGGAGCAGCTTGCCGCGGGAGACCTGTCGGCGCGAAGCCGGTTGTCGCCGAGCTCCGACGAAGTCGGTCAGCTCGCGAGCAGCTTCGACCACATGGCGGACCGCATCCAGGAAGCCTTTGCGGCGCAACAGGAATCCGAAGCGCAGGTGCGCCGCTTCATCGACGATGCATCGCACGAGCTGCGCACACCGGTGACCGCGCTCAAGGGCTACATCGACGTCCTGCGCAGAGGCGCGGGGCGTGAGCCTGCGGCACTCGACGCGGCACTCGAGGCGATGAGCAACGAGTCGGAACGGATGCGGATCCTCGTCCTCGACCTGCTCACGCTCGCTCGACTCGATGCGCGTCGGGGGACACACCCGGAGGACTTCGACCTCAACGGCGCGGTGGACGGACTCCTCAACGAAGGCGTTCCCGGCATGCCCGCGACGGTGCAACGCAGCTACGGCGTGGCGCCGCTGCTGGTGCATGCGGATCGCAACGCGGTGAACACGATCATGCGCAACCTGCTCGTCAACGCAACGAAGTACGCGCACGGTGCCGCGCAGCGATGGGCGACCGCGGTCTCCGGCGGATGGGCCACGCTCGAGGTGCAGGATGACGGCCCAGGCATCCCGGCGAGCGACCTCGCGCACGTGTTCGAGCGCTTCTACCGCGGCGAGAAGACGCGCGCACGAGAGGAAGGTGGCAGTGGCCTCGGTCTCAGCATCGTGCAGTCGCTCGCGCGTGCCCAGGGCGGGGACGTCGCGATCCACAGCGCGGATGGCGCGGGGACCACGGTGACGGTGTGGTTGCCGCTTTCATCCGTCCCGCCGCCACCACCGCCGGGTCTTCCGGCAGCCCCTACAGGTTGAACGGCGACTGAAACGACAGCGAGCTCAGCACCGTCAGCTGACCAGTCGCCATGAGGAGCCCGAATCCGAAGAGGATCACCCCGGCGACGATGCTGATGACGCGGAGGTGCCGGTTCACGCTGCGCAACACGCCCTTCAGGCGGTCCGCCAGCAGCGCCACCAGCAGGAACGGGACCGCGAGGCCGAGGCAGTACAGCACCATGAACGGCAGTCCGCCGAACTCACGGTTCTGCGCGAGCGTGAGGATGGCGCCGAGCTGCGGCCCGAGGCACGGAAGCCATCCGGCCGCAAACGTGAGCCCGAGCAGCAGACCACCCGTGGCGCCGCTCGACACGGGGAGATGGAAGCGCCGCTCCCGCATGAGCCATCCGAAGCGCAACACCCCCATGGTCTGCAGCGCCAGCACCATGATGATCGCGCCCGCGATTCGATTGACGAGGTCGAGGTTGCGCTGGAACACGGTGATCGCGAGCACTCCTTCCAGCAGGTAGTACTCGGCGATGAAGATCACGCTGAACCCCAGGACGAAAGCGAATCCCGTCGTCATCACCGACGTGCGCGACTCGGCGAGGACTGCCCCACCGCCTCCAGCCGTCGCCAGCGCCGGTTGACCGGCGCGCCCGCTGAGGTACGCCGCGTATGCGGGCATGAGCGGAAAGACGCAGGGCGAGAGAAACGAGACGAGACCGGCGAGGAACGCCAGCGGGATCGAAGGACCGGGGGCCGACAGGATCACGTCGCAAGGGTAGGGCGACGGGTATCAGGGAGGGCCTTCGACGTAGTAGCGCTGGCGCCAGCGGATGTAGACGTAGAGCGCGAGCAGGACGAAGAAGATCTCGTACACGAGCGGGGTCGGCCAGTGGAACGCAGCCTGGGCAAAGCGCTGGATGCCGCTCGGTGGCGGCGCGGGCGCGTTCGGCTTCGAAGCGACGGGCTTGGGAGTCGGGGTCGGCACCGGCGTCGCGACCGCAGATGGGACGGCGGCCCCAGGCGACTCCGCGATTAGCGTCGGCGGCGTCGGCGCGGCGGTGTCCGTCTCCATGTAGACGTGGCTCCCGCCCTTCGGCGGGTTCAGCGCCACGACGACCTCGGGGGGTGTCGTGTTGGCCACGGAGATCGAATCGATGTTCTTGCTGCCACTCGGCAGCCCGGTGTCCGCCTTGTGGAACGTGAGGCCGCCGTCGGTGGACCGGTAGAAGTCACCCCCCGTGCTGCCACCGGCGTCGACACCCGCGTACGCCAGCGTGGGGTCGAGCGGCCCGAACGTGGCGGTGGTGATCGTGCTCCCGGTGGTGGCGCCGGTTCCTTCGGTCCACGTGTTTCCGCCGTCGCCGCTCCGGAAGATGCCCTGCGAGGTGGCGACGATGAGCGGGCGTTTCGGGACGGCCTGGTCGATCTGTCCGGCGGCAATCGATGACACGACGGCGCCGGTCGGCAGACCGGACTGGAGCACCTCCCATGCCCCGCCGCCGCTGCTGCTGAACAGGTATCCCTGGGACACGCTGCCGCCGTCCGCTCCTGCGATGACCGTGAACTGGGGGAAATTGGCCTCGACGGCGACCGACGCGATGGAGTAGGCGTCGAGGCCCCCGTCGTGCCAGAGCAGGCCGTTCGGACTGAGCGCCACGCCGGCGTTGGTGCCCGCGGCGATGCCGTCGAGGCCGAATGCCAGCGATCGGACGTCGAGGTTCTGCAACCCCGACGACGCCGGCGTCCAGGTCGATCCCGCGTCGAGGCTCGCGTAGACACCCTTGCCATCGGTGCCGGCGAACGCATCGCCGCTCGAGCGGGTGTCGAAGCCGACGGTCCAGACACGCATGCCCGCCAGGGTCAGATCCCACGTCGAGCCACCGTCCCGAGACACGAAGACGCCAACGTCCGTTCCCGCCAGGATCGTGCTCGGTGCGCTCGGCTCGACAGCGACGCTCCAGATCCGCCCGGAGCCCAGCCCGGGCAGCGCGCCGGCCTCGCTGAAGCCACCCGCCGCCACCGCGTCGCGGCTGCTCATCGTGCCCCACCCGAAGACGATCGCGAGCAGGAGCAGCAGGGCGCCGATCGCACGCCGGCGGAGACGCGGCGACGCGGTGGCGACCGGACAGGGGCTGGCGGGGTGGTATGTGCTCACTGCAGGGCGCTGGTGTGTATCGAGTGCGGAATATGGCGCCGCGGGGGCCTCAAGCCCCGTTGCGGGGGAGACGGCTCAACCATAACAGCGCGTTCCGGGTTTAGCGGGCGCCATGGACGAGGTATCTGCGATCCAGGATGGCAACGACGTTCAAGGACTATTACGCGATCCTCGGCGTCCCGCGTACCGCGACCGACAAGGAGATACGGACCGCCTTCCGCAAGCTTGCCCGCCAGCACCACCCCGACGTCAACCAGGGCGACAAGGCGGCGGAGGACCGTTTCAAGGAGATCAACGAGGCCAACGAGGTCCTCGGCGATCCCGAGAAGCGCAAGAAGTACGACGAGCTCGGTCCGCGCTGGCAGGAGTACGAGCAGTGGGAGCGCGCCGGCAAACCGGGCCCGAACCCGTTCGGTGGCGGTGACCAGTACGGGTACCGGACGGTGTCGCCCGACGACCTCGAGAGCATGTTCGGCAACCGCGCGCCCTTCAGCGACTTCTTCCAGCAGTTCTTCGGTGGCGAGCAGGAGATGGCCGGCGCGAGCCGTGGACGGCGCCGGGTGGCCCGGAAGGGCCAGGACGTCGAGGGCGATGCCGAGATCAGCCTCGAGGACGCATTCAAGGGATCCGCGCTCACGGTCGACTTGAGCTCGGCGGACGGCGCGCGCCGGGTCGAGGTCAAGATCCCAGCGGGCATCACCGACGGTGCGCGCGTTCGAGCCTCGGGCCAGGGAAGCGCAGGCCGTGGAGGGGGTCCCCGAGGCGATCTCTTCATCCGCGTGCACATCCGCCCGCACTCGACCTTCACCCGCACCGGCAACGACCTCGCCGTTCGCGTGCCGACACCGCTGGCGACTGCGATCGCTGGAGGCACCGTGCAGGTGCCGACGCTGCGCGGCACCACGGCGCAGCTCTCGATCCCCGCGGGGACGCAGAACGGCGCGCGCCTTCGCCTTCGCGGGTTGGGGATGCCGCGTCTGTATGGCGAGGGAGCCGGCGACCTGCTCGCGACCGTCGACGTCCGGCTACCCCATCCCGTGCCCGACGACCTTGCCGCGTGGGCCAGCGCGGAGCAGGCGCCCTCGAGCTGAGCCGCTCGCTGTCTACGCGACGGTGAGCGAGTGCTCCCGCGTCACGCGGGCGATGGTGCAGACGTCGCCGGAGCAGGTCGACGCGATAACGTCGACGACGAGCACGCCCGTGCCGTGTCCCGCCAGCTGCACCTCGACGTTGACCGGCAGCGATTCCAGTGCCCATGACCGTGGTCCGGGGCCGAGCAGCGATGGCGGGTCCGCGCTCACGTTGACGTGCACCGGCGGTCCCTGGCTTGGATCGAGGTCCGTACCATCGAGGCCGACGTCTGCAGTGAGGTGCAGCGTGGTGCCGGCACCACCGGAGAACGCTTCGTTGCGGTGTGCCTCCGTGGCCGTCGCCGCTCCGATCGGTATCTCGACGACCGTCCCCGCAGCGATGTCGACCGCCACCACGCGGTGGTGGTTGGTGTCGGCGACGAGCAGACGCCCGTCGGGCAGCACATCGAGCCCACCGGGCTCGTCGACCGACTCCTGCAGTGCAACGGTCCGCAGGCGGCCCTGCTCCCAGATCCTGATGAGCGAGTTGAAGGTGTCGGCAACGGCGATCGCGCCGCCGGCGACCGCCGCGACGCCGAGCGGGTGTTGCAACCGAGCGGTGTTGCGGTCACCGTCGCCGGTGCCCCACTCGAAGAGCCCCTGACCGACCAGGGTTTCCACCGCACCGTCGCGCAGGACACGCAGCGCCGAGACCTCCGAATCTGCGAACGCGATCGCGCCGTCGGACAGCAGCGCCAGCCCGCTTGGCTGAGCGAGACGCGCCGACGCGGCCGGGCCGTCGCGGAGGCCCTCCGCCCCCGAACCGGCTATCGCGACAGGGGGACCGCCTTCGTTTGCCATAGCGACGATGCGATGCACGCCTGCCTCAGCGATCGCGATGTGGCCGTCGTCGAGTCGCACGCAGTCCCACGGAGAGCGCAGACCGGTAGCGAGGACCGTGTGCTCGCCGCCGTCGATCGCGAGTGAGACCACCGCACCGGCGACCGTGTCGCACACCAGGAGCCGCTCCCCGTCAAAGCGGACGCCCTGTGGCTGATTGAAGCCGCCGAACGTCTGCTGCACACGACCATCGAGAGCGCACACCAGGATGCGGTCGTTGCCGGTGTCGGCGATCGCGATCCGGGTTCCTCCATCGGAGGCGACCTTGCCCGGGTAGGCAAGGATCGGCCCGGCGCCACGCTGGACGGGGATGAATGCGGCGCCCACCGCCAGGTCCGTGCGCCCCTCGAGCAGATGCTCGATCACGCCGCCAAGCGCTTCACCGTTCCCCTCGCCCGACGCCATGGCGACGACGTAGCCGTCGGGATCGATCACCACCAGCGTCGGCCAGGCACGGACGCCGTACTGCTGCCACGTCTCGAGATCCGGGTCGTCGAGCACGGGGTGCTTGATCCGGTGCCGAGTGACGGCGCGCTCCACGGCGGCGTGGTCCGACTCGTGGGGGAACTTCGGGGAATGCACGCCGATGACGACCAACCGGTCGCCGAATCGCTCCTCGAGCGGCCGCAACTCCTCCACGACGCGCAGGCAGTTGATGCAGCAGAACGTCCAGAAATCGAGTACCACAACGCGTCCGCGCAGCTCGCGAAGTGACAGCGGCATGTCCGTGTTGATCCATCCACCGGAACCGCGAAGTTCCGGCGCACGCACACGCCCTGTTGCTGTCGTCGTCACGTCGTCACCATCATCGCGCGCGCCAGTATCGGGACGGCACTATCAGAGTGCTTGATATAATCCACTCAGGGTGGTTGGTGCACCGACCGAGCGACGCCACGTGGCGCAGCGGTCGGCGTGACTTTTTGAAACTCTCCCTATCCCTTCCTGACCGGCAGGGGGTGGCCCTCCGCCCCCTGCCACTCCTTTTCCGGCGTCGCGGCGCGCCCTACTCGAGGAGCGAACGCCGCACAAGCGTGTGCTCGCGGTCGGGTCCCACGGAGACGACATCGACGCTCGCGCCGCACAGCTCACCGACGCGATCGATGTAGGCGCGGCACGGTTCCGGCAGGTCCTCGTAGCGCCGGCACTCGCGGGTCGGCGACATCCACCCGGGGAACTCCTCGTAGATCGGATCGACGTGCTTCAGATGCGAGATGTTGGCCATCGGATGGTCCCAGTACTCGCCTTTGCTCATGTACCCGGTGCAGATCCGCAACGTCTCGAACTCGTCGAGCACGTCCACCTTGGTGAGCACCATCGCGTCGATGCCGTTGGTCGCGACCGCGTAGCGCGACACCGCGGCGTCGAACCATCCAACCCTGCGCGCGCGCCCGGTGGTGGTGCCATATTCCGCGCCGACCTCGCGCAGCTGGTCGCCGAGCTCGTTGGTCAACTCCGTCGGAAACGGTCCATAGCCGACACGCGTCGTGTAGGCCTTGAAAACGCCGACCGTCTTCGTCACACGCGACGGCGGAATGCCACTCCCCGTGCACGCGCCGCCCGCAGTTGGTGACGAGGATGTCACATACGGATAGGTCCCGAGGTCGATGTCGAGCATCACACCCTGCGCTCCCTCGAGCAGGATCCGCTGGTTGGACGTGAGCGCCGTCTGGATGAGCGGATAGATGTCGCGGATGTACGGATCGATGCGCTCCGCGTAGCCGAGGTACTCGTCGAGAATCTCACCTTCGTTGAACGGCTCGGCGTCGTACAGCCGGGTCAGCGTCTCGTTCTTGAGCCGCAGGACGAAACGCAGCTTCTTCTCGAGGAACGCGGGCTTCTGCAGGTCGCCGATCCGAAACCCGATGCGCCGCACCTTGTCCTCGTACGCGGGACCGATGCCGCGCCACGTCGTACCAAGGCGATCGTCGCCGCGCAACTCCTCGCCGGCCTTGTCGATCACCGGGTGATACGGCATCACCATGTGCGCTCGCTCGCTGATCACGAGGTTCTCCGCCGGGATGCCGCCCGACTGCAGCTCGTCGAGCTCCACGAGGAACGCCTTGGGATCGACGACGACGCCGTGACCGATGACGCAAGTCGTCTTCGGGTAGAGGATGCCGCTCGGGATGAGATGGAACCGATGCTCTTTCCCGCCGGTCACGACGGTGTGGCCGGCGTTGTTCCCACCCTGCGATCGGATGACCATGTCGACGCTGTCAGCGAGGAGGTCGATCACCTTGCCCTTGCCTTCATCGCCCCACTGCCCGCCCACCAGGACTGTGACGCTCATAGCGGCGGGAAGCGTACTGGAACCAGGCGGTTCCGGCGATTGGTTTAGCGGAACGGATGCGTGGCAAAGCTGATGAGTGCCGCGTTTTGACCGGCACAGGACCAGAGAGACCATGGAAAACAAGAGCCCGCTCACTGAATTGGCCGCGCAGCTGCCTCCCGACTGGAAGTGGATGGCGCTGTTTCACACGCCCGAAGGCTTCGAGCGCGAATGGCGCGCCTGGCTAGGGGCGGCCGTCCACGAGGAGGACCTGTCCCTCCTGCGCTGGTGGGGTCAGCGAGCCGACCAGGCCGCCTGAGGTCTACGCGGCGAGGATTTGCACGCCGTAGGCAGCGAGTACCGCGTCCCGGGTCACGAGCGTCATCTCACGGTGCTGTGCCTGTGCGACAAGCATCCGATCGAAGGGGTCGTTGTGGTGGCGGGGAAGTGAGCCCGCCAGGAGCGCGTCCGACACAGTGATCTCGACCGCCCGGAGGCCCTCCCGACGCAACTCGTCCTCCAGGTCATCCGGCGCATCAAGCCGTCCAAGCGAAGCCTTGATGGCTATTTCCCACGCGCTAGCGGCGCTCACGGCGACGTCGTTGCCCGGATCCTCGAGGATGCGTCGAACCGCACGCGGGACCCGCTGAGGCGCACCCAGGAGATCGAGGAGCACGTGGGTATCGAGGAGGTAATTCATCCCTCGCCACGGAAGGCGCGTTCCATCGGTTGCGGCAAGGGCGCATCGAAGTCCTTGGCAATGGATACACGACCCTTCCATCCCCCGAAGCGACGTGGCGTCCCGGACGCTACGAACGGAACCAATCGAGCGATCGGTTGACCTGCGCGTGCCAGCACGACCTCCTCACCTGCCTCAACGCGAGCCAAGAGCTGTGACAGATGGGTTTTGGCAGCGTGAACGTTCACCACTTCCATGACTTAGTCTAGTTTAGTCCATCTGGCCTCGCGGGCCTTGAAGCAACAGTCAATCCGCAACAGTCAATCCGCAACAGTCAATCCGGAGGATGCCCGTTGCGTCGGTACGATGCGCGGGCAATGCCAACGCCGGATCTCACGGCCGACTGCATCTTCTGCACGATCCTTCGCGGCGACGCGCCCGCGACCTTCCTGCACCAGGACGACCTGGTCGTAGCCTTCATGGACATCCGTCCGGTGCAACCGGGTCACCTGCTCGTCGTGCCACGCGCCCACGCCAAGCTGATCCCGGAGCTCGACGCCGAAGTCCTCACGCGGCTCTGGTTGGTTGCGGCCGAACTCAATCTCGCGTTGCGAGGCAGCCCACTCCCGGTTGAGGCTGTCAGCGTCTACGTCGCGGACGGTGAGGCCGCGGGGCAGGAGGTGTCGCACGTCCACATCCACCTCATCCCGCGCCGGACCAGCGACGGGTTCGGCTTCCGCTTTCCCGCCGGCTTCCCGTCGTTTCCCGAGCGATCAGAGCTCGAATCGATAGCGTCCCAGATCGCTCGTGGTCGCTGAGCCGGCGACGGGTCGCCTGCAGCGGTATCGCACCGCGCCGTGGTGGCCCACTGCAGCCACCCTGGTCATCGCGGAGCTCGGTCTGGGTGCCGCGCTGCTCATCCCCATCACCTTCAGCGATCCCAACGGCGTCGACCCCTATCTCGCGCGGCTGAGCGTCGCATCGGTCCTCATCGCGTTCCCGTCGCTGTTCGTCCGCAGGCTGCAGCCGGCTCGCCCAGTGCTGCTCGCGTTCGCTGCCGTGGCGACGACATACACGTTGCTCATCGCCGGGCCGCAGATCCTCGTCGACCTGCTGGGAACCCACTCCGGCAGCTTCGATGCCCAGGTGTTCTGGTCGTCCGTCGCGCAGACGATCGGGACGCTGCTCATCGCGCTCGCCGCGTGGCGAACGGTTGCGCCGGAGTGGCGACCGGCGCTCCGCATGCGCCACGCCGGCCTGGGCGGACTTGCCGTCGGTGTGCTCGGGAGTGCCGCGCTCATCGGCCTTGGACTTGCACTTCCTGCGGGATTGCTCGGCCGCGTCGCGTTGCAGCCGGTCGCACTCGGTCGCGACTTCCCATACCTGGGGCCCGCGAACGCCCTCCAGGCATTTGCGCAGGAGGTCCAGTTCCGTGGCCTCCTCCTCGGCGCACTCGAGAAGACGATGAGCCCCCGCTGGGCAAACGTGAGCCAGGCCGCCATCTTCGCCCTCGCTCATCTCGCGATCAGCTACGGCGGCCCGGAAGCGCCGTTCGTCCCGATCACCTTCCTCGTCGGTCTGGCATTCGGATGGCTGGTTCGTCGGACCAACTCACTCTGGCCGGCGGTGATCATTCACGCGGTCGCCGACATCGCGCTGCAGTTCGGCATCGTGCAGGGGCTGTATGGGTTCTGACCGTCGCCGTCATGCAATGGCCGTGTTGATCCCGGCCGTCCTTGGCGTATCGCTTCTCACGATCGGCAGCGCACCGGTGCAGGCCGCGTCCGCATGGTGGAGCCCGGTCGCGCTCTCCCGCGTCGCGATCACCAAGGTTTTTGCCACAGGTGACACGATCATGGTGCGCACCGAGACGGGGGCAACCCTGTCCTCGAGCGACGCTGGGAAGACATTCACACCAGTGGAGGACAATCCGACGTTTCCGCCGACCGGCGTGGTGAATATCGGCGACACGGGATGGGCAATCAACTCCTCGCACCGGGTGTCGCACGTGACCGGACGCGGCCATGTCATCACCGACCCCGGCTCCCCGGATCTCGGCGCGGGCGCGGACCTGATCGCCGCTCCGGCTGCGCTCCCAGGCGTGGTCGTCGCGGTGAGCACGAACGGCACCGTCTGGCGCCGCGGGCAGGACGGTGACTGGAAGCAGGCGCTCCTGCTCCTCCCACAAAGCCTGGTGCAAGGCGTCCCGAGCGTGACCTCAGTGACTGCGTTCACCCAGCCGCTCAGCGACGCCATCTATCTCGGTACCGACGGGTACGCAGTGCTCATCAGCACAGACGGGGGAGACGACTGGATCCGCGCAGGACCCGGCCTTCCCAACTCGGTCTACACGCTCTCCGCCGACTCGGCACGCCATGCCGTCTACGCGGGAACGTCGGACGGCCTTTGGGTGCACGTCCTGCAGGCATTCCCGGCGCCGCCCGCCTACCAGGACGCGGCGCTCGTCTGGCGCTGGCTCGGCATCGGCGCGGTGACGCTCGTTGCCGCGGCGCTGACACTGCTCGGGTTGGTCCGACTGATGCCGCGACATACCGGTCCGGCGGCTTCGTGATCCACCTCGATGCCGTCTCGTTCATCGAGATGGCAGCAGTCGGCCTCATCGGCGCGGCGATCAACACGCTCGCGGGCGGCGGAACGCTCCTCACATTCCCTGTGCTCCTCGCGATCGGTTACCCGGCCCTCGTCGCCAACGTCAGCAACACGCTCGGCCTGCTGCCGGGATACGCCGGAGGCAGCCTGTCGTACCGGCGCGAGCTGGCCGGCCAGGGACGCCGGGTGATCATCCTCGGCGTCGCCGGAGCGGTCGGCGCGCTGGTCGGGGCATACCTGTTGACGCGCACCTCCTCGTCGGCGTTTCGCGCGGTGGTGCCCTGGCTCATCCTGTTCGCCTGCGTACTCCTCGCGGTGCAACCGCTCGTGAGCCGTCGGCTCGCGGCCGCACGCCAGGGCCCGGCAACGATCGGCCCGCTGCTCATCGCAGGCGATGCAGCCGGCGGTGTGTATGGAGCCTTCTTCGGGGCCGGCCTCGGTGTGATGCTCCTCGCGGTGCTCGGCCTCTTTCTCACCGACTCCCTGCAGCGGCTGAACGCCCTGAAAGGCGTGATATCGATGGTGGTCAACGGCGTCGCGGCAATCTGCTTCGCCATCGCCGCGCCGGTCGCGTGGCCCGCTGTCGCGGCAATGGCGCCGGCCGCCTTCCTCGGCGGCTTCGCCGGCGCCGCGCTCGCCCGCCGGGTTCCGCCAACCCCGCTGCGCATCATCGTTGTCGTGCTTGGGATCGTGGTCGCGGTGCGACTCCTCGTCTGACCGCGCGCCTCCGTCTGCTTCGGCTAGCGTGGTCCGGTGCCCAATCGCCTTGCCGCCGAATCCAGTCCGTACCTCCTCCAGCACGCGGACAATCCGGTCGACTGGTATCCCTGGGGGGACGAGGCGTTCGACGCCGCGCGTCACGACGACCGTCCGGTCATCCTCTCCGTCGGCTACAGCGCGTGCCACTGGTGTCACGTCATGGCCCACGAGTCGTTCGAGGATCCTGAGATCGCCGCGTTGATGAACGAGCTCTTCGTCAGCGTCAAGGTGGACCGCGAGGAACGGCCCGACATCGACACCATCTACATGAGCTCGGCGCAGGCGATGGGCGTGCAGGGCGGCTGGCCGTTGACGGTGTTCCTCACTCCCGAAGGCCTGCCCTTTTTCGCGGGGACCTACTTTCCGCCGGTCGATCGTCAGGGGATGCGCGGCTTCGGCACCGTGCTCCGAGCCGCTGCCGACGCGTACCACTCCCAGAAAGCTGAGATCGGTTCGATGGGCGAGCGCGTGCGCGAGGCCGTTGTCCCGCAGCGCCTTCCCGCGCCGGGTGAGCCGACGGCCGCGCTGCTGGACGCCGCGGCGAAGGCACTCGTCGCGCAGTCCGATCGCGCGCACGGCGGTTTTGGCGCCGCGCCGAAATTCCCCCATCCGCAGGCGCTCGACCTGCTGCTCCGCCGCTATCGTGCAACCGGCGATACCTCGCTGGAGAACGCGGCGACACGAACCCTCGATGCGATGGCGCGCGGCGGCATCCACGACCAGGTCGGCGGCGGCTTCCATCGCTACAGCGTCGACGCGCGCTGGTCGGTGCCGCACTTCGAGAAGATGCTGTACGACAACGCGCTGCTGGCACCGGTGTACCTGCACGCGTTTCAGCTGACCGGGCGCGCCGACATGCTCGAGGTCTGCACGCGGACGCTCGACTACATGGCACGCGAGCTGCGGCTGCCGGACGGCGTTTTCGCGGCGTCACAGGACGCGGACAGCCCCGGCGGCGAAGGAGCGTTCTTTGTGTGGTCGCCCGCACAACTGCAGGACGTGCTCGGCGCGGACGACGGAGCGCTCGCCGCCCGCATGTTCGGAGTCGTGCCGAGCGGCAACTTCGAGCATGGGACGACGGTGCTCTCGATGCCGTATCCGCTCGCGCAGGTGGCGCGCTCGCTGCAGATGGACGAAACCGCCCTGCACGCGCAGGTCGAGAGCATCCGTGAGCGCCTCTACGCTGCGCGCCTGGATCGGGCTGCGCCGGCGCGCGACGACAAGGTCATCACGGCCTGGAACGCACTTGCCATCACCGCATTCGCGCAGGCCGGTGCGGCGCTGACCCGCGACGACTACGTCGATATCGCACGCTTGTGCGCCGATTTCGTGCTCGAGCACCTCGTCACCGACGGTGTCGTCCACCGAATCTGGAACGGCGGCGCGGCGCGCATCGTCGGATTCCTCGACGACGCCGCCAACCTCGGCGACGCGCTCCTCAGCCTCTACGAGGCGACCGGCGAGCCGCGCTATTTCACGGCCGCGCTCGCGCTCTGCGAACGCATCGTCCTGCAGCATCGCGATGCCGAGGGCGGCTACTTCGACACTGCCGCCGATGCGACACCGCTGATCGTCCGCCCGCGTACCATCGATGACAACCCCGTGAGCGCGGGACAGTCGGTCGCGGCGACCCTGTTCGCGCGTCTGCACGCATTCACCGGCGACGAGCGCTGGCTGACTTACGCGATGGAGATCGTCGCGCCGCTGACGTCCGTGGTCGGCCGCGCGCCGCTTGCCGTTGCGGGATTGGCGGCTGCCATGGAACTGCTTGTCGGGCCGATGCGCGAAGTCGCGATTGCGGGCGAGCCCGCGGACACCGGAACACGCGCGCTGGTGTCCGTCGTGCAACGCCGCTTCGACCCGCTGCGAGTGCTCGCATGGGGCGATGCCGGCGATGTCCCGTTGCTCGACGACCGACCGGCGGTCGACGGCAGGGCGACCGCCTACGTCTGTCGCGGGTTCGTCTGCAAGGCACCGGTGAGCGATGCGGACGCGCTCGAGCGCGAGCTCAGCGAGCGGGGCTGAGGGTCAGAACTGGCCGCAGCCCGACGGGGTTGCCATCTCCTCGAGCGGCGGCAGGAAGTCGAAGTGCGGCAGCGTGCGCCGGTCCCCGACTGGCAGGTAATCGCCGGTCTGCGGGTCCTCGACGTATTCGAGGTGCGGGCCGTTCGTCGTGATCTCGCGCAACGCCGCGATCAGGCGGTCGATGTGCTCCACGGTGGTCCCGATCCCGAAGGACGCCCGTATGGCGCCCGGGATCTCCTGGTGCTCGCCGCGACGCAACCGCTCGCGGATGGTGTGCGCTTCGCCGATGCTCACCCCGAGCAGGTGCGTGATGTACGGGTGCGCACAGAAGCAGCCGTGGCGCACGCCGATCGCATACTCCGCGCTGAGGATCGACGCCACCAGCGCGTGGTGCATTCCCTCGACGGTGAACGTGCTCACACCGAGACGATCGACGTCGGGTCCGTCCCAGAGACGAAGCCGCTGCAGCTTGGGGATCTCGTTGATCTGCCCGTCGAGGTAGGCGAGCAGCCGTTTCTCGTGCGCGCCGATGTGCGTCATCCCCGTCTTGCCGAGCACGGTGCAGGCAGTGCCGAGCGCGATAGCGCCCACGACGTTCGGGCTACCAGCCTCGTGGCGGTCGGGGAGCGCGGCCCATTGCACGTCGTCCGTGGTGACATACGTGACAGCGCCGCCGCCCGCGAGCATCGGTTCCGCGTCGCCCATCACGGCCGACGGGGCGACGAGCACGCCGCAACCGAACGGCGCGTACATCTTGTGACCCGACAGCGCGAGAAAGTCGATGCCCATGGCCACCATGTCGATCGAACGGTGTGGTGCGAGCTGGGCTGCGTCGACACACAGCAGCGCCCCATGCTCGTGCGCGAGCTGCCCGATCTCCGCGATCGGGAAGACCTCGCCGGTGACGTTGCTCGCGCCGGTGATCGCGACGACGCCGATCGGACGGTGCCGGTTCTCGAGAGCGCGGCGCAGGTCGCCGAGCAGCTGCTCGGGAGACTCCGGTGGGTCGAGCAGGTCGACGTTGGCGATGCGCCGCCAGGGCAGCATGTTGGCGTGGTGCTCAATGATCGTGCTCAGCACTGCGTGATCCGGACGCAGCACGAGGCAGTGGCCGAGGAGGTTGATCGCCTCCGTGCTGTTCCTAACAAAAATGACCGTATCGGTCGAGCGTGCGCCCACGAACGCGGCGACCGCGGCACGCGCCGCTTCGTACGCTCGCGTGGAAACCTGCGAGGCAAAGCCCGCGCCCCGATGCACGCTCGAGTACCAGGGGAGGAACTCGATCACAGCGTCGGCAACGGGCTCCATCGCCGGTGTGCTTGCCGCCATGTCGAGGTTCACGTAGGTCCGCGCCTCGCCCGATGCGAGCTGCACCTCGAGGTCCTGGCCGATGAGGCGGGGGAGGACCGTGCCGTCGAGGCGACGCCGTCGCTGGGTGCGAGGCGTGGATTCCGTGAGCATCAGGTCTTCGAGGGTACTGCCAACCGGCCCCCGAGGATCACTCCTGAGACCACGTCACCGCCGAGGTGGTACCCGACGTCCACCCAGTTCGGCGTGCCGAGGATTACGGCATCGCAGCGCATTCCGACGCAGAGCATGCCGCGATCGCCGAGGCCGAGCGCCGCCGCGCCCCCGGTGGTCGCGGCGACCAACGCCTGCGCCGGGCTGAGACCGCCGAGGGCAACCGCCAGCGAGACCATGAGCGGCATCGATTCGCTGTAGCAGGTCCCGGGGTTGCAGTCCGTCGCGATCGCCACGGTGCATCCCGCCTCGATCAACCGCCGGCCGGGAGGCGGTGGTCCTCCGAGCACGACCGACGCTCCGGGGAGGAGCACGCCGGCCACGTTCGCGTGTGCAAGCGCGGCGAGGTCCTCGTCCGAAGCGTGCTCCAGGTGATCGGCGCTGACCGCGGCCATGCGAGCGGCAAGCATCGCCCCGCCGCTTCGCGTCCGCTGCTCGGCGTGCACCTTCACGCGCATTCCTTTGGCGCGAGCGGCCGTGAACACGCGCTCGCATTCTTCAACGGTGTACGCGCCCGTCTCGCAGAAAGCGTCGATGAAACGCGCCCGTGTCGCGGCGTCCGGGACACCGCGAGTGCACACGCCGTCGATGTACGCGTCACGCGCTCCGTCCGGCGACGCGTGCAGCGGCAGGTACGTCGGCACCACATTGGGCACGTCCTCCTCGGCGTCGAGCATGAGCGCGGCGTCAAGCTCGCGCATCTCGGCGTCATGCTCGACCCCGTAGCCGCTCTTCACCTCGACCGTCGTGGTGCCATGCGCGAGCATCCGACGTGCGCGTTCGCGCGCGGCCGTCGCAAGTTGCTCGACGCCGCCCGCCGCGGTCGCGCGCACTGTCGCTCGGATGCCGCCGCCGGAGGCCGCGATCTCCTCGTACGAGACGCCTGACGCGCGCTGCGCGTACTCATCGCCGCGGTCGCCGAGCCAGATGAGGTGCGTATGCGAGTCGACGAATCCCGGTACGACGGCCGCGCCGCGGGCGTGCACCTCGCGCGCGCCGTCTGGAACGCGCTTCCTGTCGAGGCCTGCCTCGGGCCCGGCATAGACGATGACGCCGTCGCGCGCCATGAGCGCCGCGTCCCGCACCACACCGGGCGCGTCACCGCGTTCGGGGTCGCAGGTGCAGAGCGCGCCGATGCCGCGCACCACCAACGAGGTCACGAGGGCGCCGTCTCCCGTCCCCGCGACGCCAGGCCCGCACAGAAGTTGAGGAACGTCGCAGCAGCAAGACGGACGGTCATGCCGTTCACATCCGCGCTCGCGTCCACCTCGGCGACGTCGGCGGCGGCGACGCGACGGTCGGCGCCGAGGAGATACGCGGCGCGGAGCAGATCGTCCGGAGGCAATCCGCCAGGCAGGCTCGCAGGACACGCCGGCGCGAAGGCTCGGTCCACGACGTCGACGTCGAAATCCACGTAGAGACGCTCGGCGCCTGCCGCGGTGAGCGCGGACAACGCGCTCGTGATGCTCGCGTCCATGCCGCGCGCGCGCACCGCATGCAGGGGGACGATGTGAATCCCTTGCGCGCGCGCCCAGTCCGCATGCTCTCGTGCGTTGCCCAGCGGATGGATGCCGATCTGAGCGACGCGGCTCCCGGGAAGGCCCGCGGCGATCAATTCGCGCACGGGCGTGCCGTTGCGCGACCCCTCGGTGAACGGCCGGCAGTCATGGTGCGCGTCCAGCGTCAGCAATCCCCAGGCTGCGTCAGGAGATCCAGCCATCACTCCCTGCATCGCCGGACGTGTCAGCGAGTTGTCACCGCCGATGACGAAGACGGCCGCGCAGGCCCGTGCCGCCTCCTCGGAAGCCCTGCGAATGCGGTCGTGCGCGGCGCTCGCGTCCGCGTCACCGCTGTCGCCGAGCACGTCGCCGAGATCCCGTGCGTGCAGATCCGCGATGTCGACTTCGTGCTCCGCGTCCCACGTCGGGAAGCGATTCAGCGCAGCGCGAAACGACGGCGGGGTCGTCCACGACTGCACCTGGGAGATCGACGCACGCGAGATCGGCGCACCGAGCAGGACGATGTCCGGTACCGCGGCGCCACTATTGAGCCAGTCCCGGGCGTTCACGCGCCGGGTGCTGCGTCGAGCATGGGCACGCGCACGCCGCGAGCGCGTGCGGCGTCCTGCGCCTCCGGGTAGCCGGCATCCGCGTGGCGCATGACCCCGGTCGACGGGTCGTTCGTCAACATCAGCTCGCAGCGCCGCGCGGAGCGCTCCGTGCCGTCGGCGCAGACCTGCGCGCCTGCGTGGATCGACAGCCCCATACCGACGCCACCACCGTGGTGCACGGCAACCCACGTTGCGCCGCTGGAAGTGTTCAGCAGCGCGTTGAGGATGGGCCAGTCAGCGATGGCGTCACTGCCGTCGCGCATCGACTCCGTCTCGCGCATCGGCGAAGCGACCGACCCGCTGTCGAGATGATCGCGTCCGATCACGATCGGCGCAGAAAGCTCGCCGCTGCGCACCATCTCGTTGAATCGCATCCCCGCCAGGTGCCGTTCGCCTGCGCCGAGCCAGCAGATGCGCGCGGGAAGTCCCTGGAAATGGACGCGCTCGCGCGCGAGTGACAACCAGCGGTGCAATCCGTCGTGGTCGGGGAACAGCTCGAGCATTGCTGCGTCGGTGCGCGCGATGTCCTCGGGGTCCCCACTGAGCGCCACCCATCGGAACGGTCCGCGCCCCTCGCAGAACTGATCGCGGATGTATGCCGGGACGAAGCCGGGGTACGCGAAGGCGTCGGCAAACCCACCGATGCGTGCCTGGTCGCGCAACGAGTTGCCGTAGTCGAAGACCTCGGCGCCACGCTTCTGATACTCGACCATCGCCTCGCAATGCCGCGCCATCGACTCACGCGAGCGCCGCATGTACCCCTCCGGGTCGCTCGCGCGCAGCGCTGCCGCCTCGTCGAGAGTCAGCCCCGCCGGCACATACCCGTTCAACGGATCGTGCGCGCTGGTCTGATCGGTGACGATGTCGATCGCGAGCGCCGAGTCGAGCAACGCCGGCAGCGCGTCGGCAGCGTTCGCGCACACGGCAACGGATAGCGCGCGACCCTCCTCGCGAGCGACATCCACTCGCCGCACGGCCGCGTCGAGCGTGTCACACACCTCGTCGACGTATCCGGTGTCGAGGCGTCGCTGGATGCGGGAACGGTCGACGTCGATGCACAGCGCAACGCCGCCGCTCATCGTGACGGCGAGCGGTTGCGCGCCACCCATGCCGCCGAGGCCCGAGGTCACGACGAGACGTCCGCGCAGGTTGCCGCCGAACCGTTTGCGAGCCACGGCCTCGAACGTCTCGAAGGTGCCCTGGAGGATCCCCTGCGTGCCGATGTAGATCCACGACCCCGCGGTCATCTGTCCGTACATCGTCAGCCCCATCGCCTCGAGCCGCCAGAACTCCTCCCACGTCGCCCAGCGTGGAACGAGCAGCGAGTTGGCGATCAGCACGCGCGGTGCCATCTCGTGCGTCCGAGCGATGCCGACAGGTTTGCCCGACTGCACCAGCAGGGTCTCGTCGTCGCGCAGCGACTGCAGCGACGCGACGATGGCATCGAAGCATTCCCACGAGCGTGCCGCGCGCCCAGTGCCGCCGTAGACCACGAGCGCGTCAGGGTTCTCGGCGACCTCGGGATCGAGATTGTTCATCAAGCAGCGCAACGGCGCCTCGGTCTGCCAGCTGCCGCAGCTCAGCGTGTTCCCACGCGGTGCGCGCACGGGCCGCGCTCCGGCGGTCATCGCAGCGTCACCCCGGCAGTGGCAAGCGGTTGGCGCCATGTGCCGTCGCGCACCCATCCTTCGACTGCCTCGATGTCGCCGCTCAGCACACGGTCCGCTTCGAGCGGCGCGACCAGCGCGCGCACGGAGGCGATCAGCGCGCCGGTGGCCGGGCCCGGATGTTGGGGATGGCGCATCTCCACCGCCTGCATCGCGCCCATCACCTCCATGGCGAGCACCGACCGCAGCAGGCCGACCGAGCGCCGGGTCCGGAGCGCAGCCTCGTAGCCCATCGACACATGATCCTCCTGGCCGGCACTTGTGGTCGCGCTCTGCACCGCAAACGGTGTTGCCGCGTGACGCAGCGCGGCAACCAACGCTGCCGCGGTGTACTGGGTGATCATCAGTCCGCTGTTGAGGCCGGGCTCGGGGCTCAGGAATGCGGGCAGACCGCGTGACCGCGCGGGATCGAGCAGGCGATCGAGACGGCGCTCGCTGATCGCGGCGATGTCGGCGCACACCGACGCGAGCATGTCCGCCGCGTAGGCGAGCGCCTGTCCGTGGAAGTTGCCCGCGCTCACGACCTCGTCATCGAGCACCACCGGGTTATCGACAACACTGGCTAATTCATGCTCGACAGTCTGGCGGCAGAATGCGACTGCGTCGCGCGCTGCGCCATGCACCTGTGGCGCGCAACGCAGCGAGTAGGCGTCCTGGACGGCGTGCCGGGAGACGCGGTGCGAGGCGACGATCGGGCTGTCGTGGAGCAGCGCCCGCAGGTTGGCCGCGGAGTCGGCCTGACCGGCGGCAGGGCGGAGCCCGACGACACGCTCGCCGTACGCCACGGTGGTCGCGAGCAATGCCTCGGCGCTGAGCGCGCACGCGATGTCGGCGACACGCAGCAGCTCCTCGAGGTCATGCACGGCCAATGCCAGCAGCGTCGTCATCGCGTCGGTGCCGTTGATCAGGGCGAGCCCTTCCTTCGGTTCGACGTCGATAGGGGTGAGGCCACCGTCACGCAACGCCGTCGCACCGTCGACGCGTTCGCCGTCTCCTGCAGCCACCCAGCCCTGTCCGAGGAGCACGACTGCGATGGCCGCGAGCGGGGCGAGATCGCCTGAAGCGCCGAGCGAGCCGTGCTCGGGCACCCACGGCACGATCCCGGCATCGAGCAGGGCGAGGAGCGCCTCGACCAACTCCGGTCGAACCCCGGAGAGGCCGGCGGCGAGCGTCCGCGAGCGAAGCAGCATCATGCCGCGAACCACGTCATCGTCCAGCCGAGGACCTGACCCGGCCGCGTGGCTCAGCACCACGGAACGCTGCAGCAGCGCTCGGTCCGAAGGGTCGACCGCGCGATCGGCGAGGGCGCCGAATCCCGTCGTGACCCCGTACACGACCGCGCCTTCGCTGTCGAGACGGTCGACCACCGCCCTCGCCGGGGCCATGCGGGCGCGGACCCCGTCACCGAGGCGCACGCCCTCGCGCCCGCGAGCGACACGCACCACGGCGTCGATCGACAGGGCACCGCCGTCGACAGTGATCATGCGGCGAGCAGCCTACCCGACCCCACAACCTCGACATCGGCCGAGGCGCGCGAAGCCGGGGCGTGCGCACGTACGTTATGCGTGCATGGAGCCGCAGCCACCGAGCGCGCCGCCGCCGTGGCCGCCGTCACCACCGGAGCCGCCCCGCCTTGACGCCTGGACGCTCGCGCCTGTGTCCACGCCGCCAGAGCCTGCCACGCGACGGCGGTGGCCGGTGGCGTCGCTCGTCATCGCGGTGCTGCTCGTGGCCATGGGCGGCGTGGCGCTCGGAGCCGCAGGGTCGACGGTATCGGCCACATCGAAAGCGGCGCAGCTCGAAGCCGCCGGCGATTTCGCGGCATCAATCGCGATTGACGAGGTGATCCAAGGCCGAACCGGACCGCTCTTCATCCTTGACAGCTCCGCGGCTACGGGCGCTGCCACTGCCGAGGAACAGACGCTCATGGCGTGGGCCAAGTCGCTTGGTCGCTCAGGGCAGATCGACGAGGCTGTCGTGCTGTATCGATCTGTCAGTGCGGGCGCACTGCGCTCGAAGGCGACGGCCGCCCTTGCGGCGCTCCTCTACACGGCATCGACGAGCGATGCCGCGCACGGGGCCTATCCCGCCGCCATCGCCCGGCTGGAGGAGATCATCGCGCTGGCGCCTCAGACCGCGACCGGGGCGCAGGTCCAGCGCCAGCTTCCGATCGACCAGGCAGGCGAGGCCCGAACGCTCATCGCGTCCGGCCACGCGGCGGATGCGGTCACGCTCCTCGACCAGGTGGTTGGTGAGGGATCCGCGCAAGCGACGCAGACCGCGGCATCGTTGTACCCGGCGGCACTCCTGATCGCCGGCCAGGAGGAGATCGCGCAGCTGTCGTATCGGGAGGCTGTTGCCGACCTGCAGCGCCTCGTCGCCAAATACCCGGGCACCGCGCAGGCGTTGCAGGCGCAGGCGATCCTGACCGCACCGGTCTCCGTCTCCGGCACCTTGGTCGAGCGCACCGGTTCGCCCGAGTCCGGCCCCGTCCGGCTGAGCACGAACTACAAGGCCGAGCCCGGCGGGACCTACAAGACGAGTGGTCCGTTCATCACCGCGACGGCCGACTCCTCCGGTGATTTCACCTTCGCGCACGTCCCGGTCGGCGGCCCGTACGTTCTGGAGTTCTTCGCGCAGGGCAACTGGACGACGCTGATCGATCCAACCACCGGGCAGCCGTCGCACCCCGTCAAGGTCTCCGCGCTCGTCCCGGTCGATCTCACCTTCGTGGTTCTGCCGCCACCCTCCTGAGCTCTGGTTCAGGCAGGCAAGCCGCCCCTTTGTCCTGTGAACGGGCGCCCAGCACGGCTACGATGGGTTCATGGGAGGGGAGATCGAGGGTGGAGTGCGTCCTCGACGCATGCCCCGGGCAGGTCGCCGAGCCCAGGCAACCCTCGAGTTCGCGGTCGTCGTGCCGCTCTTTCTGCTCTGCCTGATCGGCGCCATCGACGCCGGGCTCTGGGCAGTGCAGACATCCGCCGAGGTGTCCGCCGTGGAACAGGCCGCGACGGTCGCCGCCTCTGCCGGCTCGAACCCGGCGGCACAGACGGCCCCCGACGCCAGGGCGGTCACCGCTGCCGTCTCGGGTGAGCTCCGAGCAGCCCTGTTCGGGACGAGCATCGCCGGCTGGTGCGGTCCGGCCGCGGCGGGCGCGTGTCAGCCGGACGTGACGGCGAGCTGCCCGGTGACACCCGAAGCCGTTCAGGAGGCGATGGGACCACGGGTTGTTGTGGTCTGCGTCACGGAGCAGGACCCGCCCACGTGCGTCGCTCCGCCGCAGGGGGTGCCGGCGCCCTTTCCTCCGAAGTGCAAGGACTCGCCGCTGATCACTGTGCGGGTGATCGGATTCATCGCGTCGTTCGTGCCCCCCGGGTTCGGACCGGGCGCGACAGGTTTCGAGCTCCCCACGAATGTCTCGGCCACCACGCACACGTTGCGGTTCGCACCATGACCCGGCGCGGGCGTCGCGGTGACGACGCTCAGGCCGTCCTCGAGACCGCACTCATCCTGCCGATCCTCCTGTTCCTCGTCTGCAACTTCATCGGCGTGATGGTGCAGGTCACCGTGCAGGAGCAGCTCAACGCAGCGACAGCGCTTGCGGCGCAATCGCGTTTCCAGGCGCCGAACAACGCCGTGGATCCGTCGGGGACGCGCTGCTGTGGTGCCGGCGGTTCGCAGCTGAGCACCGCCGGACTCCCGACTGGGTGCCGCTACGCCGCGGAGACCTTCTACGGAACGATGACCACGTACACGGGGATGCTCGTGTGGCAGACGGCGCCACTCTGCGCATCCGGCGGTGACAGCGGCGATGGCGCGCATCCATCAGCCGCATCGCATGTGTATCCCGGCTCACCGTCGGATGCCGACGTCTCGTGCGACATCGGGTCGACGAGTGTCGGGGGAGTCATCGTCCCCGGATACCTCGACCGTGCGCTGCAACCACCGAACGGTCTCACGGTGGTCATCTGCAGCGCGAGCACGCGTCTCGACTTCTCGAAGACGCCGCTGGCGTGGGGCATCTTCTGGAGTCCCAGCGTGCACGCACGGTCCGAAGCGCTGCCACCGCCGTTTCGTCAGTGACCGCCACGGCTACTGTCCGCCGCGCGCGTGAGCGCGGGCAGACGCTCATGGTCTTCGCGCTCGCGTTCTCGCTGTTTCTGTTCGGCCTCACCTGCCTGGTCGCCGACAGCGCGTATCTCTACGTGTGGTCGGGACGCGTCACGGCCGCCGCGCAGCTCGGCGCCCAGTCAGGTGCCGATGCCGTCGACCCCCGCTTCCTGTATGCGCATTCGCTGCAGGTCGTCGACATCAATCCCGAGGACATGCAGGGGACGCTCTACACATTCCAGCGCGCGTGCATCCAGGCCGGCGATCAGTCAGCGCAGGTGCCTCGCGACTCCGCTGACATCCTCGTGTTGAAGACTCCCGGCGACACGCAGGCCCCAGATGGCACGGCATGCGCGAGCGATGGGTGTCAGGTGTATGCGGTTGTCTCGCGCGTGGTGCACCTCCCGATACCGTTGCCCGGTTTTCCGGACACCGTGACGGTGCGCGGCACCGGCTATGCCGCGGCAGTGGTGGGCACCGACCACGCGACGACGGTGTGCACCGGGATCACCTGGGTGCCCGCGCCGCCGCCCTGACTTAAGCTCGGGCCGTGGTGATTCGTGAGCCGGCGCTGTGGCGCGACATCCCGGTGCGTGGCGAGGTGCTCGACGCGTCGACCCGCGGGCTGACCGGTATCGAAAGCCTACGACTGATACGCGGGCGTCCACCGATGGGACGGCTCACCGGTGTCGATTTCGAGGGCGCGGACGAGGGCTCCGCTGATTTCAGCATGCCGGTAAGTGGCTGGTTCGAGTGGTCGAGCGCGGGAGTGATCGGTGGCGCACTCGCGCTGCCCACGGACGCCGCGCTCGGTTGCGCGCTCCAGTCGCTACAGCCCGCGCACACGCAGTACACGACCGCAGAGATGTCGATGACCTACGTCCGCCCCGCGCGCGTCGGGTCGGTGGTCACCGCGCATGGTCGATCGCTCTACGCGGGCCGAACCATGGGGCTCTCCGAAGCGCAGGTGGTCGACGACGAAGGCCGGTTGATCGCGCACGCGACGTCGCGGATGCGCATCTTCGGCGATCCGACGACGGGGGCTCCGAGCCGCGGCGGAACAGCCGCACCGCCGGATGCGATAGCCGCCGCGACGACGCCGGACGATGGCCCGGATCCATACCTCCGGCCGATCACCGGTGGCGCTGACGACGCGACGGTGCGCAGCATGCGCGGCATCGACGTGGTCCGGGCGCAGATCCGCGGCGACCTGCCGCTGCCACCGCTGCACCATCTGCTCGGCATCACGCCGACTGACGCGAGCGATGGAGCCGCGGCGTGCGCGCTGCCCCTGAGCGCGTGGCTCGCGACCCCCTTCGGGTGGCCGCAGGGCGGCTTCATCGTGCTGCTCGGCGACCTCGCACTCGCCCTTGCCGTGCAGACGACGCTCGCCTCCGGCGAGCGTATGGCATCAGTGGACATCAAGGTGAACTTCCTGCGGCCGGTGGCCGGTGACGGGAGCCTCATCGAGGCGCGCGCAAAGGTGGTGCACCGGGGCCGAAGCCTCGCCGTGAGCACCGCCGAGGTGGTCGGCGCCGACGGCCGAACCGTCGCTCTGGCGACCGGCTCAGCCGCCCTGTTCGGCACCTGACCTCAGGCGATCTCGCGCTCGCCGCCACCAATCCGCGGCGCGCGTGTCGCCGGTGCGGGCAACCGAACACCGAGGTCTCGGGCGATCTGACGGCCGTCGGGGCTGCCCCACCCGCTTGCGAGGTCCCAGCCACGGCGAGCCGCGTACGGACCACCGGTATCTCCCGCCGTGACGTCGTTGAAGCCGCGCCCGCGGCGCGCGTACAAACTGGCATGCGGGAGCCCGATGCGATGCCCGAGCTGCGCTGACACCAGAGTCCAGAGCGCGGTGTACATCGGCGCGACCGCACTGGTACCGCCCGTCGACCGCAGACGGCGAAGCGCCACGACGTTCCAGCCCGTCAGCGGATCCGCGTTGCCCGACCCGTCGGGAAGACCGCGACCCGGCGTTCCGCTGTCGGCTGATCGCGGCAGGATCCCGAGCGCGCCCTGGTAGGCGGGGACGGGAAATGCCCCGCTGACACCGCTCCCCGCGGCTCCAGCACCGCGCGCGAGCTCGTTCCACACGGTCTCGGTCCGGATGCGTCCGCGGGCTGCCAGGAGCGTCGTTCCGCCGCACGCCCAGACGTGCGGGCTCGATGCCGGAAACTCCGGATGCTGATAGCCGTCCAGCTCGTCGTTGCTCGAACCCGCGTCGCCGGCTGCTGCGCTGAAAGTGACGCCGTGCAGCGCACCGGTGGCGAACGCCGAGTCGAGACCGCGGATCCCCTGGGGTGACCAGTTGTCCTCCGATGATCCCCAGCTGATCGACACGGCCGCCGGATGCCGTCCGGAATCGCCTGCCGCGGTCGCCACCGCATCGATGAACCCGCGCTCGCTGTTGGGGGCGTTGTAGTTGACGATCGTCAGGTGGGCCTTCGGTGCCATTGCCGCGACCATCGCGCCGATCACCTGGTAGTCCAGGGCGACCTCGACGTCGGCGCCGCCTGGGTCTGGTGCCGGCACGGCGCCGTCGATCCAGACGTTGGTGATGTCGGGCGCGGGAAGACCGAGCCGCGCAAACGATGCAGCGAGGTCGAAGGGATGGACGACACCGCCGAGCTCGATCATGCCCGCGACCAGTTCGAGACCCTCGCCGCCGTTGGGGAGGCGTGGGTAGTCGTAGAGGGCAGCGATCTCCGGCGGGTCGTACGCGAAGATGGCCGCGCGACCGTCCTCGAGCGAGCGCACGTGGGAGCGCGCGATCGGCCGGTCGTCGAGGCCGAAGACGCCGTCGATGAGACCGTGCACCTGCGGCGGCAGATGGATCGGACCCGAGTGGCCTCGGTACTCGACGAACTTGCCGTCGGATTGCTGCCAGCGAAATCGCTCGAGGTCGACGCCGAACGCAGCGCCGAGCACTGCGGTGCTGCCGCGCACCATGAGGCGCCTGGTCGCCGCCTCCTCGAACGTCACCTGCAGCCCGGCGGCCGTCGCCCATCGCACCACGCGGTCCCGGTCGGCAAGGTCGTATCCGTGTCGTGCCGTCAGCTGGTTGCGGTCCATGTGACGCGAGCGACCATCGGGCAACGACTGCAACCACGCGAGGCTCTGCGCCGTGGTCGGACCGGTGGGCCGCTCGCGCAGGAGCAACGTCACGCCCGCGTCTGCGTGCAGTTCTGCATCCGAGAGCCTGCGGAGACGCCGATGCCCGGCGCGCGTGCTGCCGGCGGGGTGGAATGCGCTGCCACGCAGCGCGATGGAATCGGGCATGGTCGTCCCCTTCTCGAGGACGCCGGGCGGGCGCCGCCGTTGCGGCAGCGCTGCATCCCGACGCGGAGCCGCCCATCATCGAATCGCGCGCCGGACACGCAGCGGACAGCGCACGCAGACTCCCCTTCATGCCGCTGCGATGCGATTCGATCGTCATCGACTGCAACGATCCGCCGCTCGTCGCCGCATTCTGGAGCCGCGCGCTCGAGCTCGAGTTGCACGGGCCGAATGAGGAAGACGAGCTGTGGCTGGAGCTTGGCGACGGCTGTCCGGGCATCCTGTTCGGCCATGTCCCAGAGGTCAAAACGGTGAAGGACCGCATTCATCTCGACCTTCGCCCCGATGACCAGAGCGCCCAGGTGAAGCGACTTATCGCGCTCGGGGCGCGACGCGTCGACGTCGGTCAGGGAGACGTGACCTGGGTGGTGTTGGCCGATCCGGAGGGCAACGAGTTCTGCGTGCTCCGGGCACGGTCGGACGGCTGACCCGGCCGCTGCTCAGTGTGGTGTGCGGACACCCTCCAGAGCTGCGATCGCGCTCTGATTCTCGAGCGACGAGAGGTCGCCGGGGTCGTTGCCGAGATACACGGAACGCACGACCCGGCGCAGGACTTTCGCATTGCGTGTTTTGGGCAGTTCTGACACGATCTCAACTGCGTGCGGCGCCAGCGCCTTGCCCATCTCGTCCGTGACGCAGCGGGCGAGGGCGGTGCGGAGCTCAGGGGAGTCGGTGACTCCCGGCTTGAGCACGACGAAGACGACGAGCGCCTCGCCCTTGAGGGGATCGGGCACGCCGATCGCCGCTGCTTCCGCCACCGCATTGTGCGCGACCAGTGCCGACTCGACTTCGGCCGGTCCGAGGCGCTTGCCTGCGACCTTGATCGTGTCGTCGCTGCGTCCGCGGATGTACCAGAGCCCATCGGCGTCCACCTCGACCCAGTCGCCGTGCACCCAGATGTCGGGCCAGCGCGACCAGTACGTGTCGAGGTAGCGCTCGCGGTCCTGCCAGAAGCCCTGCGTCATGCCCGGCCACGGGGCGCGGATCACCAGCTCTCCCACACGATCGCGGATGCTCAGGCCGTTCTCGTCGACGATGTCGGCGGCCATGCCGGCACACGGTGCCGCGAACGCGCACGGATGTAGCGGCGTGAGCATGTTGCCGGCGAGGATCCCGCCGGAGATCTCCGTCCCGCCCGAGTAGTTGATGACCGGGAGGCGTCCCCCGCCCACCTTCTGCTGGTACCAGAGCCACGGATCCGTGTTCCACGGTTCGCCCGTGGAGCCGAGGATGCGCAGCGATGACAGGTCGTGCGCCAGCACCGGCTCATCGCCGCTGCGCATCAACGCGCGAATCACCGTCGGCGCGATGCCGAGCACCGTGACGCGATGCCGCTCGACCACCGACCAGAGACGGTCCGGTCCCGGATGGTCCGGCACCCCATCGAAGAGCACGAGCGTTGCGCCGATGCTCAGCGCGCCGCAGATCGCCCACGGGCCCATCATCCAGCCGATATCGGTGAACCAGAGCATCCGATCCTGCTCTCCGACGTCAAAGCAGTGCGCCATGTCCTGCGTCGCTTTGACGGGGAACCCGCCGTGGACATGCACCGTGCCTTTCGGCCTGCCTGTCGTGCCACTCGTGTAGATGATCATCAGCACCGAGTCAGCACCGGTGTCGGCGATGGGCGGCGCCGCGTCGAAGTCAGCCGGCATCGCCACGAAGCGGACATCGCGCCCCGGTTGCATCGAGACCTCGTCATCGCCGATGTACGGCACGACCAGGATGTGGCGCAGGGACGGCAGTTGCGCGGCAACCTCGTCGGCTACCGCCTTCATGCGCACGATCCCGCCGCGACGCTTGAATCCGTCAACAATGACTAGAACCTTCGCATTGCAGTCCTGCAGCCGTGAGACGATGGCGCCCGCGCCGTAGCCGCTGAAAAGCGGGACCACGATCGCACCCAGCCAGGCGCACGCCAGGAAGACCGCGACCGTCTCCGGGACCATCGGCATGCAGAGGCCGACGCTGTCACCGGCGCCGACACCGAGCCCCTGGAGGACCGACGCGGCGTACGCGGTCTCGCGTTCCAGGTGCTCATACGTCCACTCCCGCACGGATCCGTCGTCACCCTCCGAGACGACGGCCATCCGCTGAGGTGCGCTCTGCGCCCACCGCGTCACCGCGTTGTGCGCGAGGTTCAGCTTCCCCCCGACCCAGAAACGCGTCCACGGCAGGCCGTCCGACGTATCCATCGCGACGTCGAACCGGCGCGTCCACGCGACGCCGATGTCGTCCGCCATCGCCGCCCAGAAATGCTGCGGGTCCGCGAGCGCGAGGCGCGCCACGCCGTCGAGATCCACCGCTCCAAGGCTGTCGATGAAGTGGCGCAGGCGTGAGCCGCCGGCCTGCTCCGCCGTCGGCGTCCACGCGAATCGCGGGTCGGAACCGGTGCTCACCACGGCGTGACCATAGCGCGTGGTCAGCGATCGATCGCGGACATATCCCAGTGGCGGTCACCCTGCACCTCGCTCGGCCGGACCACCTCGTCGACGCGCTCGATGTCGCTCGCCTCCAGGGGCACGTCCGCGGCGGCGGCATTCTCGTCGACACGGCTGCGGTGCTTCGTACCCGGTATCGGGACGATGTTCGTGCCGCGGTGCAGCACCCATGCCAGCGCGAGCTGCGCCGCGGTGAGGCCACGCTCGGCGGCGAGTGTCGAGAGACGGTTCGTGATTTCCAGGTTGGCGGCGAGATTGCCATCGGCGAAGCGCGGGAAGCTCTTGCGCCGGATGTCGCCGTCCGGAAGCGTGCCCGCGTTGACGCTGCCGGTGAGGATGCCGCGACCGAGCGGGCTGTATGCGACGAAGCCGATGCCCAGCTCGCGAGTCGCCGGCAGCACGCTCTCCTCGACGTCGCGTGTGAACAGCGAGTATTCCGACTGCACGGCGGAGATCGGATGCACCGCATGCGCTCTGCGGATGGTGGCTGCGCCGGCCTCGCTGAGGCCGATGTACCGCACCTTGCCCGCCGCAACCAGTTCCGCCATCGCGCCGACGGTCTCCTCGATCGGCACCGATCGATCGAGGCGGTGCTGGTAGTAGAGGTCGATGGTGTCGATGTCGAGCCGACGGAGCGAGGCGTCGCATGCGCTGCGCACGTAATCGGGTCTGCCGTTGATGGTCTGGCCGCCGGCACCACGCACCAGGCCGAACTTGGTGGCGACAACGAATTGATCGCGCCGGCCGGTCAGCGCCCGCCCCACGAGCTCCTCGTTGGTGAACGGCCCGTACATGTCGGCCGTGTCGAGCAGCGTGATGCCCAGCTCCGCGGCGCGATCGATGGCAGAGATCGCTTCGCTCTCGTTGCGCTCCTCGGCGGTCCCGTAGAAGTCGGACATGCCCATGCAGCCAAGCCCGATGACCGAGACCTCGAGCCCTTGTGCCCCCAGCGTTCGATGCTCCACGTCAGCCTCCTCCTGCGTCGGTGCAGTCACCGGCACCGGAAAGGATGAGGCGAAGCGGCACTTCTATGCGGGCTGCGTTATCGGGGGAGCTGATCGCCGCGCGGCACGACCCGTGTCGGACCAGCCGTAGATGGTCGCGCCGACGCCGGTCAGACCCGCGATGAGAAACGCCAGCTCGGTGCCACCGACCTGCGCGAGCCATCCTGCGAGCAGGCCGCCGAGCGGTGCGGTGCCGAAGAAGACGTACCCGTAGATGCCGAGCACGCGGCCCCGCAGCTGATCGGTCACTGCCAGCTGGAGCGTTGCGTTCGTCTGCGACGCGTAGATCGTGAAAGCGATGCCCGTCACGACAAGCGCGAGGCCTGCCGCCCAGGTGACATGGAGCGGGGCGAGCACGAGCTCGGAGACCGAGAACAGCGCAGCGCCGCTGAGCATCGCGTGGCGGCTGGCGCGACCGAGCGAAGCCGAGAAGAGTGCCCCGACGAGTGCGCCGAATCCGAACAGTGCGGAGAGGATGCCGAACACCTCGGGCCCGCTGTTGAGCGTGCGTGATGCAAGGACCGGCAGCAGCACGTTGAAGTTGATGCTGATCGTCGCGATGAACAGCATCATCACCAGCACCGAGCGAATCACCGGCGTGCGCCACGAGAACTTCAAGCCCTCGATGGACCCGCGGAACAGGTTCTGCGGATTGACGTCGCGTCGCGTTGGAAACAGGTCGTGGACCCGCATCATCCAGAGCGCGGCAAGCACCGCGAGGTAGCTCAGCGCGTTGATCAGGAAGCAGATGCCGACGCCGGCGACGGCGATGAGCCCACCGGCGATCGCGGGTCCGACGATGCGCGAGGCGTTGAAGAGGCTGGAGTTGAGCGCAACAGCGTTGGGGAGCTCATCGCGCCCGACCATCTGGATGGTGAACGCCTGGCGGACGGGGTTGTCGAGGACGGTGATCGTTCCCGTGATGGCGGCGATCACGTACACCTCCCATACCGTCGCGTGTCCGGTGAGGGTCAGCACCGCAAGCAGGGTCGCCGTGACCATGAATGCCGCCTGGGTCCCGAGCAACACCTTGCGTTGATCGAGCCTGTCGGCGATTGCGCCGCCGAAGAGCCCAAGGAGCGCGTACGGTCCGAACTGGCACACGGCGAGGATGCCGACCGCAAGCGGTGAGTGGGTGTTCTGGACGACGAACCACGCCTGCGCGACGCTCTGCATCCACGTCCCGCTGATGGAGACGACCTGTCCGAAGAAGTAGAGGCGGTAGTTGTAGTGGCGGCGGAGGCTGGTGAAGGTCCGCGCCGTCGCGCTGCCGATGCCGAGGCTCATTCGGCCTGGACCAGCAGCGACTCCAGCGGCGCGATGGCATCAGCGATTGCCGAGAGGTCACCCTCCGTCAGCGCGCTCAACCGCGCGGACAGCCAGGCGGTGCGCTTCGTGCGGATCACCTTGAGGACGCGAAGCCCCTCCGGTGTGGCCTCGAGATCGACCCTGCGCCGGTCGCGCTCGCCCTGGCGGCGAGTGATGAGCCCGGAAGCCTCGAGCCGATCCACGTGGCTGCAGATCGACGGCACCGAAGTCCCTTCCTTGGCCGCGAGCTCGGCGACGCCGATACCCGGGTTGTCCTCGATGGAGCTCAGCAAGGAGAGCTGACCCGCCGACACGCCCGAGGTGTGCACCTCCCGACGAAGGTGGCGGCTGAGGTGGAGCAGGACGGGCCGGAGTCGGTTGGCGACGTCGACCGGCTTCTCAGTGAGCGTGGGCACGAGATTGATTATATAGCCTAACTAACTTTCCAGCAAGACACTCATACGACATTCCGGTGACGAAAGCCTCGGATCCGGGAACCTCATGCCAGCGATGCGCGTCTCCACCTCCGCACGACGTCATCCACTGGAGGTCCGAGGCCATGCGCAAGATCCTGTTTGCCGGTATGGGTGTTGGCGCGGCTGTCGTGCTGCAGGCGGGTCAGGCGCTGGCCTGCGGAGGGCTCGTCGCCCCCGACGGTGATGTCCGCCTCGCGAAAGCGACGACGTTCGTCGCGTGGTCGGCAGGCGTCGAGCACTACGTCACCAGCTTCGCGTACACGGGGGCTGTCGCCGACGTCGGTTGGATCGTTCCGCTCCCCGCGATTCCGACGTCCATCACCGAAGCAGGCGCGTGGACGCTGCAGCGACTCGAGCGCGAGTTCGCGCCCCCGGATCTGGAATTCGCTCCAGAGGCAAGCCTCGAAACCGCGGGCGCGCCACCAGCGGTCGTCATCGAGCAGGTGCAGGTTGAGGCGCTGGACGTGACCGTGATCAAAGGGACCGGTCAGGCAGTGATCAACTGGTGCATCCATAACGGCTTTCTCGTCTCACCCGAGATCGAGAACCACCTGCTCCGCTATGCCGGCAGCAGCCCGATCTTCATGGCAGCGAAATACAACACGTCGATTGCGCTGGAGCGCCACCAGCAGGCGGGCGACGGTGTCCCGTTGCTGATCACGATGCACACCCCACAGCTGTGGGTCCCGCTGGAAATCCTTGCCACCGCGGGGACGACCGTCAATGCCGACCTCTTCCTGCTCACGGACAAGCCGCTCGTGACGCAGAGTGGCGTGCCGGTGGTCTCCGCCGCAAGCAAGGGCTCGGTGGTCGACGGTGCGAAGGGCTTCACGGTCGCCGGCGCAGAGCCGATGAACGCGAGCCTGCACCACGATCTCTCCGTCGATCGCAACATGTCCTGGGTCCCGGCCACCGGCTACGTGACGTATCTCACCCTGAACGCTCCCGGCACAGACGTCACCTACGACCTCGGTATTGCCAACAACACGATCAGGCTCACGTCATTCGGGACGCAGCTCGCGAACCTCGCAGGCGCGAACGCCACGATCCCGACGCCTCCCGATCCCTCGGCCCTGGCCTTCCCCCTTCTGCTGATCGCCGGCACGCTGCTCGTGGTGATCCCCGTGTCCGCAGCAGCCTGGCGCCGGTCGAGTCAGAGTAAGGGTCGTGCGACTCCCATGGGCTGACCGGCATCGCCCGTCCTGGTACCTCGCGGCGCTGCCGCTCATCGCGGTGCTCGCGGCCGCCGTGGCCTGCGGGCATTCGCCGGGAACGACTGCCCCCACGATTCCCGCCATTCAGCCGGTCAGCGCCATGGTGTCGGGCACGCCGGAAACCGTCCTCGAAGGCGATCTCGACCGATCGCTCTACTACTCGTCGTCCGACAGCGCGACGACTGTCACCTGCCAGAGCACGTGTACGCGGACGTGGGTGCCCTTCCTGAAGCCTGTGGCCCCACTGATCGGCACGCCGTATCCCCATGGACCGGGCGGCATGCTGACGTGGCGATGGGATTCCGACGGCTGCCAGGCGCAGTACAACGGCCATCCACTCTTCACATACGCCGGGGACGAGCGGCCGGCGGAAGCCAGTGGCAACGACCTGCATGGCACGTGGTTTGTCGCGACCCCCGATCTCGCTCCCGCGCCAGGGTGGTCCGACGGCCGCAGGCACTCGACCTGCTGAGGGCGAGAATCGGATCGTTGCCAAGTGGTGTCCGGAGAGGCACCTCGTCTCGCGGCTCTCGCGCCAGGATCGGACCATGTCCTCGACAGGTGACGTCTTCCCGCTGACGAGCGGCGCCCCGGGCACCGACGATCAGTGGAAGCAGTGGGCCGTGAGCGTATTCGGCGGCAATGAAGCTCGCGCGACGGCCGCCGCCCACGCTGCGGCACTCGCGCGAAGCGCGGGTGCGTCGAGTGATGAGCTGTTCGCCGCAGCGCGCGCGGCGTACGACAACCCAGGGCCAGGCGCAACCGCTGCCGCGATTGCGGGTGCGCACGATGCGGTGGTCCGTCCGAGTGGCCGGCGCGTCCTTGCGTTCATTCTTGTTGCGATCCTGGTCGCGTCCGTCCCTGCGGTGATTGCGAGGGTTGGCTCGGGAAGTGCGGTTCTCGTGATCGGCGCAGCCGCCGGGATCTTCATCGTGTGGTACGCCCTCTCCATTCGTTCGAACGTTCGCGTCAACGGTGCGACCATCACCGTTCAGGGGGTGCTCCATAGACGCGTGTTCCAACTGCTGGAGGTCCGGCAGATCACCGTTCAGCCGCGAGCGACAGAGCTGGGGACCCGCAATGGACCGCTCAGGGGCCAGTTCCTGGCCTCGTTCGTCGGAAACGACTTCGGCCATCTCTTCGAGTTGCGTCAAGGAGCATGGACGCGTACCGACATCGACAAGATCGGCGCTGCCCTCGGAGTTCAGGTTGTGGACGACTCCGAGACGAGCGTCACCTGACCGGGAAGTTCAGGATCTCCACGGGTTCGATCGCTTCAGCGATCGGCATGTCGGTCACGGTCGCGAAGAAGTAGAGCTCGGCCTCCATCGACCTGGCGATGTTCCCGGCCATGCGGAATCCGTGCTGCTCACCCGCGAACCCGATGTACGCGCACGGCACGCCACCGGCCTGCAGCGCCGCGAACATCAACTCCGCCTGTTGCGGGGGAACCACCGGATCATCGAGTCCCTGCAGCAACAGCACGGCACCACGCACACGATCGATGAAGTGCACGGGTGATCGCTCGTAGCGCACGTGTCCCTCGGGGTATGGCGATGTGTAATGCGACTCGAACTTGTGCGGATCCTTGTCGAAGAGCACCTCGACGTCGGCGATGCCGAAAAGACTTGCGCCCGCTCTGAACACGTCGTGGAACACCATCGAGCAGAGCACGACGTAACCCCCCGCGCTGCCACCGTGGATGAACAGGCGCTCCGGATCGACGACGCCCGTCGCTCCAAGGTACTGCGCGCCGGCAACGCAATCGATGACGTCAACGATGCCGCCCTTGTCGTTGAGTCGCTCACGGTAGGTGCGCCCGTAGCCCGTGCTGCCGCCGTAGTCGACGTCGAGATATGCGAATCCCCTGCTCGTCCAGTACTGCACGGATGCGTCGAGCGAGAAGTTGGCGGCCGATGTCGGTCCGCCGTGGGCGCGCACCAGGAGCGGTGGCATCCGTCCCGGTTCCGGAGCGACAGCATCGTTCCGCGGCGCGTAGAACCAGGCGTGCGACGTGGTGCCGCTCTCGCCCGGAAACGTGATGTGCCGTGGAACCGATGTCACGGACGGGTCGAACGTCATGTCCCCGCTGTCGACCCGGAGCACGCGACGCTCGCGCGTCCCCAGGTGCTCGCGGACGACCGACATCGGCGTATCAGGTCCGCCTGCGAGGTACAGCAGGTCGTCGCCCTTCGCGTTGATGTACTCACCGAACTGCGTGTACGGAGAGTCGAGTTGCCGCACACGCCCGTCCGCCTCGAGGAGATGGAATTCCCAGACACCGTCGCGGCTGGCCCAGAGCGCGATTCGCCCGTCGCCGCAGTGCGCGTACGTCGAGAAGCCGAACACCCATTGCGGTCCGCCGCACTCGGCATCCATCGGCGCCAGCGGAACCACCTCTCCGTTCTCGAACCGATACAGATTCCACCACTCCGTCCGGTCAGAGCTGAAGTGCAGCACCGACTCCGCTGACCACGAGGGCTGGAAGATCGACTCGCGCGGTCCCCCGGCAATGAGCCGCGCGTTCTGCGGTGCGCCGGCATCATCGAGGTCCGCGACCCAGAGCTCGCAGCCGTCCCACGGCATGTTCGGAAAATTCCACGTCAGCCACGCGATGCTCCGGCCGTCGGGACTGACCCGCGGCGTTGAGTAGAAATCGTTGCCCGACACAATGCTCACCGCCTCACCCCCGGCGATGGGGATGACCCGGATGTCGTTCACGACCGACGCCCCGCGGTGGTCCTCGGCGACACACACGATGCGTCCCCGGGGTTCGTCGATCTCGAGATCAGCGTAGCGCAGGTCGCCGACGCTTCCCGTCAGCGGCTCAGCGCCCTCCGCAGCGATCCGGTAGAGGCGCCGGTCGCTCGCGTCGCAGAAGTAGACGGTACCGGCGTGGACTCGCATCGCCGCCCCGCCGTACTCGTGAACCCCGGTGCGTGCGGAGAAGGGCTCGGCGATCAGGTCGGCGGTGACGCCGTCGCGCTCACGAACGATGACGCAGCGTCCACCCTCGGTCGGGCGTCCTTCGATCCAGTACGCGTCCCCGCCGTCGAGCTGGACGTCATTGAGGCGCAACCGGCCCGCCGCGGCCTGCTGTGCGCCGATGGGCGACGGCCAGACCCCAGACGCGACACCGCCGTCCGGCCGACTCACGCAGTCGGAACGACGACGAACTGCTCGGCGAGGCGTCCCTCGGGGAGTCCGTTCGCCTTCGCGGTGGCGGCCAGCCAGCCGCGGACACGCTCCTCGAGGCCGTCCCAGTCCGTGTACTGGCTGCGGTGGCACCGCAGCGCGGCGAGCTTGCGATCCGCGGTTTCCGTGACGTCGACGACCTGGGTTTCCTGCCCCAGCCCTATCGCAGCGCTCATCCAGACCTCCGCCACCGACCAGGGCTCGAGGCCCTCCTTGTCGAGGAGCTCCATGTGGGCAAACGGGTTGCGGGCATCGGGGTAGACAGCGCAGAGCGCTGCCTCACCGGCCGCAAGGTGATCCGGATGGCTCGCGAAGATGCGCGTGAAGTTGCGATTCGGGGATTGCGTGATCACCCGTTGGGGCGTCTTCTGCCGGATGACCCGAGAGATGTCGCGGCGCAACTCGATGCTCGGGGTGAGCCGGCCGTCCGGATAGCCAAGGAAGGTGATGTCGGTGACCCCGACCTCAGCGGCTGCGGCGGTCTGCTCGACGCGGCGGAGGCGCGCGACCTCATCACGGCTGACGCTGCGGTCGGACCCGCCGGCCTGACCGTCGGTGATGATGCAGTAGGAGACCGTGACACCCGCGTCGGTCCACTTCGCAGTGGTCGCCGCGTTGCCGAAGTCACAGTCGTCGGGGTGGGCGACGACCACCAGGACGCGTTCGATTCCGTCTAGCTCTGACACGCTCACGATGGTACCGGTAAGGGCAGATCGGACCTCCGTGAACGCGTGCGACACTCGTCGCATGGCACTGCACCTGCCCGCCGCGCTTCCGCTCCCCGGAACCGTGCGTCGCCTGCTGTCCCAGCCCGTGCCGGCGGCGCGCCCGTTACCGCTGCGGGATTCGACCGCCGACCCAGGGCTCTTCGGCCCGGACTCTGTGACGTGGCGGGTGATGCGTGAGCCCCGGTTGCTCCTCGCCGCGGGCCGCGCGCTGCTCCTCCAGGCGGCGAACCCGCTCGTCGCTCAGGGCGCGATCGATCACAGCACATACAAATCCGACCCCTACGGTCGCCTCGAGCGCACCGTGCGCTGGGTGACGGTGGTCTGCTTCGGGACCACCGGCGAAGCGGAACGCATCTCCGGCCGCGTGACCGGCCTGCACCGCCGCGTCACCGGAACGCTGCCTGCCACCAGCGCCACGGCACGGGTCCCCGCCGGGACGCCCTACTCGGCCGATGACCCCGAGTTGCTGCGCTGGGTGCACGCATCGTTCGTCGACACGATGCTTGTCGCCCATGACGCGATCGTCGGCGGTCTCACCGAGCAAGACCGGGATGCCTTCGTTCGCGAGTGGGACGCGGTGGCGCGGTTGATGGGACTACCCCGTGGTGGCTGGGCCAACGCGGCGGCGCTTCGCCGGTACGTCGATCGCCAGGTGAAACGAGGCCCGGCGGTTCCCGGAGGAGGGTCGCTCGAGGTTGCCGAGACAGTCCTCCATCCGCCGGTGGGATCCGTATGGATGCGTTCAGCGATGGACACGCTCGCGTTCATCGCGATCGGGCTCCTCCCGCCGGAGCTTCGGCGCGGCTACGGGCTGTCGTGGAACCCCGCGCAGGCGATTGCCTTCGCGACCTTGACTCGGTCGCTGCGGCTTGCGTCGGCGGCCCTGCCGCGACGCCTTCGGATCTCGCCTGTCTACGACCTCGCACTCGCTCGATCGGAGGGGCGCTGGCCCGAAACCCGGGCCGCCTGACGAGTTCGGATATCCCTCAGTAGGGTGATTTTCGAGGCGAAGGGGCGTCGACCCCTTGCCCAATCGCTACCCTACGCCGTGAGTCCTGGGGCAGAGGACCGCTATGTCGACATTTCGTCGCACACAAGGAGGCGCGTACATGACGTTCCGGAGTTGGCGGGCCAAGACGTTGCCTGCCGCTATCGGTCTTGGGGCGATCGTTCTCGCCGCATGCGGTAGTAGCAGCACGCCGAGCGGCCCGAAAGTCACCAAGACGACCGCGACCTTCGCAGAGGGTCCGGGAGCCCAACCGAACTACATCTTCCCGCTTGCGAGCCTGCAGTATTTCAGCGTCTCGAACCTGAGCCAGTTCCAGTTCCTCATGTACCGGCCGCTGTACTGGTTCGGTCAGAACGGCGCTGTGGCACTGAACAACAGCCTCAGCCTTGCGGATCCCCCCGTCTACTCGTCCGACGGCAAGTCGGTGACCATCACCCTCAAGGGATGGAAGTGGTCGGACGGAACCCAGATCACCGCGCGGGACATCCAGTTCTGGCAGAACCTCGTGACTGCCAACAAGGACGACTGGGCCGGCTACTCGCCCGGCGAGTACCCGGACAACGTCACGAGCACCACGATCAGCCCGACCAACCCGCTGCAGATCACCTTCAACCTCAGCCAGGCATACGGCTCGTACTTCTTCACCTACAACGAGCTGAGCCAGATCACCCCGCTCCCCCAGCACGTCTGGGACAAGGAGTCGGCGACCGGCGCGGTCGGTGATTACGACACCACCCCTGCCGGCGCGCAGGCGGTCTACAAGTACCTCGACGCGCAGTCGAAGAGCATCTCGACCTACGACACCAACCCGCTCTGGCAGGTGGTCTCGGGGCCGTGGAAGCTGAAGTCGATGGACACCGCGGGCAACGTCTCGATGGTTCCGAACACGGCGTACGGCGGACCCATCAAGCCGACCCTCACGCAGTTCAACGAAGTTCCCTACACGAAGGACACCGCTGAGTTCGACGAGTTGAAGGCGGCCACGTCGCCGACCAGCACCACCGTCGACTACGGGTATCTGCCGTCGGAGGACACTCCGGAGAAGTCGACACTCGACAACGTCTACAACTACGAGCCCTGGACGGGCTGGCAGATCACGTACTTCCCGGAGAACTTCACCAACCCGACCAGCGGACCGATCTTCAGTCAGCTGTACTTCCGGCAGGCGATGCAGGATCTGGTCGACCAGAACACCTTCATCAACAAGGCGTTCTTCGGCAACGCGTATCCGACGTACGGGCCGGTCCCTGTGAAGCCGTCCACCACGTTCGTCGACTCGTTCGAGAAGTCGAACCCGTATCCGTACAACCCGAAGACTGCGGTGTCGCTGCTGCAGGCCAACGGCTGGACGGTCAATCCGGGCGGCACGAGCACCTGCACCAGCCCCGGCACGGGCACGGGCCAGTGCGGCGCGGGCGTCAAGCAAGGCGCCAAGGCGTCGTTCAGCCTCCAGTACGTGAGCGGCGTTCCCGCACTCGACCAGGAGATGGCTCAGTTCAAGTCGGACTTCGCGCAGGCGGGCATCGCGATCGACCTGACGACCGCACCGTTCGACACGGTCATCGGCAACGCGACCCCCTGCAAGCCCGGCGCATCGTGCACCTGGGACATGGAGTTCTGGGGCGGTGGCTGGATCTATGCACCGGACTACGAGCCGACCGGCGACGAGTTGTGGTCGTGCACCGGATCCGGGGCCAGCGTGCAGTACGCGGGCTCGGATTCAGGCGGCTACTGCGACCCGCAGGCCGAGGCCGACATCCTCGCGACCGAGACGAGCGACAACGTCTCGGCCATGTACACCTACGAGGACTACCTCACCAAGCAGCTCCCGGTCATCTGGATGCCAGTTGCCTATGCGCAGCTGTCTGAGATCAACAAGGACCTCAAGGGCACGACGCCCCAGGATCCGCTGTTGCAGATCTACCCGGAGAACTGGCGCTGGTCCTGAACCAGCTGACAAGCGACTAACCGAATTTCCGGGGGATGCCGGCATGGCGCCGGCATCCCCCTCACCCCGTCTATTCCGGTAACGTTGTCTCATGGTCGTCAGGGCGAGGTAGGAAGCCATGCTCGGCTACATCATTCGGCGCGTGCTGCAGGCGATCCTGATCACGATCGGGGTCACGCTGATCGTCTTCATCCTGCTTCACGTCATCCCAGGGGGAGGGGTTGCGCGGGCCATCCTCGGCCCGAGGGCGAACGCAGCGCAGATCGCGGCCTTCAACCACGAGAACGGCCTGGATCAACCGCTGCCGACCCAGTATCTGACCTATCTGTGGCAGCTGGCGCACGGTAACTTCGGTTTCTCATACAAGCTCAACCAGAGCGTCGCCTCGCTGCTCGTCCAGTACCTGCCGAAGACGCTCCTGCTGCTGGGTCTGGCCTACGCCGTCTCGATCATCGTCGCCGTGCCGCTCGGCATCTACCAAGCAGTCCGCCGCAACAAGATTGATGACTACGTGCTCACCGGCGCGTCGTTCGTCTTCTACTCGATGCCGGTGTTCTGGCTGGGAATCATCCTCATCGTCATCTTCAGCGGTGCGCTGCACCTGCTCCCGTCAGAGGGTCCGCAGGGCGCGTACGTCACCGATGACTTCAACCAGTTGAGCTCGCTGATCCTGCCGGTTGCGACGCTTGCCCTGGTGACCATCGCGTCGTTCAGCCGCTACATGCGCTCGTCAACGCTCGAGAACATGGTGCAGGACTACGTGCGCACCGCCAAGGCCAAGGGAGCGTCGAACTCCCGCGTGCTGTTCGTGCACGTGCTGCGCAACGCGATGATCCCCATCCTCACGTTGATCGGCCTCTCCGTCGGCTACGTCTTCAGTGGAGCGCTCATCACCGAGGCGCTCTTCAACTACCCCGGTATGGGTTACATCTTCTGGACTGCAGCACTGCAGCAGGACTATCCGATCATTCTCGGCGTCATCGTCGTGACCGGCTTCGCGACCGTCCTCGGCTCGCTGATGGCCGACATCATGTACGCGATCGCCGACCCGCGCGTGAGGTACCGCAGAGCATGAGCACACTGGACCAACCCCGAGGCATCGCCATTCCGCTGCAGGCGCCACCGGTCCCGCAGGAGAAGCCGGGAGAGGTTCAGGACGTCGCACCGGCATACGAGGCCCAGGGTGTCTGGCGGCTCGCGTTCAACGTCTTTGTCCAGCACCGTCTTGCGGTCATCGGCCTGGGCATCGTCATCTTCATGACCTTGTTCTGCTTCGTCGGGCCGCTTATCTACCACACGGACCAGACGACGGTGAACCTGAACAACGCGGAGCTGGCTCCGGGTGCGGGCCACCTGCTCGGCACCGATGAGTACGGCTTCGATGTCATCGGCCGGCTGATGGTCGGCGGCCAGACGTCGCTCGAGATCGGTATCGCGGCAGCGCTGGTCGCAACGATCTTTGGTGTCCTCTGGGGAGCGGTCGCCGGATTCTTCGGCGGCTGGGTCGACGCGCTGCTCATGCGTTTCGTCGACGTGATGCTCGCGATCCCGAGCCTGTTCCTGCTCCTCTTCCTCGCTGTCGCATTCCCGCGCACCGTCCCGATCCTCATCCTGGTGGTGGCAATCACCGCGTGGCTCATCCCAGCACGTCTTGTTCGAGCCGAAGCCCTGACATTGCGAACGCGCGACTATGTCCAGGCGGTCACCATGATGGGGGGCGGCGGCTTCCGCATCGTGCTCCGCCACATCATCCCCAACTCCATCGGCACGATCATGGTCAACGCCACGTTCCAGGTCGCCGACGCGATCCTGCTGGTCGCGGCGATCAACTTCCTGGGACTCGGCATCGCGCCGCCCGCAACCAACTGGGGCGCAATGCTCTCCGGAGGTGTGGACTTCGTCTATGACGGCTGGTGGTGGCTCATCTACCCGGCCGGCATCGCCATCGTCCTCACCGTCGTTGCGTTCAACTTCATCGGCGACGCGCTCCGCGACGCTCTCGAGGTCAGGCTCCAGAAGCGCTGACGGCCGTCGCTGTCAAACGCCGCCGCGCTGCGGCGGCCGCGCGCGTTGCTACGCGGCGGTTTGCACCGGCGGGCGCAACGGGAAGTGACAGGCGGCCTCGTGGTTCGGGCCGAAGGAGCGTAGCGGTGGTTCCTGCTCCGCGCACAGTTGCTGCGCAAACGGGCACCGAGTCCGGAAACGGCATCCTGACGGGGGATTGATTGCCGATGGGATCTCACCTTTCGGCCCATCCATGTCCTTCGCGCGCTCGACGTCCGGGTCCGGAATCGGGATCGCGCTGATGAGACCTTTGGAATAGGGGTGCGCGGGCTGCGTGTACAGCTGGTCGCCGCTGCCGATCTCCACCATCTTGCCGAGGTACATGACGCCGATGCGATCGGACATGTACTTCACGACGGAAAGGTCGTGGGAGATGATCACGTAGGTCAGCCCGTACTTCTCCTGCAGGCTGTTCATCATGTTCAGGATCTGCGAGCGGATCGAGACGTCCAGCGCTGACACCGGCTCATCCGCAACGATGAGCTTGGGGTTGAGCGCAAGTGCGCGCGCGAGGCCGATGCGCTGGCGCTGCCCGCCGCTGAACTCGTGCGGATACCGGTCGAGTGCACCGCGTGCAAGACCCACATCGTTGAGCAGCTCCGCGCACCGCTCGATCTGCTGCTTCTTGCTGCCCATCCCCTGAATCGCGAGCGGCTCTCGCAGGATCGTCACCACGCGCATGCGCGGGTCGAGCGATGCGTATGGATCCTGGAACATCATCTGCATGTCGCGCCGCTTGGTACGGAGCTTGCCGTGCGGCATGGTGGCGATGTCCTCGCCGTTGATGATGATCGAGCCCGACGTGGCGGGCTCGAGCGCCACGATCATGCGTCCGGTCGTGGTCTTGCCGCAGCCCGATTCCCCAACCAGGCCAAAGGTTTCTCCCGGCTTGACCGAGAAGGACACGTCCGACACGGCGTGCACCGCGCCGACGGTGCGCTGCAGCACGGCCCCGCGCGTCACCGGGAATTCCTTCACGAGGTTGCGCACCTCGAGGAACGGCTTGACCCCGTTGGTCGGCGCGAGTGCGGGTGTGGTTGCGGGTGGTGTCGTGGTCATCGGACGGGTGCGAAATCGGGTTCGACGGGCGCATCAACGCCCGCGGGGTGATGGCACGCGTAGAGGTGCCCAGGCTCGTGCTCGATGAGCGGCGGCTCCTCGGTGTGGCATATCGCCGTGTCGAACCTGCAGCGAGCTGCGAACCGGCAGGCCGGCGGTGGTGCGGTGAGATCCGGTGGCAACCCCGGGATGCTGTAGAGGCCGGCAGCGGCGTCCTGGTCGAGCCGCGGAATCGCCTCGACGAGCGCTTCGGTGTAGCGATGACGCATGCCTTTGAAGAGCGTTCGCGTCTCGGCCTGTTCGACGATTTTCCCTGCGTACATAACGGCAACTCGGTCGGCGCGACCCGCGATCACCCCCATGTCGTGGGTGATGAGCAGCACCGCCATGTGCAGCCGGCGACGAAGGTCGTCGAGCAGGTCGAGGATCTGCGCCTGGATGGTCACGTCGAGCGCGGTCGTCGGTTCGTCGGCGATGAGCAGCTTCGGGTCGCACACGAGCGCCATCGCGATCATGACGCGCTGCCGGAGGCCGCCGGACAGCTGATGCGGGTAGTCGTTGAGCCGCTCCTTGGGCCGCGGCATCCCAACCAGGCCAAGGACTTCGGCGCATCGCTCGCGGTTCTCGTCATCGCTCGTCTCGCGATGGATATGCAGCACCTCGCCGATCTGATCGCCGATGGTCATGGTGGGGTTGAGCGACGTCATGGGGTCCTGGAAGATGACCGCGACCTCATTGCCGCGGATGTCGCGCATCTCTTTCTCGGGAAGCGGGACCACGTCGCGGCCGTTGAGCTTGATGCTCCCGGCAACGATATTCCCGCCTGACGGAAGGAGTTTCATGATCGACATGCCGGTGATGCTCTTGCCGCATCCCGACTCACCGACGAGCCCGAGCGTCTCGCCGGGAGCGATGTGCAACGACACGCCGTCGACCGCGCGAACCGTCGTTCGGGTCAGCCGGATGTGGGTCTTCAGACCCTCGATCTCGAGAACGTTGCCCGAATTTTCCATGGCGAAAAGAGCTATTCCTCCTGACCGGCACTATATCAGCGGGGAAGGGCACCTTTGGGTGTTGTTGAGACCCCTACAGAACGGCTAGGCTCGCGGCTGTGACCCAGGAAGAGGGAGACGTTGTCGTAGGGCTGCACGAGGGCGATTTCGCCGGCGCGCGCGGCCTCCGTATCCACCATCGCTCGTGGCTGCCCATCGGCGACGCGCGCGGGATCGTGGTCATCGCGCACGGGTTTGCCGAGCACAGCGGTCGCTATGCGCACGTGGCCGAGCGTCTCGTCGCGAACGGTGTCGCCGTCCGGGCGGCAGACCATCGCGGGCATGGCCTCAGCGAGGGAAAGCGAACCAGTGTCGTGCGCTTCGACGACTACGTCGACGACCTCACCACACTGATCACTCAGGCGAAAGCGGAGTGGCCGTCGCTCAAGGTGATCCTCCTCGGGCACAGCATGGGCGGGCTCGTCGCCTTGCGGTTCGCGGTGCGCGATGCATCACTCATCGACGGGCTCGTCGTGTCGGCCCCCGCCGCATGTCCGGGCGACGTGTCGCGGCTCAAGATCACCGTGGGTCACGCGCTCTCCCGTGTCGTTCCGGGTGCCGCGGTGTTGCGCTTGCCCCTCAACAAGATCAGCCGTGATCCCGCTGTCGTGGAGGCGTACAACAACGACTCGCTGGTGTTCCGCACACCGATCAAAGCCCGGCTCGGCGCGGAGCTGCTCGTGACCATGGACCGTGTGGATGCGGGGCTGCCGGCAATGCAGGTCCCGCTCCTGGTCATGCAGGGCACGTCCGACGGCCTCGTCGATCCGGGGTGCGGCCCGCACGTCTACAACCGCGCCGGCTCGCCTGACAAGACGTTGATGATGTACGACGGGCTCTGGCACGAGATCTTCAACGAGCCCGAGCGCGAGCACGTCCTCGACGACCTCACCAAATGGGTGAACGCGCACCTCACCTGAGGCCCCGTCTGCGCGTGGACTACAGTTGCGAGCGATGCGTGATCAATGGCTTGTCAAACCGGGATCCAAGGTCGATATCTCCACGTTCGATCCGGGCGACACGCGTGGGCTGAAGGGAGGGGCAAAAGCCGCCGCTCTTGCGCTTGAACCAGACCAGGCGTCGCTCATCGAGCTGCAATCGCGTCTCTGGGCTGAGAGCAAACGATCCGTGCTGCTCATCCTTCAGGGGACCGATGCCTCAGGGAAGGACGGGACTGTGTCGCACGTCTTCAGCGGCGTCAATCCCCAGGGCACCTGGGTGACCTCGTTCAAGGCGCCGACGGCCGAGGAGCTCGCGCACGACTTCCTCTGGCGAATCCACCGCGCGGTGCCCCATGCGGGGCAGATCGCAATCTTCAATCGATCGCAGTACGAGGATGTGCTCGTCGCGCGTGTCCGCAAGCTGGTTCCCAAATCGGTGTGGAAGCCGCGATACGGCGATATCGTCGCGTTCGAGTCGTTCCTCGCCGAGAGCGGCTGCGCAATCATCAAATGCTGCCTGCTGATCTCCAAGGACGAGCAGCGACGCCGGTTCGAGGAACGTCTCAAAGACCCGCAGAAACGCTGGAAGTTCCAGCGAGGCGACCTCGAGGATCGCGCGCTGTGGAAGGAGTATCAGGCCGCGTATTCCGAGGCGCTGGAGCGCACGTCGACCAAGGTTGCCCCCTGGTACATCATTCCCTCGGATCACAAGTGGTTCCGCAACTGGGCGGTGAGCCGCGTGCTCATCGAGACGCTCAACGCGATGAATCCGCAATATCCGGAGCCACCCGACCTGAGCGGCATCACGATCCACTGAGCCGGCGCCACCCGCAGTCAGACAGGCGCGTCCGTCACCCAGATCATCGACCTGCCGACCTCTCCGGGCGTCTCGACCTTGTCCGCCTCGATCCGCTCAAGGCGAAAGCCGAGCGAGCGGGCGACGCTCTGACTCGCGATATTGGCCTCATCGCAGTGGATCTCCACACCCGTGATGCCCGGGATCGCCAGCGCGGCATTCGTGAGCAGGCGTGCCGCCTCTGACGCGATGCCGCGCCGGCGATACGCGTCATGCACCCAGTACCCGATCTCCACTGCGGCGGGACCGACCCGCGGCATCATCCCGCAGCCGCCGATGTACTGCTCCGCCTCACGCAGGATGATCGCGTAGTCGGCTGATGCGGGACCGCCGAAGTGCATTGCAGCCGGGCCGAGAAACGCCATGACTGATGCGGCAGTGGGTGGTGCCTGCGCCCACGGCATCCACGGACGGAGCGTTTCGAGACTCGCCGCGATGGCCTCGCGTATCGCCGCGGCGTCGTCGAGCCGGTAGCGGCGCAGCGTCACCGTGGGCCCGTGCAACGTCTCCGGCGGGTTCAGGTCCATTGCACGCAACCGTCTCAGCTGGCGATGGCGACCCCGATCGGATTCGAACCGACGATCTCCACCTTGACAGGGTGGCGTGTTAGGCCAGGCTACACCACGGGGCCGTGGAGTCCCCGATGATACCAACCGTGGCTCGTCGGCCCTTGCGTCCCAATGAGATTTCCTCGGGAGGCGTCGTGGTGCGCCCTGCGGCAACCGGGCTCGAGATCTGCCTGGTCAGCGACGGGAAGCACTGGGGGTTTCCCAAGGGACTGGTCGAGCCCGGCGAGAGCCCTGAAGACACCGCGTTGCGCGAGATCGCCGAGGAGACCGGGATTCCGCGGCAGTCGCTCAACGTGATCGCCGCGCTGCCTCCCGCGGAGTACGTCTTCAGGCGCCCCAACCGTGGAGCGCTCGTGTTCAAGCGGGTGCATCACTTCCTCGTCGGGGCGCCGGAGGATGCCGAGCTGCATCCGGATCCGGCAGAGATCGCCGAGGCAGCGTGGCTCGGTTCCGATGCGGCGCGCGACCGTCTCTCGTTCAAGAACTCGGTCGAGGTGCTCGACGCAGCCATTGCGCTGATCAGCGCGGGGGGTATTGCGGCCGCACCGTAGAATCGGCCAGGCATGCAACTCTTCGACACCGCCCGCCAGGAGGTGGTGCCCTTCGAGCCGATCGACGGGCGGGTCGGGATCTACGTCTGCGGCATCACACCGTACGACTCGGCGCACCTCGGTCACGCGTTCGTCTATCACGTGTTCGACGTCATCGGCCGGCGCCTTCGCGACCAGGGGATCGCGGTGCGCAGCGTGCGCAACGTCACCGACGTCGACGACGACATCCTCCGCATCGCGCGCCTTCGTGAACGCGACTTCCGCGAGCTCGCCGAGGAGCAGGTGGCGTTGTTCGACAAGGAGATGGCGTCGATCGGTTTGCGTCCCGTCGACGACGCGCCACGAGCCACTGCGCACGTGGCGGAGATGGCCGAGTGGGTACAGCGTCTGGTCGAACGCGGCTACGCGTATGCGGTGGGTGGCTGGGTGTTCTTCGACTCCGACGTCTACCCCGACTACGGGCGCCTGAGCCGTCTCGACCACGACACGATGATCCGGCTCTCGCGCGAGCGCGGCGCCGACCCGGACGACCCGCGCAAGCACCACCCGCTCGACTTCGTGCTCTGGCAGGAGTCCGCGCCCGGAGAGCCCAGCTGGCCCAGCCCGTGGGGCGCCGGCCGCCCCGGCTGGCACATCGAGTGCACGGTGATGTCGACCGGTGCGCTCGGCCACCCCATCGACATCCACGGCGGCGGTGACGACCTGATCTATCCCCATCACGAGTCGGAGATCGCGCAGGCGGAGACCGCGGGCGTGGCGCCGTACGTGCGCCACTGGTCGCACGTGGCAATGGTCAACCACGAGGGGGAGAAGATGAGCAAGTCGCTCGGGAATCTCGTGTTCGTCCGCGACCTCGTCGGACGCGTGCCGGGTGGCGCAGTCCGTGTGCTCCTGGCCCAGCACCATTACCGCAGCTCCTGGACGTACGCCGACGCCGAGGTGGACGCCGCGGCCGCTCGGTACGACCGCTACCAGGCGGCGATCCGATCGAGCGGTGCGGTCTCAGCCGAGACGGCGAACGAGCACGAGCGGCGCTTCCTGGAGCGCCTGGACGACGATCTCGACACTCCCGGCGCGCTCAACGTCCTCGACGCGCTCGCCGCCGCGCTGACGGCTGGTCGTGAAGACGTCGCGCCTGAGGTGGACGGTGGAGCACTGCTCGAGCGGCTCCTCGGGATCCTCGGAGCAGGGACGGCGCCGGTCGCGGTCTGAGCGGTCAGCGGCCCCAGGGAGCGCGGTCGCCGCGAGCCCGGAATCGGATCACCGCGGCGGAGATGTTCTCCTCGAGGAACCGATAGAAGAGCTGGCGCTGCGAGATGTCGATCGCGGCCTCAACCTCCTGACCCTCGCGCCGGCGGGCGATCCAGGGCGGCACGCCGTCGGCGACCATCTCGGTGCCGACACGCACATGGACCAGCGAGTCGTTCTCCTCGGAGACGTGCACGGTGACCTTGAGGACGAGCCCGGTGTGCTCCACGATCCGCCACGCCCTCTCCCAGCGAGCCTTGCGAGCCGGGTCATGGGCGAGACGGACCGACTCGTCGACGATCACGCTCTCACCGCTCCGCGCGGCGCGGCCGAGCAGGCGGCGAACACTCTGGTCGAGGTCGCGCGAGATCCAGTTGACGAGCGATGGGGCGCGGTCGTTGAGATCGGGGAAGCCGTTCGGGTCCTTGGCGAGCTCACCGATCGCCTGGACGGTACCGGCATGACGCCGGCAGTAGCTGACGCCCGAGAACTGCACGCTGTGCGCCGGGCAGAACGATGCCTGGCACGCTCTGCCGCGCCGGTCGCGGTACGCGCACAGCTGGGCGCCTTCGTTGGTGCAGCCACGCAGGCCGCACTTGGTCACCGTGGGCGCAAGCGCACCCTCGGTTTCCTGTGAGGATCGGAACGCAGTGGTCATCGGCGGCACTCCACGACGCCGATCATCCTAACCCGGGGTTCCGGCCCTCTCCGGTGACGGCGCTGTCGCGACCTGACGATCAAGTGCGACGGCGAGGCGGCGAATCGATCCCATCAGGTCGGCGAACATCGCCGGCGTCAGCGACTGGGCGCCATCGCTCAGCGCGTTCTCCGGATCGGGGTGGACCTCGATCATGAGCCCGTCGGCTCCTGCGGCGAACGCAGCGAGCGCCATGGGCGGCACGAGCGGGCGATGACCGGTCGCGTGGGATGGATCGACGATCACCGGCAGGTGGGACAGCGCCTTGACGACGGGCACCGCGCTCAGGTCCAGCGTGTTCCGAGTGGCAGCCTCGAACGTCCGGATGCCGCGCTCGCACAGGACCACGTTGGGGTTGCCGTGGGCGACCACGTATTCGGCGGCAAGCAGCCACTCCTCGATGGTGTTGCTCAACCCGCGCTTGAGGAGCACCGGCTTCGTCGTGCCGCCGACGGCCTCGAGGAGCGCGAAGTTCTGCGCGTTGCGTGCCCCGACCTGGAGCATGTCGGCGTGCTCGGACACGACCTCCACGTCGGCCGGCGTCAGCACCTCCGTCACGATCGGCAGCCCCGTCTCGACGCGAGCCTCGACGAGGTGGTGGAGCCCGTCGAGCCCGAGCCCGCGGAACGAGTACGGCGACGAGCGCGGCTTGAACGCCCCGCCGCGGAACATCGACGCTCCTGCGGCGGCGACGTCGCGAGCGGTGGCCAGCACCTGTTCTCGGCTTTCCACCGCGCACGGCCCGGCGATGACGACAAACGACCCCTCACCGAAGCGAACGCCCGAGACATCGACCACCGTGGGCTCAGGATGCCACTCGCGGGTCACCTGCTTGTACGGCTTGCTCACAGGGATGGCGTCGACGACACCGGGAAGGTCGCACAGCGCGTCGCGGATCGAGCCGGGATTGCTGCCCAGCACCCCGATGGCGAGCCGGTCGATGCCCGGGAGCTCGATCGGCTCGAAGCCCCGTTCGCGGACGTGCTTGATGACGTTGGCAATCTGGTCCGGGGTTGCCTGCACGTTCATGAGCACCAGCATCGTCTGATCCTACGGGAACTGGCTTTCAGCGCCACTTCCAGTTGTTCAGCACGGTCTGCAGGGCTCCCTGGTCCGCGGTGAAGTTGGCAGTGGCCGTGCTGAGCACGATGTCGTAGGTGTCGCCGCCCTGGTTGATCACCATGTCCTCGTCCTTGACGGTCACCCCGGCAGACGGCGAGAGGTTGTACGTGATCATCACCCCGGACACGCCGTCGACGTTGATGGGCTCGGCGGTGCTCAGATTGGTCGCACCGCTCTGGCTGACGCTCCCGAGATACTGAGCGAGCTGGTCGTCAGGGATCGGCTGGGGAGCGGTGCGCGCGTCGATGTGACCGCCGTCCACCGCCTCGAACAGCATGACGATGGTGCCGGTGCCGCTCACCGAGGCGATGGCGCTCTGGCTCGTCGTGTCGTCGGTCCACCCGGTCGGGACAACGGTGCTGAACGCGCTCGCGCTGAACGGATGCGCGGCGGATCCGGTTCCTGAAGGAGACGCGCTCGACGACGGAGTCACCGTCGCGGCGGGGGAGCCGCATGCGCTCAGCAGGAGTGTCGCCATCGCGGCCCCGGCCATCAGGGCGCGCACGCAGCACGAGCGAAGGGTCACTCGTCGAGGATAGCCGAGGTCTCCAGACTGAGCAGCCTTCGATCGGGGCACAATCCCACGCATGGCGACAAGCTCCGCGCTCCGGGTCACACGGCTCGGTCCCGCGCATTCGGCGCAACTGTCCGCGCTGATCGACCGCGAACCGGTCACCAACGTGTACCTCCGCAGCGAGCTCCGGCTCGGATTCGAGGTCGGTGACTGGTGGGGCGCGTTCGCGGAGAACGATCTGACAGCAGTGGTGCTCGGCTGGTCGCTGGTGGTCCCGTACATCCCCGACATCGAGGCGGCGCAGCCGCTGGCGCATGCACTCGCGACAAGCGCACAACCGCGCATGGTCGTCGGCCATCGCGAGTCCGTCATGGCCCTGCACAACGCGTTTCGCCCGCCGCGACCGGCGCGCGAGCTGCGCGACCCGCAGCCGCTGCTCATCCTCGACAGGGGTGACCTGCGTGGCACCGCGTCGTCCGAAGTGCGTCACTCCACGCGCGGCGACCTCGAGGCGCTCATCCTCGCCGCCGCGCGCATGCATCGCGAGGAGATGGGCATCGATCCGCTCGCGGTCGATGCGCCCGCATGGCGAAACCGCATGCTGAGCCTCATCGAACGGCGTTGGAGCTGGGTGTGGATGAAACATCGCGAGGTGGTCTTCAAGGCCGAGCTGTCGGCGTGGACACCCGACGTCGTGCAGATCCAGGGCGTGTACACCGCACCGCAGCACCGCGGACAGGGCATCGCCCGGGCCGGACTCGCGGCGGTGTGCGAGCAGGTATTCCTCGACGTCCCGCGCTGTAGCCTGTACGTGAACCAGTACAACGTGATCGCGCAGCGTGTGTACGAGCGCCTCGGGTTCAGACCGGCGGACGTCTTCGCCACAGTGATGTACTAGGCACGACGACATGATTGAGACACGCGCAGACGTCACGTTGCCGGTACCGCCCGAGGAGGCGTTCGCGGTGGTTGCCGACATCGAGCATGCCGACTGGCTCCCGGCCATCCGCCGCCTTCGCCACATCAGCGGACCGTCGGGAGGTGTCGGAGCGCGCTACGAGGTGGAGGCCGGCCTCGTCGGTCGCCACATGCGCGGGGTACTCGTCTGCAGCGAGCTCACGCCACCGAAGCACATGGTGCTCGTCCTCGAGGAAGGCCTCGACCTCACGCTGGAGGTCAGCGTCAAGAAGGTCGGCGGCGGCTGCTCGGTGACGATGTCCGCGCGCTACTCCGTGACGGGGCGCCCATTCGCGGGTGCGGTGGAGATGGCTTCGCAAGGACCTGCACGCCGCGAGACTGCCCGCGCGTGCGAGCAACTCGCCGCGCGTTTCGGCCGCAAGGACGACGCCAAGACGGCTGCACGATGACGGCAAGAGAGATCGACACGCCGGAGATCCTCGTCGAGCAGGCGAAGGCACTGCCGCCCCTGACGGAGGCCGACACGGCCGCGCTGCTCACGACCGTTCGCGAGCTGGGGAAAGGCCCGGCGCTCGACCGCCTCGTGGAGCATCAGCTGAAGACGATCCTCGAGCTGGCCGCTGCGCGACGCGGCCGCGGCGTCGACGTCGGCGACCTCGCCCAGGAAGCCGCGATCGCGAGCGTCATCGCGGTCACCGAGTACGCCGGCCGTGGTGGTCCGGCAGCCGGTCTCGACCCGTTCGTCGCAAAGCTGGTCGGGTCGCACATGGACGACATGATCGAGCTGGCGGCGCTCGACCGCGCCAGCGCGGAAGCGTTCATCCGCGACGCGCAGACGTACGAGACCGCGGAGGTCGGCCTGCGCCACGAGCTTGGGCGCGACGCAACCGCCGTCGAGCTTGCGGCACAACTTGGCTGGCCGGATGAGCGCGTCGCCATCGTCGCGGGGATGCTCCATGAGGCGCGCTCCCGGTACGACAGCGAGATCGTCGAATATCTCGACGACATCGACGAGGAGGAGTAGGGGCTAGATGTTGGCCTGGTAGGCCAGCTTCACGTAGTCCACGAACGCATCGTCGACCTCATCGACGCTGCCCAGCGCGATGCGTACGTTCACGTAATCGTTGCCGAGAGCCGGCGCTGCGAGCAGCCTTCCGCCTGGTGTCGCATCAGGGAGCCGGAGACCGACGTCGACCCGGTCTCGGGTGGTCGCGCGGACCAGCGCGAACGTCCGCTTCGGCGTCATCAGCGTCATCCAGGTCTTGCGCGCCTGCACGTCCACCTCGCCGATCTCCGCCGCGCGGAGCAACACCTCGTCGAGGATGGGGCGCAATTGGGGCCGGTCGGCGTACTGCGCGTCGACGAGCTCATCGGCGCTCGCGAGCATGAAATCGGGATACCCGAAACGCTCCATGACGAGCAACATCTGCGGATAGCCGAGGACCCCTTCCGCCTTCAGCCAGGTGCGAACCTGCGCCTCGTCGACATCACCCAGCTCGCGAACGCGGGCAGACCAGACCGCGACGCCTTCGCCCGTACGGCGCACCAGGATCTGCTCGATGTGCTCGCGCATCTGCTGCCACGTGCGCGGCGCCTTGTTCGGCATCGTCCGCACTATGACTCAGCGCCGCAGGTCGTCGCCGCGCCAGTCGAGGTCATGCAACCCATCGCCCGTGCCACGACGAATGGCGCTCTGACCGAAGCGTTCGCGCAGGCTGTCGAGTGTTCGATCGATGCGGTCGTTCGCGGGTTGCGCGAACAGATCCAGTTGCGGCGCATCCTCGAGTCCGCTGACGCCGACTCCGAGCAGGCGCACGGCATCGCCCGACCATGCGGTGTCGAGCAGCGTCACCGCCGCATCGCGGACGGTCGTGTCGGTGGCGGTCGCGGTCGCCAGGGTCTCCTGTCGCGTGATCGTCGTAAAGTCCGTGTAGCGCAGCTTCAGCGTCACTGTGCGAGCGGTCCATCCCCCCGTGCGCAGTCGCGCGCCGACGTCGCTCGACAGCTCGGCGATGCGCAGGTGGAGCGCCGATCGCTCTGCGACGTCGCGGGCGAAAGTCTCTTCTCGGGAAACACTTTTGGGAGCCCCCGGGACGGAGACGAGTGAGGTGTCGATGCCCTGCGCGCGCTCCCAGAGTGAGATGCCGGACGCGCGCCCAACCCGGCGCTGCACGGTGTCGAGCGGCAGCGCGGCCAGCTGTCCCAGCGTGGTGATGCCGAGACCGTTCAACGCGCGCTCCGCCGCGGGACCAAGCCCGGGCAACCGGCGCAACGGAAGCGGCGCGAGAAATGCCGCCTCGTCGCCCGGATCGACCACGACGAAGCCGCGCGGCTTGCGCAGGTCCGATGCGATCTTGGCGATCGTCTTGCACGTTGCGACGCCAAACGATGCGTGCAGACCTGTGGTCTCGAGGATGCGGTCGCGGATCGCCTCGGCGATGTGCCGGGCACTGCCGAAACGGCGCGTCGATCCGGTGACCTCGAGGAATGCCTCGTCGAGCGAGAGCGGCTCGATGACCGGTGTGTAGTCGCGGGCGATGTCGAACACCGACTTCGACGCGGCGCGATACGCGCGAAAGTCAACCGGCACGATGACGGCCTGGGGGCAGAGACGCATCGCGGTGAACAGCGGCATTGCGGAGTGCACGCCGAACACGCGAGCCTCATACGATGCGGCGCTCACCACACCGCGACGGAGTAGCGGGCTTCCGTCAGCCGACGGAGCGCCGCCGACAATCACCGGACGGCCGCGCAGCTCTGGCCGGCGCAACTGCTCGACAGACGCATAGAACGCGTCGAGGTCGAGGTGGATGATCGAGCGCTGCGTCACGGCTGCGGCCGGCATCGCGCCAGGTCACGTCCCGGTGTTGTGCTGCCTCCACTCATCGATATCCGCCTCGCGCACGTAGCCGGCGCGAATCATCAGTTCCATATACGGAACAGCGAGATGCGGGGCGGCGCGACGCAACACCCATGGTGGCGGATTGTCCTTGTTCTTGTTGACGCTCTGGTAGAAGTAGATCTGGTTGAGATCGCAAAGAAGCGCGAGTCGATGCAAGGAAATTCCCCTCTCCGCACACCGTTCTTTGACGAACTCCTTGAATTCCACCTTCAGCCCCAGTATAGGCCGATGTCCCGGAGCGCAACTGGCACATCACTGAGCGTGCTGACGACCGCATCCGCTGCAGTGGGAGCGTCCGCGCCGCTCCTGCGCAGCAGCACCGCGCGCATCCCGGCAGCATGCGCACCGGCGATGTCGCTGGCCTCGGAGTCACCCACCATGACGGTGCCCGCGGCGTCGGTGCCGATTGCCGCCAACGCCGCAGCGAACAGCAGAGGAGACGGTTTACGCCATCCGACTTCAGCGGAGAACGTGACGGTGTCGAGGTGCGCGTCCAGCCCCACAAAGGAGAGTTGTTCGTGCAGCGACCTGACGCGGTAGGGCGCGTTCGAGCAGAGCCCAACGCGCAGGCCGTCCTGCCGGAGCCCGTCAAGCAGTGGAAGCGCAGTGGGGTCCAGACGCGCGCCATGCCACCATGCCTCCTGCTCGATGCGCAGCACCTCGTCGAGCAGCGCGTCATCGAGATGCACGCCGGCGTCGGCAAAAGCAACGCGCGAAGCATCCATGACGCTGATCTCGCGAAGCTCGCCGCGACGCTGATGCTCGGACACCTCCCGGTCGACGCGATCGAGCACTGGCGTCCGCAACAGATCAGCTGTCAGTCCCGAGTGTCCGGACGCCGCCAGAAGCGCCACGATCCGGGCGTCCGCCGCGGCGAGCGCGGCTTCGGGGCGCACGAACTCGACAAGGGTCTCGCCGTAGTCGAACAGCACGCCCTCGAGTGCGCGGGCCGCCCTTTCCACGATCTCGCTCACGCAGGCGCTGCGCCGCCACCTCCGCCGCCGCCACGACCGCCACGGCCGCCGCGGCGCTTGCGTCCACCCTGCCAGCGGCGTTTCGGCCGTTTCCCGGTGGGGGCACCCGATTTCGGCGCGGGCGACAGCTTCTGGAGGTACGCCACGCCCGGTGACGGCTCGTTGGGATGCGAGGCGCGGGCGCCCGGCGTCGCCGCAACCCTGGCTTCGTACTCGGCAAGCACCGACTCGAGCGGCCGCTTGTCGCCTGGGGGCGCGGCCGTCTCCGCCCAGGGCTGCGCCTTCGGACTTGCCTCAGCCGCGATCAGATCCGTTCCAGGGATCTCGGGGACAGCATCGAGGACGGATTCGATGGCGCGAGCGATGAGGCGGTCTGCTTCGACGCCGTCCTGCAGCGGATCAGCCATCGATCGGGCGGCTCCAGCCGGCCAGTGCGAGACCGGCGATCGTCTTGACGTCGACATCGCCGGCGCGGATGAGCTCGGCAACCGCATCCCGGCTGAGGTGGGCGACGTCCATCCGCTCGTCGACGTCGCGATTCGTCTCGCCCTCGATCAGGCCCGTTGCCACGAAGAAGTGCATGACCTCAGTGGAGTAGCCAGGCGTGAGTGGCGCTGAGATGAGCGCCCGGAGGGTCGAGGCTCGAAGGCCCGTCTCCTCGGCGAGCTCGCGCTCGGCCGTGTGGGCCGGCGGCTCCTCAGGATCCCGGGTACCGGCCGGCAACTCCCAGAGCGCGCGACCGATCGCGTGGCGCCATTGGCGAACGAGAACGACGCGGTCCGCATCGTCGATGGCCACGATGGCGACGGCACCGGGATGCGCCACCACCTCGCGATGCGCCTCCGTCCCGTCGACGAGGCGAACGTCGTCTTCGTGGATCGTCAGCAGGCGACCGCTGTAGATCGTCCGGCGCGCGGTCGGGGTCTCGCGGAGGTGCTCCGCCGACCGGAGATCGCCGGAGCCCACGTCAATGCTCACGAGATGAGTTTGACGCCCCTACCCGTGATTCAGGCGCAGGACCACTCGTGCGCCTGACCGTTCGCGAACATCTTGGCCGCGATGTTGGCCTGCGCCGCCGGGTCCCAGATCGATGCCGCCGTGCCTCCGTTCGAGATGAACGTGGACATCAGGAACTGGAAGACCCCGATGTACGGGCCGCTCGGGTTCACCGAGTTCCAGTGGAAGTGCGACTCGCAGTTGGCCGTCTTGAGCATCCAGGAGACGCTCACGCCGTACTTCTCGGCTGCGGCAGTGATGTCCGCGACGACCTGCGCCTGGCTCACCGACAGGCCCTGGGGCACGACGAATCCCGGGGCGTGATAGAGATGGACGCGGATCACGGGTGGATTCGGGCGGTACGAGCTGGGCCGGATGGGCTCCCGGACCCGAAGCATCATCGGAAGGTTCAGCACGTTGGTGAGGCGGTCGACTTCACCGACGGACGATCGAACGAGGGACGCGGACGCCGCGAGACCCTGCGACGGCGTCGTGATGAGCACTGCGGTCGCAGGTCCAGCCACCATCATCAGGCAGCCAAGTACCAGGCCACGTGCCCGTTTGGGCATATGCAACGTGGATCACTCCTGTCTGGTCGGGCTCCCGGCAGTTCTCCCCTTGCCGGGGCTTGCGATGGCTCGACCCCTGCTGTCTCCCTGGAGACTCACGTCTCGATGGCAGCTGGCGCCCTGAGCCGTCGGCGACCGTATCACACCCGTTACTGGTGGCTGCAAGTCGCTCAATCCGAGCGAATGCGTCCTACCAGCCCGTCGAGGCTCCGAGGACGCACGAAGCCGGAGCGGCGTTGATCACGACCGGAACGGTGACCGGAAGGGTCGTCCCGCCCTGCCAGATGAACTCCTCCGTTCCCCCGCCGAGGATCGCCCCGGCGGCGTTGTGGCAGACGGCGAAAGCGACCACGGGACTCCCCGAGGCGAGGCGCGCGGACGGCGTCAAGGTGCCCGCGGCATTGCCGAAGCCATGACCGGAGCGGCATGGCGCGCACGAGTACTTGGCCGCCGCCGTGGCGAAGATCGCTCCGGGGTCCACGGGCCACGACCCGATGCTCACGGTGACGCTGACGCTGGTCGCCCCGTCGCAAGCGTCGGTGCAATCGGCGCTGACGGCGAGCGTCTCACCGGGTCCCAGGTTCACCGCGACCGACTCGAGTGATCCCAGGGTCCTCCCGGAGCGGTGCGTCACGAAGTGCGCTACGACCATCGCTGCGCCGTGATACGAGGCGTTGTTCTTGAGGTTGGCGACCGGGAAGGCCGCGAGGTCGAACGTGCCGACACCCGCCGCGAGGACCGACACCGTCAGCGTGTCAGGTGGCAGTGGCGTGGGCGACGGCGTGGGGGATGGCGGTGTGGTGTGTGACGGCGTTGGCGTCGGGGCAGGTGTCCCGGAGCAGGCCGCGAGCATCAGCGCGCCGGCGCTTGCCAGCCAGAGGAGCGGAGATTGGCGTCGGAGCATCGCCTTCATCCTAGGGACAGTTCCCGACGCCACTCGGGCGGTGACAGAATTGGCATGCGGGTCGAGCGCGCGGCGCAGCCCCACGGAGGAGGCGGCAATGCACTTCACGGCAGAGCACGACGCGCTCCGCGAGACCATTCGCGACTTCGTCGCCAAGGAGTTGCGCCCCCACGCCGACGAGTGGGAGGAGGCAGAGTACTTCCCCGACAGTGTCTTCCCGCGGATGGGCGAGCTCGGTCTGCTCGGACTGCGCTACCCCGAGGCGTACGGCGGCCAGGGCGGTGATTACTTCAGCGCCATCGTCCTTGCCGAGGAGATGGCCCGCTGCGGCTCGGGTGGCGTCGGCATGGCCATCAGCGTCCACACCGAGATGGCGACGCCTCCCATTCTCAAGTACGGGACCGAGGCGCAGAAGCAGCGCTACCTGGCACCGGCCATCCGCGGCGAGAAAATCGCGGCGCTCGGCATCACCGAGCCGGACGCCGGCAGCGACGTCGCCAACATTCGCACCCGGGCCGAGCGGGTCGACGGTCATTGGCGGATCAACGGTAGCAAGCTGTACATCACCAACGGTGTGCGCTGCGACTTCATCCTCCTGGTGGCGCGCACCGGGAGCCAGGAGGACGGCGCGCACGGCATCACGCTCTTCCTCGTCGACAAGGACCTGCCCGGGTTCACCGTGTCGCGCAAGCTCAAGAAGCTCGGGATGCATTCCAGCGACACGGCAGAGCTCTCCTTCGACAACGTCGAGGTCGGTGACGACGCCGTCCTCGGCGAAGTCGGCCAGGGCTTCTACAGCCTCATGTGGGAGCTGCAGGGTGAGCGCCTCATCGGATCCGCGGGCTCCATCGCCGGCGCCGAGGTGGCGTTCGAGGAAACGCTCGCGTGGTGCAAGGAGCGGGAGGCATTCGGCCGGCCGATCGGGAAGTTCCAGGTGAACCGGCACAAGCTCGTCGACCTGTACACGGAGATCACCGTCACCAAGAACTTCATCTACAGCATCGCCGAGCGCTGGGACCGCGATGAATACCCCGTCACCGAGATCTCGATGGCAAAGCTCGTGGTGGGACGCGTCACGAGCCTCGTCGCGGACGTGTGCCTGCAGCTGCATGGCGGGATGGGCTACATGGCGGAGACCGGCATCTCCCGATACTTCCGCGACTCGCGCCTCATCCGCATCGGCGGTGGAACCGACGAGGTGATGAAGGAAATCATCGCGAAAACGGCGCTCGGTCTCTGAGCGGAAAGCACGCGTAACCCTCAGTTTTCGAGTGCTGTTTCCAGTGCATGAAACAGCACGTTGTTCCGGCCCTGGCACTCGGTGGCATTTTGATCCTCTGCAGCTGTGGTGCGGCGAGCGCGACCTCGCCGGCGGCAACGCCGGTGAGCACGGCGACCCCTGCGCCGACTGCGACTCCGACCCCCGCTCCGACGCCGACGCCGACGCCGGTGCCAACGCCGACGCCTGTACCAACGCCGTTTCCGGTCGCCGGGCGCATCACCGTGTCGTCCCTCGGCATCAACGTCGCCTTCACCGCGTCATGCGGCGACTTTGTGACGTACGTTCCCACCGGAAACACCGTCTGCTACTGGGATCTGACCGCTCCAGGCGGCACCGGCTGGTTCGCCTTCGCGGGCAGCACGACAGGTCCGCTCGCGGCGTTGAGCCACGGTGCACCTGGCGCGGTCATCACGTGGACGGTGGGCGGTGCGACGCACACGCGCAAGCTCTCCGCAGGAACCACCATCCTTGATCGCGACCCGGCAACCGGGCAGTACAGCGGGCACGACATCCCGTCGGGACAGCATGCGTTTCTCGAGGTGCGCGATACGACGCAGGAAACCGAGTACGACGGCGCGCCGTAGGCGACCCTTGACCCGCTACCGAGCGATTTCGCTGAGCATCGCGCGCCGACGTTCTCTCGTGGTCCACGGCGACAGGTGATCCCCGCCGGCGTAGATGTGCTCGTGTATGTGCGCAGCCCCCACCAGACTCCGCCGCAGCGCCGGCAAGGGATTCCATCCGTCACGATCGCCGTGGAACACGTGAATCGGTGCCTGAATTGTATCGACCGCAAACGGCCACGGCCTGCCGCGCGTCTGCCCATCCAACCAGTAGCCCATCGCGCCTTGCCGCGTCGCCTCGAGCGTGTCCTCGATGAGGGCATCGCCGCAGGATGCGACGAAGGCGCGTTCGTCATCGGTCATGTGGGACGTCATGTCGAGCCACGCTCCGACGATGTCGGGTGCATTCCGAAAGGCGAGCATCTCAGTCTCGAATCGTTGACGCGAACCCTCGGGGTCTCTGAGCTCTTCGCGCCAGCTCTCGGCGAATTCCGCTGGCATGTCGTCGAAAGCCCAGTCGGTGTCGAGTCTTCCCTGGCCGCCCGCGAGGATGACCGACCGAACCCGATCCGGAACACTCGCGGCAACCGCGAGCGCGTACGCCCCACCAGCCGAAGTTCCCTGCACCGTGAACGTTGACATGCCCACGGCGCCCGCGACAGCGACTGCATCGCGGACCCGCGCAAGGACATCCCAATCGCTTGCACTCTCGGTGAGCCCGTACCCCGCGCGGTCGACTGCGACCACACAGATGCCCAGATCCTCAAGCAAGTCAGGCTCGTAGAGGCGGACTTCAGCCCGCGACCCCGGGCATCCATGCAGGTACAGGAGCGATGGCTCGGTGTCGGCGCCGTAGCGCCGGAACCCGACGCTCCGCCCTTCGGATGTCGTGATCACCTTGTCGGACCCGTCAACCAAGTTCCGTCCCACTCTCTCTCCCTCGTGACTCCTGGCTAGTGAACCTTCAAGTAGCTGAGGTCGAAGTCGTGCTCCCAGCGCACACCGTCGTGCGATACCTCCCAGCGACCGACGATCTTGTTGCCGTCGTCACTGAACGTGCCGGTAAAGCGCTGCGAGAAATCGACCGGCGAGAAGTCAGGCTTGTCGCGCAACAGCTTCCAGACGCCGACGTGGAAGGTCATCGCGTAAACGCGGACCACACCGCGCGAGTCGAAGTAGTGCTGGGTGTACGTCTTGCCGTCGGCGTCGACGCTCACAATCGCGAGACTGTCCGGCGCGGGATCCGGTGCCTTTGTGCGCTGCACGAGAAAGCGCTCGTCGAGTGCCCACTCGAACACTGAGAATGCGTCGTCATTGGGCTCAGCATCTGGGGCTTGAGGAAACGATGCCTCCACCTGCCATGTGCCGATGAACACGCTGAGGCGCTCCAACGCTGCGGGTCGAGAGTCGTTGCCCATGCGCGTGACTCCTTCACGAATGAATCCGCGCCGGTGCGCTAAGGCCTGCTGAACTCGCGGCGCTGGAAGAGCGAGTGCAGCGTGATCCCCGCAGCCTCGAGCGCCTCACGCCCGCCTTCCTCGCGGTCGACAACGCAGAACGCACTGACGATGGTCGCGCCCGTCGGCACCACTGCCTCTGCCGCCTGCAGGAACGTGCCACCTGTGGTCATCGTGTCATCGACGATCAGCACGCGCTGCCCGGACCGCAGATCCGGCCCTTCGATCGCGCGGCCCGTCCCGTGCGCCTTGACTTCCTTGCGCACGATGAAGGCAGTGATCGGATGCTCCGTCGCTCCGCTCAGCGCCGCGACCGCGGAGCAGATTGGATCCGCTCCGAGCGTCAACCCACCGACCGCATCGATGTTCAGGTCCCGGCAGAGTTCGAGCGCGAACTTCGCGACGAGGTACAGGCCGCGCCCGTCGAGTGTCACCTGCTTACCGTCGACGTAGTAGTCGCTCTTGCGTCCGCTCGTCAGCGTGAAATCCCCGTATGTGAACGCGCGGACGGCAACCAGCTCGCGAAGCTCGTTGCGCAGCGCTGTGTCGGTCATCGTCGTCACGGCTCCCACCGCAACACTGGGTGGCGCGCAGCGCGCACCTCGTCGACACGACTCACCGGTGTCTCGTGCGGCGCTGCCTGAACGAACGACAGGTCACGCTCCGCCTCCTCGATGATCGACGCGCAGATGGCCGCCAGTCCGTCGAGGCTTTGCTTCGACTCGGTCTCCGTCGGCTCGAACATGAGCGCCTCGGGTACCGTCAGCGGGAAGTACACGGTCGGCGCATAGACACCGTAATCGAGCAGCCGTTTGGCGACGTCCATTGCGCGCAGCCCCTCGACGCGACTGCCGTGCGTCGTGGCGACGAACTCGTGCATGCACGGCGTCTCCACCGCCATCGCGAAGAGTCCCTTGAGCTGTGACTGCAGATACCGCGCGTTGAGCACGGCGTCGCGCGCGATCCACGGCAGATGGTCACCGTACGCGCGAATGTACGCATACGCACGGACGAGCATGCCGAAGTTGCCGTAGTACGAGCGCACCTTGCCAACGCTGTTGGGGCGGTCGTAGTCAAGGAAGAAGCGATCGCCGTCACGCTCCACCGTCGGCGTCGGCAGGAGATCGATGAGGCGCTCACCCACGCCCACCGGTCCGGCGCCGGGGCCACCGCCGCCATGCGGTGTCGAGAATGTCTTGTGCAGGTTGAGGTGCACGACGTCAAAACCCATGTCTCCGGGCCGCGCGACGCCGACCAGTGCGTTGAGGTTGGCACCGTCGTAGTAGACGAGCGCACCGGCGTCGTGGGCGAGTCGGGCGATCTCGACGATGTCCTTCTCGAAAACACCGAGCGTGTTCGGGTTGGTCAGCATCACCGCGGCAACCGTGTCGTCCAGGTGTTGCGAGAAGTCGGCGACATCGACGGTGCCGTCGTGATTGCTTTTCACGGTGACGACATCGAGACCGCACGCGGCGGCCGACGCCGGGTTCGTGCCGTGCGCCGAGTCGGGGATGAGGACACGCGTCCGCGCCGTGTCGCCGCGCGCCGCGTGATACGCCTGGATCATGCGCAGCCCCGTCCACTCGCCATGCGCACCTGCGGCCGGCTGCAACGACATGCGTGCCATCCCGGTGATCGATGCGAGCAGCCGATCCAGCTCCCACATCAGCTGCAGCGCGCCCTGCGTGTCTGCCTCGTCCTGGTACGGATGCAGGTTGGCGAAACCGTCGAGCCACGCGAGCTGCTCGTCGACGACCGGGTTGTACTTCATGGTGCACGACCCGAGGGGGTACATCCCTTCGTGCAGGTTGTGGTTGCGGCGCGCGAGACGCCCGAAATGTCGCGCCAGCACAGGCTCCGGCACATGCGGCACCGCGGCTGGCGAGGAGCGCAGGAGGGATGCCGGAATGGCCGTGTCCTGCATCGTCACCGGCACGCCTGCCGCAGTCACCGCGGGCCCGCTCGTGTAATCGGTGCTCAGCTCGAAGATCAGGGGCTCGTCGACGGCCCAGCCCGGCGCGCTGTTCACGCCCGGCATGGTGTCGATCATGCCGGCACCATCACGACGAGCTCGCTCGTTCGCGCGTTGATCACATCGGCAGCGGCCGCGGCGTAGCGATCGATCGCGTCCGGCGACGTCAACTCGGTGCAGCACACGAGCAACTCGTTGTCACGCGCCGGGTCGATGCGTCCGAGCGGTAGACCCGCGACGATGCCGTGGGCGCGCAGCGCTCGGGCGAAGTCCGCGGAGCTACCGGGCGTGCGGAGGACGAACTCCCAGAGGAACGGCGTCGACGGATGCGCGAGCGACAGCCCGTCAACGCCTGCAAGCAAATTCGCAAGGTGGTGGGCGCGCTGAGCGCTCACCTCAGCGACCGTTCGCATGCCGCCGGCACCCATATGCGCCATGTAGACGGTCGCGGCAAGAGCGATCAACGCGTGGTTCGTGCAGATGTTGGACGTCGCATGCTCACGGCGGATGTGCTGCTCGCGTGCCTGGAGCGTCAGCGTGTACGCCCTGTGCTCTTCGTGATCGAGCGTCATCCCGACCAGCCGGCCAGGGATGCGCCGCATCTGCGCCTGCGACACGGCCATGAAGCCGACGTGCGGGCCGCCGAACGACGCGGGGATGCCGAGCGGCTGCCCGTCGCCCACTGCCACATCGAAGCCGCACTCGCCGGGAGGCGTCAGCAGCGCGCACGCATGCAGGTCGGTGGCGCAGATCGCGAGCGCGCCGGCGTCGTGCGCGGCCCCCGCAAGCGGCGCGAGGTCCTGGATGGTGCCGATGAAGCTCGGCTGCTGCACCAGCAGCGCCGCATGGTCCGCGGTGAGCGCGCCGCGGACAGTGTCCACCGACAGCACGCCATCCTGCGTGGGCAGGACATCAATACCGATGCGCCGTCCCTCGCCGAAGGTGCGCAGCACCGCGATCGTCTCGGGGTGGACGCTGTCGGCCACCGCGATGCGCGTGCGGTGATTCGCCTGGACCGCGATCACCATCGCCTCGGCCGCCGCCGTCGCGCCGTCGTACATCGAGGCGTTGGCGACTTCGAGCCCGGTGAGCGCGCAGATCATCGACTGGAACTCGAAGATCGTCTGCAAGGTGCCCTGCGATGCCTCGGCCTGGTACGGCGTGTACGCCGTGTAGAACTCCGGCCGAGAGATCGTGCCGCGGACGATCGCGGGGCTGAAGCGGCGATACACGCCGGCGCCGAGGAAGCTGTCGTACTGGTTCAGCGATCGATTGCGCGACGCAAGCCGGTCCAGCTCGGCGACGAGGTCCTGCTCGGCGAGCGGCGGCGGAAGGTCGATCCTGGGGTTGCGAAGGGAGGCCGGAATGGTGGTGAACAGGTCCGCCTCTGTCGCCGCCCCCACTGCGTCGAGCATCTCGCGTCGCTCGGCGTCGGAATTGGGGAGATACGCCATGCCCAAAGTATGCGAAGCAACCGATGAGGTTTGCTCCGGCCGTGCGGCGGTAGACTGCTATCGATGTCCAAACGTGCTTCCACCGTCTCCATCGAGGATCTCGTCGCCGCGATCGAGACCGCCCGCGACAAGGTGATGGCTGACGAGGTCAAGAGCCTTGTCAAGCTCGGTCTCCCCAAGACCGTTGCCTACAAGATGGTTGCCGACCGATATCGCCAGCGTGCCGAGGGTGACGACGGAGAGACCGACTCCGCGAGCCCCTGGCCCGATATGTCCTGACGCCGCGCTTCAGGCGCCGGCGTTGGATCGTGAGGCGGCCCGCCGCCTCCCGCGGATGTACCAGACGACGACCGCGATCGCTATCAGTACGGCGAACGCGATCGCGATCTTGCTGATCGGCCCTGACACCTTCGTGTAGTTCGCGCCCACCTCGTAGCCGAGGACGCCGAGGAAGGTGACCCAGACGGTCGATCCCGCGAGCGAGAGCACTGCGAACCAGACCGGCTGGACCTTCGCGAGCCCGGCCGGAAACGAGATGTAGGTGCAGATCACGGGCAGCATCCGTCCAAAGAAGACGGTCGGCAGCCCATACCGGTCGAACCACCGATCGGCGAGATCGAGATGGCTCGCGGAGATCCCGATCCGCTTGCCTGGGCCGAGGAGCAGCGGACGTCCGAATCGCCGCGCCAGCGCATACGCGATCAAAGCGCCGATGAGATTCCCTCCGATCCCCGCGACGATGACCGCGACGATGTTGAAGTGCCCCGTCGCGGCGAGCACGCCGGCGACCGGCATGATCACCTCGCTCGGGAAGGGCACGCCGCAGCTGTTGATGAGCATGAGCGCGAGCACGATGAGGATGCCCCCACTCGTGACCCACTGACCGATCACGCCGCCCATCGCTGGGGATTGTGGCCTACGCTGCCGCGAATATGCGGCCAACGCTCCATCCGGCAACGGTTCCGCCCTGGCCGGCTCCGTTCGATCCGAAGTACGAGCTCGACTGGGGACAGCCGGAATTTGCCAAGCGTCTGCTCCGCGAGCACCTCGACCAGTCCCACGACGGCGCCAGCAGGCGCGCCACCGTCATCACGCGGCACATCCGCCGGCTGCGGCGCCTGATCCCGGCGCCGCCGTCCCGCGTGCTCGATGCGGGCTGCGGGCCTGGGCTGTACGCGGTGGAGCTTGCACGGCTGGGTCATCACGTCACCGGCGTCGACGTGAGTGCCCCGGCGCTCCGGCACGCGCGGCGCCTGGTCCGCGACGCCAAACCGTCCGGGTCGGCTCGCTTCGTGCGGTCGGACCTGCGCGACGCGGCGCTCCCACCGCAAAGCTTCGACGCAGCCCTGCTCGTGTACTACGTCCTCGAGGCGTTCCCGCGCATCGTCCAGCCGCTGATCCTCGCGCGCCTCGCGGCAGCGCTGACGCCGGACGGGGTCCTGATCGCCGAGATGCGGCTGCGCCCGCAGCAGCCGCCTGGGCGGCTCGAGTGGTGGGACGCCGTGCCGAACTCGCTCCTCTCGGATCGCCGCCACCTGCTGCTCGGGGACTCCGTCTACGACGATCGACACCACACCTACGTGCTCCGCGATGTCGCGGTCTTCGACGACGGCTCCGTCGCCGTTCGTCAGACGAGTGCGTGGCTGTGCCCGTTCGGATCGATCCCGCGCCTCTTCAAACGCGGCGGCCTGAAGGTCGTCGCGATGTACGACGGGTGGTCCGGAGCGCCGGGGTCGCCGGCGTCGGAGAGCCTGCTGGTCGTCGCCCGGCCGCGGAGTGGCTGAAGCCCCAGAAGAGGCAGTACGAGCGGCTACCATTCGTCTCCTTCGGTCCGGGAGTTCTGTCTGGAGTTCATTCACCATGCCGACGCCTGATCGCATACGAACTGTCGCCGTCGTCGGACACAGCCACGACGGCAAGACGACCCTCTGTGAGGCGCTGCTGCACACGGCAGGAGCGACTCAGCGGATGGGTTCGACCGAGCTTGCGACCTCCCTCTTCGACTTCGAGCCGGAGGAGCAGCGCCATTCGATGAGCATCGGGCTGTCGATCGCGCACGCCGACTGGGACGGCTACCGCGTCAACCTCATCGACGCTCCGGGCTTCCAGGATTTCGCCGGCGAGGTCGTCGAGGCGCTCTCGGTCGCCGACGCCGCGGTCCTCGTGGTCGCCGCCACCGGGACCGTGCAGGTGGGCGCAGAGATGGCGTGGGAGATGATCCAGGCGGCGGGCATCCCCGCACTCATCGTGGTCAACCGTATGGACAAGGAAAACGCCGCGTACGAGGCCACGGTCGATGCGCTCCGCGAGGTCTTCGCGCGCAAGCCCATCGCAGTGGCGATCCCCATCGGAGCCGCCGACGGGTTCCGCGGTTACGTCGACCTCGTCGACGATCGTGCCCACGAGTTCGACGGCCATGGGCGGGCCACTGACACCACCGTCCCGGACGAGATGAGCACGGAGATCGAGCGCGCTCACGCTGCACTGGTCGATGCGGCCGCCGAGAGTGACGACACCCTCCTCGAGAAGTATCTGGAAGGCACCGAGCTCACCGACGACGAGGTGCGCACCGCGCTGCACGCCGCAACCGCGAGCGGATCGCTCGTACCGATCATCTGCTCGGCCGCGGCATCCGAGAAAGGCGCCGCGTTCGTGCTCGACAGCATCGTTCGCTATCTCCCCGGCCCGAGCGAGCGCACACGAACGGGTGCGGATGCCAAGGGCAACGAGACCCAGATCGCATGCGACCCGGACGGCAAGCTCGTCGCGCAGGTTTTCAAGACCACCGTCGACACGTTCGGCAGGGTCTCGTTCTTCAAGGTCCTGCGCGGCACGATGCGCGGCGACACGCATCCGCTCAGCGCCCGCATTGGCCAGGAGGAGCGCTTCGCGCAGCTGGGTCAGCCCAACGGCAAAGCGATCGTCACCGTTCCTGAAGTGGTGGCCGGTGATATCGGCGTGGTCACCAAGCTTGCGCATACGCACACCGGCGACACCCTGTGCGTCAAGGACGCGCCGGTGACGCTGCCGCCGTTGTCGTCACCGACGCCCACCGCCTCCGCCGCGATCGTCGCCAAGACGAAAGGCGACGAGGACAAGATCATGAGCGCGCTGTCGCGCCTCACCGAGGAGGACATCACCTTCTCCACGGACCGCGATCCGGTGACCAACGAAGTCCTGGTGCACGGGCTCGGCGACGTTCACCTCGACGTCGCGCTGGAACGGATGAAGCGCAAGTTCGGTGTCGACGCTGAGTTGCACCCGCCGAAGATTCCGTATCGCGAGACCATCACCGGTACGGCTCGCGTCGCGCACAAGTACAAGAAGCAATCCGGCGGGGCGGGACTGTATGGCGACGCCACCATCGAGATCGAGCCACTCCCGCGGGGCGGCGGCTTCGAGTGGGAGGACAAGATCTTCGGCGGCTCCATCCCGCAACAGTTCCGTCCGTCGGTGGAGAAGGGCGTCCGTCAGACCATCGAGCACGGGGCCGTGACCGGCAACCCGATCGTCGACGTCAAAGTGCGGCTCGTCGATGGCTCGACGCATGCGGTGGACGGCAAGGACATCGCGTTTCAGATCGCGGGAGCGATGGCGATGCGCGAGGCCGTGCAGAAAGCCTCGCCGATCATTCTCGAGCCGATCATGGACGTCAACGTGATCGTCCCCGATCGATTCACCGGCGACATCATGGGGTTGCTCAACTCCAAGCGCGGTCGGGTCGGCGGCATGAACCCGATCGGCGACGGCCGAGCCGAGGTCAACGCGCACGTGCCGCA
>DATDID010000040.1:0-131800 GCA_036521195.1 Candidatus Dormiibacterota bacterium
GTCGCGCCGCACTGCTCCTGCGCGATCTCTGCGGTCTCAACTACAACGAGATGGCCCGAGCCCTCGAGTGCTCACCGGAGGCAGCCGCACGCCTGGTGGCGGCGGCGCGCCGTGAGTTCGGCTCGATCTATCGAGAGATCGCACTGTGAGGTGCAGCCTCCTCGCTCTGAGCAGCTATCTCGACGCCGAGCTCGAGGCTGCACCGACGGGCGAGCTCGAGGCGCACCTCCTCGCCTGCGATCGCTGCAGGACGGCGATTGATCACCTTCGCGAGGAGTCCGAACGCATCGGTGGTCTTGCGCGCGTGCACATCCCGGATGGAGCCGTGCACGAGCTCTTCAGCCAGATCGGCCTGATCGAGGAGGGCGACGAGCTTCCGGATGCGCCGCCGCATCACGATCGCCCGAGCGCCGTGGAGGCCCCGCCGTGGTTCGGCGCGGAGCGCGGCAAGGCGCTGCCATGGGCCCCACGCGGCGGATACGAGAACAATGTGAGCGAGCCTCGTGAACTCATCGGCGGACGCACGCCGAGTGTGGCCGTCGCAGAGCCGCCGGAGCTCTTCCTCTGGGAGGAGCCGATGGATCAGATCGCGACATCGCCGGCGCCCACCCCGCCGCCGGTGCGTGTCCCGAAGCCGGTCGTTGAGGCGGCGCGCCCGCCGGAAGCTGTCGTTGCGGCACCGCAGCCTCCCGAGATCGTCGACGAGCCACAGCCGCCCGCGATCGGCTACGCCGAGCCGCAGCCACCCGTCCCCCACACCGGCGGAGCAGCGAACGCGTTCCAGCGGATGCGCGACGCGGTCGCGGTCCGTATCGCGCTGTGGCGAGGCGCCGGCTCGCATATCGAGGCGAACGTCGAGATCGTCAAGGGGGCGGGTGCGCCGTCGTGGAACCAGCGCGCGCATCCAAAGGCATGGAGCGACAGCCCACCGGTCATCGTCGCACCGGAACCACCTGTCATGGGACAGCCCGTGCCACCGCCGACCGTGCAGCCGTTGCCGGAACCCGAGATCCCAACACCGACTGCGGACATGCCGAAGCCCGTTGCCGCTGAACCGATCGTCGCCCCCGAACCGACCGTGGCCGAGATCGCCGCGCCGGAACCCGCCGACGCGGCTCTGGCCACTCCGGAGCTCGCCGACATCCTCGGCGAGGTCGCGTCGCTCGCGGCGCCGCTCGGCCGCAACACCGCACCCGCTCCGGCGCCCGTCAAGCCTCACCGCAACGGCCCCACCGGCCCGATGGTGGCGCCGCTCGCCGTCCCGGAGCAAATGCCGGAAGTCGTCGATGAGCCGATGGACGTCGACGTCGCGGACGACCACCTTGCGGCGGTCGATGAGCTGGTCTCGCCCGATGCGTTTCGCGAGTACATCGAGCCTTCCGCGCCGACCGCACCCGTGGGCCCCGGTCGCCACGTCCGGCGGCTGAAGTCGCAGACGTCGGAGCGCCGTTCATGGAATCCCACGCAGCCGAGAACCGGCAGGCACGTGCTGCCGATCGGTGGGCCGGCCGTTGCGGCTGCCGATCGGGATCGACGGCTCTGGATCTTCGCCGCGGCGACCGTCGTGATACTGATCATCGGGCTCCTGATCGGCAGGAGCGCCACGCTGGCCACGCCGGTTGCAGCGCCGCACGTCACCAAGCCGCGGCCCACCGCGCACGCCACCGCTGCGCCGACAGTCGCGCCGCTTCCGGTGGCGACACCGGTCGCTCCGGTTGCGACGGTTCCGGCCGCGCCCACTCCGCAGCAGCTCACCGGGAGCCACACCATCGGCACCGGATCGAGTGGCTTCTCGGTCGCGGACGTGCGCATCGGCGAGCACCCGAATGACTTCCGCCTCGTCTTCGACCTCGCATTTCCCGACAGTGTCAGCGGCGCGCCGACGACCGTCGTCGGGTACGACGGTCCGACCACGCTCTACGTCGAGTTCGCCGGGGTCGAGGGGACCGCACCGGTCGAGACGATGCCGCCTGGGCAGATCGTCGTGTCGGTGACGCCATTGCCGATGGTGCGCAACACGAGCCGGCTGATCTTCAAGATCACGCTACGCAAGAACGCGCCCTTCGACGCGTACTACCTGTCCGGCGCCCGCCTCGTCATCGACATCACGTAGCGCACCTCGCCCGTCAGCTCGCGGTGGTGGTGGCTCCCTCGGGCGCCGCCGGTGCGTCGGCCTCCACGATCGGCTGACCGTGCGTCTCGCGAAGGTCGAACTTCAGCACCTTGCCGGCAGGGTTGCGCGGCAGCACATCGATGAACACCACCGACTTCGGCTGCTTGTATCGCGCCAGCTTGTCGTGCGAGAACGCGATGACCTCTTCCTCGGTCAGCGCCGTTCCGTCCTTCGGGACAACCACGGCGCGCACCGTCTCACCCCAGCGCGGATGCTGCACGCCGATGACCGCGACTTCCTTGATACCGGGGTGCTGGTACAGCGCGTCCTCGACCTCCGCGGGATACACATTCTCGCCGCCGCTGATGATCATGTCCTTCTTGCGGTCGACGATGAAGAAGTATCCGTCGCTGTCGCGAATGCCCACGTCACCGGTGTGGAACCATCCGTCGACGAGCACCTCGGCAGTGGCGTCGGGCCGGTTCCAGTATCCCTTCATGACATTCGGCCCGCGAACGACGATCTCGCCGCGCTCGCCGTCGGGGACGTCGTGTCCATCGTCGTCAACGACTTTGACGTCGGTGAAGAACGGCGCGATGCCTGCCGAACCAAGCTTCTTCTCCGCCATCGCTGACGGCAGGAATGACGCGAAGGGTGACGTCTCCGTGAGCCCGTATCCCTGGTTGAACGGGAGTCCGCGCGCCGCGTAGACCTTGATGAGCGCCTCGGGCACAGGCGCGCCACCGCACGACAGCACACGAATGCTGCTCAGATCGCGCGTCTTGAAATCGGGATGCTGGGCCATGAAGAGGTACATGGCGGGGACGCCGAACATCGAGGTGATGTGGAACTTCTCGATGTTCTCGAGCACCATGCCGGGCTCAAACATCTGCTCCATCACCACCGTCGCGCCTTTCATGAACGACAGCAACGGCGTGACGTTGAGGCCGCCGATGTGGAAGAGCGGCGCCACCACGAGCGAGATCTCCTGCGACGTCCCGTCATCCGCGAGCCCCGCGTTGATGTTGTTCCAGATGATGTTGCCGTGGGTGAGCATCGCGCCCTTCGGACGCCCGGTCGTTCCCGACGTGTACATGATCAGTGCGACATCGCTCATCGCAACCTGGTAGTCAAGGTCGGTGTCCCGCTGGTCGTGCAACAGGGAGTCGAAGCCGCGTGAGCCGCTCTGCTCGACGGCGCAGACGTACTCGTGCACGTTGAGGTCCGCGCGGATCGAATCGACGATCGAGGCGAACGCCTCCTCGTACACGAGGGTGTGCAGTCCGGCGTCGCGGATGATGAACGTCAGCTCGGGGCCGGTCAGGCGGAAGTTGAGCGGCACGAAGATCGCATCAAGCTTCGCTGCAGCGAATAACGTGAAGAAGAAGCGCGGATGGTTGAGGCCCAGGAAGCCGACTCGATCGCTCGGGTTGACACCCAGCGCATGCAGACCATGCGCGACCTTGTTGGTGAGTGTGTTGAGCTCGGCGTAAGTCCAGCGCTCCTCGCGGAAGATGAGGGCGGTGTTGTCCGGATTGAGCTGGGCGCGCCGGCTGAGCGTGAAGCCGAGTCCCTGGTCATTCGCCATAGCAGTAGCCTCCGAGTGCCCTCTTGCCTCATCGCGATTCTCCCATTCACACAGGGAGAACGTTTGCGCTACGCCGACCAGCCTCCATCCACCACCAGCACGGAGCCGGTGACGAAGGACGCCGCATCGGACGCGAGGAACAGTGCTGCGCCCGCGATCTCGTCGGGGACGGCATGGCGGCCAAGCGCGGTCTGACCAATGATGTGATCGTGGACCTCGGTGGTCTCAACGAGGTAGCGCGCCAGCTTCGTCTCGACGAGGCCAGGCGCGATCGCGTTGACGCGGATCCCGAGCGGGCCCAGCTCGCGCGCGAGCGTGCGAGTGAGCGTGATGAGCGCGGCCTTGCTGACGTTGTATGCGCCGGTCAGCGGTTCCGGGCGGATGCCTGCGACCGACGACATGTTGATGACACTCCCGCCGTGATCGCGCATCCATACCGCGACGGCGTGGCGGGTCAGGCGCAGCGGCCCCAGGACGTTGACGTCCCAGATCTTGTTGATCGCGCCCTCGTCGGCGTCGAGGATCGGGCCGAACTGCGGGTTGGTCGCGGCGTTGTTGACGAGGACGTCAAGCCGTCCGGTCTGACGGATCACTTCCGCGACGATGGCTTCGCACGCGTCGGCGTCGCCGGCATGGCCCGGTACCGCGATTGCCGAGCCACCGTCAGCGACGATCTGCGCAGCCGCCTCCTCACACGCGTCCGCGTGCCGCGCGTTGATCGCGATGGTCGCACCTGCCTCGGCGAGTGCCCCGGCGATGGCGCGCCCGATCCCCCGGCTGCCCCCGGTGACGAGCGCGACCTTTCCCTCGAGCGCGAAGCGCTCAGCGACGCTCAATTCAGCCCGGAGGTGGCGGCGTGGTCCTTGGATCGAACCAGCATCCGGTCGAGCAGCGCTGCCTCGCGGCGCAGGAGGCGGAGCACCGCGGACAGGCGCTCCGCGGTGCCGTCGATCTCCAGCAGGCGCTGGCGTTGTGCGGTTTCGACCTGCATCGCCGCGGCCACGAGATAGGAGAGCAGCTCGGGATCGGACGGGAGTCCGAACTCGAGCGGATCGCCCTGGCCGACGCCGCGAAGCTGCGTGGCATACCCGCGAAACGCGGTGGTGACCGCGGCAGCGAGGCGTTCCGTGTCGTCGGCGGGCGCGGGGATGTCCTGCAGGTAGTGCACGGAGCCCACGAGGTACGGACGGTCATGCGAGAACGAGTCGATGCGAAAGCGCGAGGCACCGATGACGCCGAGGTTGTACCGGCCATCCGGGAGCTCCTCGATCTCATCGAGTTGTGCCAGGGTGCCGACGTCGAATGGGACCGCCGTTGCGCCGACCTCGTACCCCTCGCGGATCGCGACGATGCCGAAGGTGGTCGATGCCGCGCGGCAGTCGCGCATCATCGCCCGATAGCGCGGCTCGAAGATGTGCAGCGACATCGGCATGTGCGGGAAGAGCACGGAGCCGAGCGGCAGCAGCGGGACCTCGACGGCCATCAGGCGCGCCCCGATCCGCGCCGCACTAGGCGGCTTTGCAGTTCTTGGTGTGCTTGACGATGCGCTCGCGGCGGGGCTCGCCAGGGCGGCGGCTGTGCCGGAAGGCGATCTCGACGCCGATCTCGTTCTGACGCATCAGGTTGTTGCAGATCGGGCAGCGGACGTGCGTGAGGATGTCGCGCTGGGACGCGACGCCCTTGGATTCCTTGATCGTGTTTGCCATGGCGGCTGGGGCTCCTTAGAACGGTCTCTAGATCGATTGTACGCGGCGTCGGGGTACGATTCGGCGCCGATGACTCGTCACCCCGGCTCGCTCCGACCCCGCATTGCCACTCTTGCTGCCGTCACACTCGGGGTTCTGGCACTGGCCGGGTGCGGGAGTTTGGTCACCGTGAGCAGCCAGATCACCCCGCCGCCCCCCGATTGCTCGACCCCGCGACCGGTCGCCGCAGTGGATTCGTTCTCCACGCCGGTGACCCTCCAGCAGGGCGCTTCGGGACTGCAGTTTGGGGACATCACCGTCGGCTGCGGCGCGGTAGCGACGGCGTCCGCCAACGTGAACGTGCAGTTCACCGTGTGGCTCGCCGACGGAACCCGGGTCATCACGACACGCGGGGCGGGCGCGGTCACCAACACGCTCCAGCTCGCCGACCCGACAACGCTGCAGTTCTGGCGCCTCGGCGTTCCGGGCATGAAGGTCGGCGGCACTCGAAAGCTTGTCGTTCCGCCGGCGCTCGGCTTCGGATCCGCCGGGAGCACGTCGGCCGGCGTTCCCGCCAACGCCACACTCGTCGTTGATGTGGAGCTGGTCGCGATCGGCTGAGGCTGTGAGACCGGCGGCTAGGACCCTGTCCGCATCCAGAGGACGTAGAGGCCGGTGAACGCCGCCGCCATCAGCACAACGAAGCCCAGCGGTATCCCGATCACCTCGAGCAGGCCTGGCGCCGTGGTCGCGATCATGCAGTGCGAAGCATACCCAACCAGCGACCGGGTAACCGCTTCGGCGCGAGGTTGCACAGAGTGACGGGTGCGCGCTCGGCGTCGCTGAATGACAGCCGGCGCAGCGCCGAGATGGAGCGCCTCGAAGGTGGCGAAGCCGTCGACGTTGTTGTCATCGGGGGTGGCATCACGGGGGCGGGCGTTGCGCTCGACGCGGCGACACGTGGTCTGCGAGTCGTGCTCGTCGAACGGCGCGATCTCGCGAATGGGACGAGCGGTCTCAGCAGCAAGCTCGCCCACGGTGGGCTCCGCTACCTGCGGCAAGGCGAGGTGGCCGTGGCCTGGGAGTCGGCGCGCGAGCGCCACATCCTCATGACGCGCACGGCGCCGCACCTGGTGCGGCCGATGCCCTTCGTCGCACCGCTGGACGACGCGATGCGGCCGGTGTATGGCGCATTCGCCGAGACCGGTATTCGCGTCGGCGATGTCATGCGCGCAGCGGCGGGGACCCGGCGAAGCACGCTCGGAGCGCCGCGTCGCATCGACGCCGACGAGGCGATGCGCCTGATTCCCAGCCTGCGAAGCGATGACCTCCGCGGGGCCATCCTCTTCTGGGACGGGAAGCTCGAGGACGACGTTCGCCTCGTGATTGCTGTGGCTCGGACCGCGGCTGCGAACGGCGCGATGATCCTCACGTACTGCGATGCCGTGAATGTCGAACGCGGCCGCGTCGGGGTGCGCGACACCGTGTCGGGCCGGAGGTTCGAGATCGCGACGGCGCACGTCGTCAATGCCACCGGCGTCTGGGCGGACGGTCTCGCACCGGGTGTGCAGCTCGCGCCGAGCAAGGGATCGCACGTGATCGTGCGCGCCTCATCGTTTGGCAATGCGCGCGCGTCACTCGTGGTGCCGATCGCAGGCGAATCGGCGCGCTGGGTAGGCGCCACGCCGACGGGCGACGGCCACGTGATCGTCGGCGTCACCGACGAGCCGTACCACGGACCTTCCGGCGAGCAACCGCAGGTGACACCTGCGGAGGAGCGATATCTGCTCGACGCGCTGTCGCGCGCGCTTGAGGTGCCGCTCGACCACGCTGACGTGATCGGCTCCTACGCCGGGCTGCGACCGCTGCTCAGCGCGGGAGGGGAGAGCACGCGCGACCTGAGCCGCCGCCACGCGATCGTCGAGGATGCACCTACGGGCCTGGTCACCGTCGTCGGCGGAAAGCTGACGACGTATCGGCGGATGGCGCAGGACACTGTCGATCGCATCGCGCCCGGTCTGCGAAGCAGAACCGCCGCACTGCCACTCGTCGGGTCGGCGCCGTTGTCGGTGCTCCGCGGTCTGGATGTCCCGGCTCGCCTCACGCGGCGATATGGAGTCGAGGCGCCGGCGGTGCTGTCGCTTGCCGATGGAGACCCGTCGCTGCTGCAGCCACTTGCGGATGGCGTTGCTGCGCTCGGTGTGGAACTGCTCTTCGGCGTGCTCCACGAAGGGGCGCGCACCCTGGACGATCTGCTCGACCGGCGTGTGCGTCTTGGTCTTGTGCCTGCCGAGCGGCGCGCGGCCGAGGCGGCGGCAGCGCGGATCGTCGCCTGATCAGGTGGGTCGATCAGGAAGCGACTTCCATGCGGGCGCCAAGGAGCCCGAGCTCGATGTCGTGCATGATCGTGATGCGGAAGGCCTGACGCGCGGCTGCGTCAATCTCCGGCGCGATGGTCTGATCGCGGGGGCGGCCGATCCAGGGCGGCTGGTGGCGGCCCATCGGCTCGCCGCCGACACGGACGACCACAGCGCGATCGTCCTCCTCGTCGACTTCGATCGAGACGTGCTGGAGGACTCCGGTGCTGTCGACAAGAGTCCATGAGCGAAGCCAGACGGGCATCGTGCTGCCGGGAACGCGGACGGGGCGAACGGCGCCACTGACGACGTACGCGTCCTTGTGGGGAGCGTCTGCGGTCAGCGCGATGCGGACGGCCGTGTCGAGCTCGGCGCCGACCCACGTCGCGAGCGACGGGGCACGGTTCTCGACGTCCGGGAGCATGTGCGTGAAGAAGCCGTTGGAGAGTGACGGCGCGACGGTCGCGTGGCGGCGGCAGTACGGGAGGCCGAGGACGATCCGGCTGTGCTCGTCGCACCAGGCGGTACCGCACTTGACCTGGCGACGGTCAACGTAGGTGCAGCGGCAGCTGGCAGGTTTCGAGCAATCGCCGTCCATGCACTTCTGGTCAGGGGCGGGGGGAGTGCCGTGAGCCGCGGTGCTCTCGGAAGAGTGCTTGCGGGAGAGCCGCTGCCACGGCTTCATCTTGTCCACGAACTAGAGCCTAGTCTCGGTGAGGCGCTGTCAAAGCCGGGTGCATCCATCTTGTTACGCCCCGGATGCTCGTCGTGACTGCGAAAGGCATCGAGCGAGTGCGCCCCTCTGTTTAGGAGCTCTACGGACGTGTCTCCAACAGGACCGTGTCGCCGGTGACCTCGTCGAGAACGACGAGGACACGTGTGTCCACAGGGCAGGTCGGCTCAGCGACGGTCTGCTGCGGCCCGCACGACAGCTCGAAATGACCTTTGAAATCGATGGCCCAGACGGGGCGATCCGGGTCGGAGCCGGTGTTCGCAGCGCTGGAAACCAAGTGTGCAAGCGAGCCCGAGGATGCCGCGATCAAAGTGATCGGTGTGCTCGACATGCCCTGAGCGATGGCGAGGGCCTGCTGCACGGCTTTCGCCTCAGGCTCGTTCACCGCCGCAGCGGCGCAGCCAGCAAGAACCCAAGCAGCGAGCCCGCAGGCGACAAGCGATCGGAACACGGCGCAATCGAGCGTAGAGCGGGATTCAGGTGGAGTGCGCGTCGAAACGCGATCGAGTCACCTCCCTCGGCGCCAATCGACGCCAGTTTGGTGCCACGCTGGCTTGACATGGCGCCATAAGTGGTGCCATAGTGGCGTCATGGACCTGCAACCCTACGTCGAAAGCATTCAGCGGCAACTCGAAGCAGCGGCCGAGACCGGCGGCGATGAGGCCCGCGCGCTCGCGCAGCGGCTTGTCGCACCGCTCGACTCGTCGATTCGCCTCGCGCTCCAGGACGCGCTGACCGTCGCGTCTGAAGAGATCACGGTGGATCTGGCGCCCGGTTCGGTCGAGTTGCGCCTGCGCGGTCGCGATCTCGAGTTCGTCGTGACGCCTCCGCCGGCCGACGTGTCTTCTGCCGGCACCGAGGGAGCCGGTGCCGCGACCCAGCCGTGGACGGGACGCAGTGGGTCGACGGATGGGGACGACCTCGACGAAGGCGGGATGTCGCGCATCAACTTCCGGCTGCCCGAGCAGTTGAAGGTCCGGATCGAGCGCGCGGCGGGAAACGAGGCGCTCTCCGTCAACGCCTGGCTCGTCCGCGTCGTTGGAGCACGCGTCGAAGGAAATGACTCTGGACGTCGAAGCGAATCGCCGTCGGGGCAGAGCCGCAATCGCTACACGGGATGGGTCCGCTGAGTCGCGGGCCGCACATTTGAGGAGCCAACACCATGCCTGCGTTTGACACCCCCGCACCGATCTCTGTCACGCTGGAAATCGTCGTCGGCGACCTGCGCATCACCGCCAGCGACCGCAGCGACACCGTCGTCGAGGTGCGCCCAAGTGATCCGACGAAGAAGTCGGACATCACGGCGGCGCAGGAGACTCGCGTCGAGTACGCGAACGGCGCGTTGCTCGTCAAGACCCCGAAGTCGTGGCGCCAGCTCGGGCCGCGCAAGGGTGCCGACTCTGTCGACGTCGTCATCGACGTGCCGACGGGTTCGCAGCTGCACGCCACGACCGGTATCGCATCGCTGCATTCCACCGGTCGCCTCGGTGAGTGTCACTACGCCACCGGCGTCGGTGATGTGCAGCTGACGGAAGCCTCTCCCATCGAGATTCGGATCGGTGTCGGCGACATCAACGTCGACCGCACAAGTGGCCACGCGGACGTCAAGACCGGGTCAGGCACGGTGCGGATCGGCAGCATCGCCGGCACGGCTGTGGTCCGGAACACCAACGGCGACACATGGATCGGCGACGTCAGCGACGACCTGCGCGTGAGCTCGGCGAACGGCCGGATCGTCATCGACCGCGCCGGAGCCACCGTCACCGCAAAGACCGCCACCGGTGACATCCGCATCGGCGAGGTGCGGCGCGGCGCGATCGTTGCCCATACGTCGATGGGCGCGATCGACATCAGCGTCCTCGAGGGTGTGCCGGCATGGCTCGACCTCAACACGTCCTTCGGCAAGGTGGCCAACGCGCTTGACGCTGCGGCCAAACCCGAGGCGGGGACTGACTCCGTGGAGGTTCGCGCTCGCACGTCCTTCGGCGACATCAGGATCCATCGCGCGGCTGCGGCCGCGGTCGGGATCGCCTGATGGGCACCGCAACACCGCGCCTCGCGGTGAAGGTCGCGGGCTTGCGAAAGTCGTTTGGCGACAAGGTCGTCCTCGACGGGATCGATCTCGAGGTCGTCGAGGGAACCACGTTTTCGCTGCTCGGTCCCAACGGAGCAGGCAAGACGACGACCGTCCAGATCCTGTCGACCCTGCTCCGCACCGATGGTGGCGAGGCGTTCGTCAACGGCTGCGACGTCACGCGTCAGCCCGACTTGGTGCGCGCTGCCATCGGTGTGACCGGACAGTTCTCTGCGGTGGACAGCCTGCTCAGCGGCGAAGAGAACCTGATGCTGATGGCGGATCTCAACCATCTCGACGGGCGCGAAGGCCACCGCCGCACTGATGAGCTGCTCGAGCGGTTCGACCTGATGGGGGCACGCAAACAGCCCGCAATGACCTACTCCGGTGGCATGCGCCGCCGTCTCGACCTGGCGATGACTCTCGTTGGTGCGCCGCGGATCATCTTCCTCGACGAGCCCACAACTGGACTCGATCCGCGGAGCCGCCGCACCATGTGGCAGATCATCCGCGAGCTCGTGGCCGGTGGGGTGACGATCTTTCTCACCACGCAGAATCTCGAGGAAGCGGACGAGCTTGCCGACCGGGTTGCGGTGCTCGATCACGGTCGCATCGTGGCCGAGGGCACACCGGATGAGCTCAAGCGGCGGATGCCCGGCGGTCATGCTCGCCTCTACTTCCGCGACCTCAGTGGCCTCGAGAAGGCTGCGAGCGTTCTCGCCGAAGCATCACGCGATGACGAGGCGCTGGTGCTGCAAGTGCCCAATGACGGCACACCACAGTCGCTGATGCCGTTGCTGACGCGGCTGGATCAGCTCGGCGTCGGTGTTGACCGCGTGATCGTCGACGCGCCAGATCTTGACGATGTGTTCTTCGCACTCACAGGGAATGCCGCATGAGTACATATGCTCTCGCGCTGCGCGACTCGACGACGATGCTGCGTCGCAGTGTCCGGCGCTCACTTCGCTACCCGATGATCCTCGCGAGCGCAGTGCTCGTCCCCGTCTTCTTTCTGCTGCTGTTCGTCGGCGTGCTCGGCAACACGTTGCGCGCTGGGCTCGGCGCCGCCACGCCGGGCGGTGGTGCGTATGTCGACTATCTGACCCCTGCGATCATCCTGATGACTGCCGCCGGCAGCGCCGAGGCGACTGCGGTCAGCGTGTGCAGCGACATGACCGAAGGGATCATCTCGCGCTTTCGCACCATGGCGATCAGCCGCATGTCGGTCCTGACGGGACAGCTGCTGGGCAGCGTCCTCCAGGCGTTCGTGAGCGTGGTCGTGGTCGTTGGCGTCGCGGTGGCGCTCGGTTTCCGACCGACGGCGAGCCCCATCGAATGGCTCGCCGCCATTGGGCTGTTCTTCATGCTCGCTGCGGCGCTGACCTGGCTCGGTGTCGCGCTTGGACTGTTCGCGAAGACCCCGGCGAGTGCGAACAGCATGTCGCTCATCCTCCTCGTGCTGCCGTTTGTGAGCAGCGCGTTCGTGCCGACTGCCACGATGCCGGTGGGAGTGCGCTGGTTCGCGGAGAACCAACCGTTCACACACGTGGTCAACACCTTCCGCGGCCTGCTCACCGGGACGCCGATCGGCAACAGCGGCGTCCTCGCCGTGGCGTGGTGTCTCCTGATCGCCGCGGGCAGCTACGCGTGGGCGCGGTCGCTCTACAACCGGAACCGGATCCGGTGATGGACCTCTGTCACTGATCGGTTCGCGACCTGTCGCTTCGCGGGGGAATCGATCCGGCGGTTCGTAGGATCGTCGGCATGGAAACGGGAGATCCGAGATGGGCAGCGGCGCTCGCGCCGCCGGCACCACCATCACGCTGGTCGTGGAGGTCAGCGGCCACACGAGCGGCGGGTCGGTCTTCGACCAGCTCGATCCCACCGCGTCGACCATCCTGCAGGTGCTGTATACGCTCGCACTTGCGGCACCGCTTGCACTCGTCTGGTATCTGTTGGGCCGCTCCGGTCTGTCGTTCAAGTCGATCGGACTCGACCGAACCCGCTTGGTTCGCGACATCGTCATCGGCATTCTCCTGATGCTCGCGGCGCGCATCGTGTCGAACTGGATCGGAGAGTTCCTGTTCAACGCACACGCCCCAGGCGTATACGGCACACCGATACCTGCGGGCACGTCGCGCTTGTCGTTCATCATCACCGGCATCGCGACGTCCGTCGTCTCGGGAGTGGTGGAAGAGGTGGTGGTACTCGGCTACCTCACCAATCGCCTGCGCTCTCTGGGGTGGGCATTGCCGGCGATCGCGATTGTCTCGGTGATCATTCGCGGCTCGTACCACGTGGAATACGGCCTCGGCGTGCTGCAGCCGCTCGTCTTCGGAGCCATGATGACGGCGTTCTATCTGCAGACGCGCCGGCTACTGCCAGTGATCATCGGCCATGTCGGGTACGACATTTGGGTGACCCTCCAGGCGGCGACCTATCTCTGACGCGCGGCGAAAGCGCTATCTCTGGACGCGTTTCACCGGGTTTGCACTGATCGTCTTCGGGATGTCCCTGTCGATATGGGTGCCCGGCGGTCGAGACAGTGCCCCGTGGCTGGTGGTGGCGATCGCGTTCATGGTTCCGGGATCGCTCATCGTCCTGGTCGCCGGCGTATCGGCGCGACGGCCCGAAAAGCAACCGAACCGACTGCCTATCGATGATCTCCTGCAGCGTCATGTCACGTGGGTCGCGATGCGCAACCGTGCAAATCACTATTCGACTGATGCTGACCGCAAGCAATGGGAGCTGGCCATTCAGCAATCAGAACAGGGGACGCGCTACATCATCACGAGTGACGGGCGCGCGGTGCGTGAGATCGCGTACTGCCCCGACGTCTGGCTCCTGGAACCGATGGGCGAGTGATCCGCTCAACGTCAGACGTCGCGCAGGAACACGTTGAGACGATCAGGCTCAGGCCACGCGCTGATCGGGTCTCCGTACGAATACGCCTCTAACATGCTTAAGTAGCCGTCACGAAGAAAGACGATCACGCCTCCGATCGGTTCGTTCATATCGTCGAGAATCGTCGCCTCAGCTCGGATCAGACGTCCTCCGATCGCCGCCGGTTCGGCGGTCTCCTTGTCCACAGCCAAGGCGACTGTCACGCACCCACACGTGCATGCGCCGACGACATTCGCGTGAGGCAATTGACTTCGCAACGCGACGGCGCCATCAAAGTCCTGCGCGAGGAGCGACTCAAGAACGCCACGTTCTGTGTCGCTGAGTGGGCGCGGCGCAATCTCTCCGGGCTTCGCCTGGTCGTTCACGTTATCCACGACGAACCATCGATGCCGCGCATTTCCTACTGCGGGGCCACGTCAAGAAGCGTCCACGCAAAACGCTGGCTGAAGTCGGCGACGCATGGTGGACAGATCCACCAGTAGTCATCATCTGTTCCTCCGTTGGGACTCCTCCCGCTCACGGCGAATCCCTCCGTGAGCACGTCATGGTGCTCCGCGATGAACTCTGCATGATCTTCGGAGAACGTCGGATCCATGAATTTCGTCCAACAGAATTCGCAGTGGTCGTGTTCCCACGACTCGTCTTTCGCTCTGTATGGCTTACGGACGAGCGTGGCTCCCTGGAGATGCTTCTCCTGTCCGCGAAGGCGCCAGTCGCCCGTGCCAGCCATCGAATGAATAGTAGGCCTCGCTCAACTGAACAACCCGCGCCGCTCCGTCAGGAAGCAACCTGGTGCTCGGCAAGCCAACGAACAATCGCGTCCTCGGACGGGTCGTAGCCGTTCTCGGTCTCGACTCTGAGGACCGGAAGCCCGACATCCGCGGGTTCGTAGACACCGTCCATAACTCTGCGGCGCAAATCCGGCAACGCTTCGAGCCCTCGATGACCCGGATGACGATCGCGCTGACGGTCGGTATAGCGAGTCACCAAGCATTCCAGGGGTGCGTGGAGATACAGCACCACGGTTCGTGCCTTGATGGCGAGACCGCGTAAGTCGAGTTGGTCTCGGAAGAAGGCTCCCTCGAGAATCAGTCCAGATCCTGCCATCAGCATGGCGTCCGCCACGGCAAGCTGAACGGCGAATGCAGCAGAGCCCGTTGGCTCCCCAGGACCAAAGTGGTCCATCAGGGTTTCCTTGATCAGATCCTTGGCGATCACCGGCAATCGGATTTTCAGCGACAACTTCTCGACAAGCCGAGACTTGCCTGCTCCCGGAGGTCCGCAGACGACCACCAGCGATGGGAGACTCCCGCTGCGGTCGCGCGCGCTCACGGAGGAAGACCGAGGAGATGTGTGGGTCTGCCGCGCGGGCAGGCTCAGCGCACCGCCTTTTTGACCAGCGCCGTGATCTTTGCCTCTTCAGCGGGGGTCAACTTGCTGAGCGCGTACTGAATCGGCCACATCATCCCGTCGTCAACTTTCGCCTTGTCGCTGAAGCCGAGAGTCTGATACCGGACCTTAAACTTCCCGGCGTTCTGGAAGTAGCAGATGACGCTCCCGTCCTTCGTGTAGGCGGGCATCCCGTACCACGTTTTCGGTGCGAGATCCGGCGCGGCGGCTGTGATCAGCGCATGAACCTTCTTGGCGATGGTGCGGTCCGGTTCCTGCATCTTGGCGATTGCGGCGAGGAGTTCTGCCTTCCCATCCGCCTTGGCAGCTTCCGCCTTGAGTTCCCGGACGCGCTCGCGCGCTGCTGCTTTTTCCTCGGGGCTGAATCCCGTCGACGCGGTGGTGCGCTTTGCAGGCTTCGCCGTGCTCTTGGTCGCGGTTTTGGTTGTGGCCATCGTTTCGCACCCCGGTCCGATTAGTTGACGAGATCACGTCGAGTCTATGGACCCGGACTATGCCTCGCAAGCGCGATCAGCGCGCCTCGATCGCATTTGGTTGGATAACGCGGTGGCCTCGAGCTCGATGTCGGACCGTTCCGTCAACCATCATCAGCGAGGCGATGACGGCGAGGACAGCGCCGATGAGAAACACGGCGAAGCCCACCCCGACGGTCACGGGCTCGACGGGGGCGACCTCACCACCTGAGCCGGGCAACACCCACGCCGGCATGACGTGGCGGCCGCCGTCGCTGCTTTCAAAAAGCGCAAAGAGCACCAACCCGACAGAGAAGATCAGCGAGATCATCGCGGAAAACCTGCGTCGGATTCCGCAAAGCATGGCGACAGCAGCGACTCCCAATATGGCTAACAACAAAACCACGAGCGTCGCTTCAAGGCCGTCGGCAAGGCTCCAGCTCGCGAGGTAGGTCGAGTAGGGAGGGCCTGCCGATAGCCCGTCATCCCACCATGCGGGGATGCTCATGTAGGGGAGGAACGACGCCAAACTCATCGTCACGACGGCGAGCAGACAGATCGCTGCCGGAAGGCGTACGCGCCAAGTCGATTGAGGGCGCGCAATCGGAGAGAGGGCAGACACGAGCCGCATATGGCGAGGGTGGCGCACCCCGACGACGCTGGGGCGCAGCGCGTCGAGATCGTGGCCGGGTTGCGACCGCTTTCAATATCGCCGATGTAATATCGGTGATTCGTCGGTATAATACCGGCATGCTACCTGTGATTGAAGCGCTTCAGGCGCTATCCGAGACGCTCCAGGCCCGGCGCCTTGCGTACGAGTTGGTTGCGGTCGGCGGGAGCAGCCTTCTCCTCCTCGGGCTCATCACGCGCGCCACGAGGGGCCTCGACATCGTCGCGCTCGTAGAGGACGGGCACTACGTTGCGTCCGATCGGCTGCCTGAGCCCCTCATCGAAGCCGTACGTGACGTGGGCCAAGTCCTCGGCATCGGCGACGAGTGGCTCAACTCCGGCCGGTCGGCCCTCATGGAGTTTGGCCTTCCCCAAGGGTTCGCCGAGCGCGCCGAGGTGCGCAATTTCGGTGCCCTCATCCTGCACCTGGCGAGCCGTACCGATCAGATCTATCTGAAGCTCTACGCGGCCGTCGATCAAGGCCCGCGTAGCAAGCACGTCGAAGACCTGCGAGCTCTCAAACCATTGCCGACCGAGCTTCGGGGTGCGGCAGCCTGGGCGCGCACGCACGATCCCTCGCCGGCTTTTCACGACGATCTTCGGGCGGCGCTTCGGATGCTCGGAGCTGACGATGTCGGCCTATAGCGACGAGGTGCGCGATCTCGTGCTGGGAACGCTGTGGAGCCAGTGGGCCGAGTTCGGACTCAGTGGCTGGGAACGGCACCACCAGGATGTGGCTCTGGATCTTGAGGCGCTGATCATTTGCACTGCCCGTCTCGGACACCGCGACACGCGCTTGCGCACCGAGGCCTTGGACTGGTGCGTGTCATACGGCCGGCTTGCCTCCGCGATACGCCTCAAACGGCTGACCGATCAGGCGGACCCGATTGTCCAAGGTGCCGTTCGCGAGTTCTCCGCGACGGTGAACGCTAACTCGCACCTTAGCTGGCCTGGTGCGGGGTCGCCCGTGCGGTTTGTTGCCACCGGGCGTTCGGCTGCCCCATCGCTGGAACGTCCGGCACTAATCCAGTTGCGCCTCAGATCGTTGTGGGGAGTCTCAGCGCGTGCGGAAGTACTGCGCGTGATGCTGAGGGAGGTCGATCGCTTCATGGGTATAAGCGAGATCGCAACCAGTGCCGCGTATGGCAAGGACGCGGTCGCTGAGGCGCTCGAAAGCCTTCAACTCGGAGGGATGCTCGACGCTGCGACGTCCGCGAATCAACGAGTATTCCGGCTTCGGAATCGGCAGGCTCTCGAGGATGTGGTTGGGCGACAACCCGCTGGCGCGCCGGACTGGCCGACGGTCCTCCCGATCATGGCCGGCATCCTCGAGGCAACGGATGTGGTCGAAACGTCCGCCATCGCGCGCGCCGCTGATGTCCAACGCCACTGGCGCCAGTGGCAACCAGATCTCATCCGCCTCGGAGTGATTACCGGTGCGCTCGCGACCGGACTGGACTTCATTCGCGACTACGAGTCGTTCACCCTCACAGCCCTGCGAACGTGGGCTGGACAGCCGCAGCCGATCGCCTCTCTCTAGGAATTCGCTCCCGTTCGCTGGCCCAGTGGTACCCCGTATCGGATTCGAACCGATGGTCTCCGCCTTGAGAGGGCGGTGTCCTGGGCCTCTAGACGAACGGGGCCTGGAGGCTCCGGATCATACCAGCGCCCTCCGTCGCCTCTTGGTCAGACCTGGTCGGGTGCGGCCATGCCGAGCGAATGGAGCGCATCCGCGAGCGTGGCTCGAGTTGCGCCGACCAGTGCACGACGGAAGCTGCGGACGGCCAGATCCTCCTCGCGCACCATCGCCGGGGTGTGCTCGTAGAAGTCGCTGAAGGCTGATGCGAGACCGAACGCGTAGGTCGTCAGGATCGATGGTGAGAGCGCCACCGCGGTCTCGGTAAGCGCTCGTGGGTATGCCTCGATGGCGTGCAGGAGCTCGCGTTCGGCCGGATGCAAGGCCCCTGGTGCGTGCCCCGCGCCGGCGTCAACCTTGCGAAGGATGCCGGCAGCGCGTGCGTGTGCGTACTGCAGATACACGCCGGTGTCCCCGGTGACCCGCAGGGCCTCGTCGAAGTCGAACGAGATGATCTGGTTGAGCGAGAACTTGAGCAGGTAATACCGCACCGCTCCCGCGGCAACCAGCTGCGCGCTCTCCGCATCCCGGGCATTCGCAGTGAGCCGCGCGATGGCGCGATCAAGCAAGTCATCGGCGCGCACTTCGATCCCGCGACGGCCGCTGAGCGCGACGCTCCCATGCCCTTCCTCGATCGCGACACCGAGCTCGGCTGCAGCTGCCGGTGTCAGCGCGACGACCTCGTAGCTGAGATGGATCGAGTTCTCGGCCTGGCGATCGTGATGCAGCCGGCGGAGCGCACGCTGCACCACCCGTTGCGGATAGGCCTGGCGTGCGTCGATCACGTTGATCACGCGTTGCGCCTGGCCGAAATGCGCGGGGGGCGTATCTGGATCGGGTTCGGTCGCCGTGCTCATCAGCGCACCGCCACCTTCCCACGGACGGTAATTGAAGTCGCGCCCGAGTAAGCCAAACTTCCAGAGCTGATAAGCGATATCCTTCGCCGTGTAGGTGGCGATACCGTCGGACTTGACCAGAACCTTGGTGTCGTCGTCACCGTCCTCTTCGTCACCTTCGGCAGGCATCACCCAGCAACCGGCGAGCTTTCCGGACTCGGCGAGCACGATCGCACCCGACTCCTTGAGCAACTCGAACGCCTGCCGCCAGAAACCGAGCGCGATGATGTCCGACTCCCACGTCAGCAGGTCGTACGCGATGTCGAAACGATGCATCGTCGCGAGGTGCGCATTGACGATGCGGCGCGCGATCTCCTTGACGAACACCGCCGTCTCATTGCCGCCTTCCTCGACGTCACGGAGGATCTCGCGCCGGCGTACCAGGAGCGCGGGGTCGCTCTCATAGCGGCCTGAGACCTCGACGTAGACGCGCGAGCAGTACTGATCGAACGGCTCGCCGGGTTGCTGCTCGAAGCCAAGCTCGCGAATGCCGACGACGACGTCGGCAACCTGCACGCCGGTGTCGTCGATGTAGTTGTTGACCTCGACCGTGTGCCCAGTTCGGCGGAGCACTCGGGCGACCGTGTCGCCGATGCAGGCATTGCGGAGGTGGCCGATGTGCGCTGCCTTGTTCGGGTTCGTCGCGGTGTGCTCGACGAGCGTCTTGCCGGACACGGCCGTTTCGGCGGGAAGATCCAGCGCGCCGGTCGCCTCGAGCTCACCGGCGGTCGCGAGCACGGCGTCCGCCCAGGGCGCGTCGGCCAGCCGGGCGTTCACGTACCCGGGCGGCGTCACCTCCCAGAGACGGACGAGCGGTACCTGAGCCGCGTTGAGCGAGTCGCAGAGCTCGGTGGCGATCGCGACGGGCGCCCGCCGGAGCACACGAGCGAGTCCGAGTGCCGCCGGCGTCGACCAGTCGCCGAACTCCGGACGCGCAGATCGCTCGAGGACAACCTCGAAACCGGCATCCACGCCGGCTGCATCCAGCGCTGTCCGCACCTCCTTGATCAGCAACGTTCTCGTGTCAGGCATCCGCGCAAGGGTAACGGGGAGCGCGTCTCCGCCCCGACCGGCGACAATTCGCCGCCGTGGACTCGCGACCATGCGTGATTCCCGCCGCAGGCCTGGGAACGCGCTTTCTCCCCGCCACCAAGGAGCTGCCGAAAGAGTTGCTCCCTGTTCTCGATCGCCCGGTGATCCAGTGGGCGGTTGAGGAAGCGGTCGCGTCGGGCGCCAACGAGATCGTCCTGGTGCTCGCCGAGGGCAAGGAAGCGCTCGCCGCGCATTTGCGCCCCGATCTGCCACTCGAGCGCCTCCTCGAGGAGCGCGGCAAGCTCGCCGAGCTCGAGGCAGTTCGCAAAGCAGGGAATCTCTGCAGGATCACCGTGGCCCGCCAGACGGCGCCCCGCGGTTTAGGGGATGCCGTCCTCTGCGCGGCCGACGCCGTCGGCGATCGCACCTTTCTCTGCATGCTGCCAGACGACCTGTCAGTCGCCGACCCGCCGCTGCTCCGCCAGCTCTGGGACGCCCACGAGCAGCTCGGGACATCGATCCTGGCCCTCATGCGTGTCCCCGGAGACCAGATTTCCCGGTACGGATGCGCCGAGATCGGTGAGTCACGTGGCAAGCTCCACCGTGTGCAAGGTCTTGTGGAGAAGCCGCGCCCTGGTGAGGCCAAGAGCGATCTCGCCGTCATGGGCAGGTATGTCCTGACGCCCGCGATCTTCCCGGCGATCCGCGAGACGCAGCCCGGCGCCCTCGGGGAGATTCAGCTCACCGATGCGATCGGCAAGCTTCTGGGCTCCGGCGAGGTCTGGGGCGTTGAGTTCGAAGGCGAGCTCCTCGATGTCGGCACCCCCGCCGGCTGGCTGGCGACGAACCTCCGCCTCGCCAAGCAATATCCGGAGTTCAGCGCCGCGGTAGCGCAGAGTCAGGGCATGGTCGGCGCATGAACGTCTTTCGGAGGGAGTGGGGAGCGATCACCTTCGTGGTGACCATCCTGATCGGGGCAGTCGCCGTGGCGATCTCGCTGGGTGTCTCCGCCGCGCACGGTTCGCCGACCTCGACGCCGTTGCCGTGCCCGACGTACACGCCGTACGTCAGCACCCCCACGCCGGTGCCCACCGCGACGCCGGCGCCGACCAAGAGCGGCGCACCGACTCCGAGCCCGTCGCCGACTGCGGTGCCGACAGCCGGACCGACGCCGACGCCGTTCAACCCCGCACTCGCCGACTGCCCCACGCCGCCGCTGCCGCCGACCGCGACACCGAGCCCGACGCCGACCCCGACCGCCGTCGGCGCGACGCCCGCGCCCACGGTGGCGCCGACCCCGACGCCGACGCCGACTCCAGCGCCGAACTCCACGCCGCTGCCGACCGCAACACCGACACCGACCACTCCGTAGACCCGGCCGTTCGCACGCCCGGGAACTTAGAGGGCGAAAAGGAGCCGGCTGCCGTTCTCAGGGGTGATCGCCGAGCGCTGCAGCTCCATGTCGACCGACGGTGGGTGCCCGGTCTCGATGATCACGGCGATCTGCTCGGACAGGCGCAGACCGCCGATGCGAACGCAGTCGCGAAGGAACGTGAACGCCATCGGCCGGACCAGGTTCCAGATGTAGCCGCGAACTGCCTGGGCAGCCTCGGCGGGCTCGAGGATCGCGTCCGTCCCCCGGATGCTCCGGTCCCGAAACGCGAGGACGCACACCTCGTCGGTCAGCTGGACCGGCGCAGTCCATGAGTACTGGTCGTCGTCGGCGAGGGTGCCGACGATGCTGTCCTTGTCGGCGAAGAGCGCGAGGCGTTCGACGAGCAGCTGCATCGGCCGGGGCGGCCCTTCGACGAAGAGCGGAATGTCGCGGAGCGGCTCGCTACGCTCCTGCGCCGGATATCGCGCGGAGAAGCCAAGGTCATCGATGCCGCTGAACGGCGCAGGCACTTTGATGACCAGCTCGTCCATCACCGAGCCTCGCGCAACGGGACGACTGTCGTGCTCATCACGTCAACCTTGGCTCGAAGGTAGCACAGGGATTGCGGTCAAGTAACGAGTCGAACGATTGCTACACTCGCGCGACCATGCCGGCACTCGACGACGTGCGAGTCCTCGACCTCACCAGGTTGTTGCCGGGGCCCTTCTGCACGATGCTCCTGGCCGACTTCGGCGCGGACGTGATCAAGGTCGAGGACACGACCGGCGGCGACTACATGCGCTGGATGGCGCCGCTGGTCGGCGAGTACTCGGCGATGTTCCACCCCATCAACCGCAACAAGCGGTCGCTCGCGGTCGATCTCAAGAATCCCTTGGGGCACGAGGCGTTTCTCCGCCTGGTGGACGGCGCCGACGTCGTCGTCGAGAGCTTCCGGCCCGGTGTCATGGACCGCCTCGGCATCGGCTTCGACGCGCTCCACGCACGCAATCCGCGGATCGTCGTCTGCAGCATCAGCGGTTACGGACAGGACGGGCCATATCGCGACCACGCGGGGCATGACCTCAACTACGCGGCAGTCGCGGGCGTGCTCCTCCTCGGTGGAACGATCGATGCCACACCGGCGATGCCCGGCCTGCAGGTGGGTGATCTCGGCGGCGGTGCGCTCCACGCGGCGCTCGCGATCATGGTCGCGCTGCACCACGCGGCGCGGACCGGTGAGGGGCAGCACTGCGACATCTCGATGGTGGACGGTCTGATCAGCTGGGCGAGCGTGCATGCGTCGCAACTCTTCGCCACAGAGACCGTTCCAGAGCCTGGTAACGGCATGCTCACCGGTCGCCATCCCTGCTACCGGATCTACGCCTGCGCCGACGGGTTCCTCTCCGTCGGCACGCTCGAGCCCAAGTTCTGGCAGGCCTTCGTCCAAGCGATCGGTCTTCAAGACCTTGTGGATAGCGGCTTCGCGGAAGGCGCGGAGGCCGAGCGCACGATCGCCACCGTCCAGGCAGTGCTGCTCACCAGAACCCGCGCGCAGTGGCGCGATGCACTCGACGGGCTCGACGTGTGCATCGAGCCGGTGCTTGCACTGGACGAGACGTTCGAGCATCCCCAGGTACGGAGTCGCGCGATGCGCCTCGACGCCGGCGAGGGACGGCCCACCGCCCAGACGGGGTTTCCCATCCGTCTGACGGGAACGCCGGCGACATTCCGCAGCGGTGCGCCGGGATATGGCGAGCACACCGACGACGTGCTCGCCGAAGCCGGCTACGACGAGGCGACGATCGCGTCTCTGCGCGGAGCGGGTGCGGTGCGATGAGTCAGGCGAGCTCCGCACGCACGCCGCGCACGAGTCGCAGCGCGCAAACCCGCGAACGGATCATTGCCGCGGCCACCGAGGTGTTCGCGCGCTCGGGATTCCATGGAGCGAAGGTGGCCGACATCGCTGAGCGTGCAGGTATTGCGTACGGCCTTGTCTACCACTACTTTCACAACAAGGACGACATCCTCGCCGCCATCTTCACCGAGCGCTGGGGCGAGTACGTCAGCTACCTCAACGAGGTTGGGGACATGGAGCTCGGCTTCCGCGAGCAGATGCGCAGGCTCGTGCATTTCTGGGTCGAGGTGTACCGCCGCGACCCCGACCTGATGACCGTGATGATCAACGAGGTCACCCGCTCATACGAATTCCTCGAGTCGCACGACATCGGCACCGTGATGGTGGCCTTCGACGTGATCGAGCAGATGATTCGCAAGGCGCGCGACCAGGGCGAGATCGATCGCGACATCGACCCGCAGGTGGCCAGCCACGTCGTCTTCGGCGCCGCGGAGATGGTGTTGACCGGCTACGTCATGGGGACGTTGCGCCGCAACGATCCGGCGGCATTTGCGCGCGACGAGGCACAGCTGCTCGAGGTCCTCCTCGGCGGCCTGGCGCCGCGGCAGCCCGCTACGACACCGGACTGACGACCGCCGCCCACCACGCATCCACCTGACGCTCGGTTTCGTCGAGGTCGCCGCTGTTGTCGATCACCCAGGTAGCGCGGCGCCGCTTCTCGTCGATCGGCAACTGCGCGTCAAGACGCTGCCGGGCGGCAGTCTCGTCAAGCCCGTTGCGCTCTCGAAGCCGCCGGATCTGCACATCAGGAGGTGCGTACACGACGAGCACGCCGGGAAAGGTCGAGTCGCGCTCGCCCTCGTACAGGAGCGGGATGTCGACCGAGACGAGCGGTGCGTCGCTCGCCAGACCCGCAGCGATTCGTTGCTGGCTCAACTCGATGATGCGGGGATGCGTGATCCGCTCGAGGTCGTACCGAGCCTTCGCGTCAGCGAACACGATGGCACCGAGCTTTTGCCGGTCCATGGTTCCGTCGGGCAGCAGGATGTCGGCGCCGAAACGCTGGACGACACGCTCGAGCGTCGGCTCCCCCGGGAGCACAGCCTCACGGGCAAGCGCGTCTGCGTCGATCACCGTTGCACCGCGCGCCGCGAGCATCGTGTCGACGCTGCTCTTGCCGGTCGCGATGCCTCCGGTGAGGCCGATCAGTCGCATGTGGGCTGACCGTACTCCTGATCAGTCGTTCGGAGCGGGCGGGCACGCATTCGGCGCCGCCCAGCTCGCATCACCGCGCAGGTAGAGGAGCATCCCGTGGTCGTCCGCAACCAGCGTCCAACCGGGGGTGTGATCGAGCTCTGCGGTGAGCGGTCCTCTCCCGAACAGCACTGCGTTCGTGTCGCTGGCGGTGAGCAGCTGGAGCGCGGTCGGGCTCGTGGTCGCGTCTGCCGCGATGCGCTCGTAGTCGTCGAAGACACCGGTGCCAAGGGAGATCGACTCGCCGTACTCGTAGACGGATCCCTTCGGCCAGAGCTGATCGATGACGTATCCACCGGTCCCGTACGCGGTGAAGACGCGCTGCACGGTCGGGCTCCTGTCGAGCACCGCTGTCGCGCACGATGGATACACGACGGCGACGCCCTGCGGGGTCGCGTTGCTGTACACGCGCGTGCCGACGACGCCGACTGCGACAACCGCCGCGGCGAGCAGCGCCACTCCCATCATGGGAGCGTTGCGACCCACGCGGGCAACGATGCCTCGCGGCGTGCGCCGGGCTTCGATCGAGCGAGCAAAGTCCGCCGCCATCGCCATCCACGGCGGGACCATGACGGCCATGCACAACGCGGTGTTGCGCACCGAGGTCAGCGCCAGAATGGCACCGGCGCCGGCGAGCGCGAAGTCACGCAGCTCGAATCGGCTCCGTCGTGAGCGGCGCATCATCGTGGCAACGGTCAGCGCGACGAAGGTGAGCAGCAGCGCCAGCAACACCCATTCCGCGGGATCCGCGAAATTCGGTGACTGCCACTCGATGATTCCCTTCGCACGCTCCGTCGCTCCGGTCGTGGCTGCGAAGACGAACAGCGACGGTCCGTAGGGGTTCACGCACGCCGCGAGCACCGACGCTCCGACTGCAACCGCGAGGCCGACGATCCGCTGCCGCGGCGCGACAGTTCCGAGCGACCAACGGCGCTTGATCACTTCGGCGATGAGCACGATCACGAGAAAACCGATGCCGGCGATGAAGCCGGCGTGGAGATTCGCCCAGAGGAGGAACAGCGGTGGCAGCAGCCAGCGTCGCCGTCCGCCGGAGCGCAGATACGACTCGGCGATCCACAGCGTCCAGCAGACAAGCGCGAACGTGAAGACCTGCGGACGCGTCCCCAGCACGGGTTCGGCGACGCGAGCGCCAAGGACGAGTCCGATGGCGAGCACGACCGGGCCGGCACCACGGATACGGCCGCGGAGCAGCGTCGCGAGCATGCCGCTCCACGCCACGGCGCCCATCAGCAGCGTCACGAGGATGAGCCCGCCGACGGCGTTGAGCGCGGCGAAGATCGTCTCGGACAGCCACTCGTGCGCCACGAGGGGATTGCCGAACGCCGTGTAGGCGAACAGCTCGCCGGCTGGAATCTGGTGGTGGGCGATAATCCAGTCGCCGAGCTTGATGTGCCACCAGACGTCGGGATCGCTCAGCGCGTCCAGCCCAACCGCGGCAACGAGGATCAGGACGGCGCCCAGGAGGGCCTGTCGCGGCTCCGACAGCATTGCCGTGATGCGGTTGCCGCGTTGAGGCGGATCAGGCGCAGCGACCGGCAGATCGGCGCGAACGATGGTTGCCATTCGACCGCAGGGTAGGTGGCTTCCTTGCGCTGCGACGCCCCGCTGCCGTCTGGCGACGGATTCGTATACTCCACGCGATGGCCACTGGGACCCGCTCTCCAAAGCGTCGTCAGCCCACCCGCGCGAGCTCGGGGCCCACCCCAAGCGCGCCGATGGCCGTCAGCGGCCAGCACATGATCTCGTGGCGGCACTGCTTCCTCGGTCTGGTCGTCGGCGAGGTGACGCTCTTGGTCCTCAGTAATGTGGGTCTGATAGCGACCAACGCCGCCTTCGGGTCGGCGGGAACGATCGACGGTGGCGTCGTCGGGGTCGCGACCCTGCTGGCGGTCATCTTCGGCGGCTGGCTCGCAGCTCGCCTGGCTGGGCGCGCCGGGATGTATCAGGGGATTGTGGTCGCCATCGGCTTCATCGCCGTCGGCGCCCTGTATCAGTTCCTCCAGGAGTCGTCGATCATCGCCGGTGCGCTGGCAGCGAATACCCACCACCTGATCGACCTCGGCCCGATGGACATGGGCAGCGTCTTCAGCGGCGATCTGCTCGCGCTGTTCGGTGGCACGGTCGGCGGCCTGCTCTCCGGCAAACGCTGAAGCCTGCCGGCGCACTCAATCAGTGCGCCAGCAGATCCTTGGTTCTAGACCCCGACTGCCCCTGCCTGCGCGGGCTGACCCGAGACGGGAGCCTCGCGGTATGACTGCCCGATCAGATCGACTCGGCCGAGCGACTGGGCGAACTCAAGGCATGCGGCGCGTGTAAACCGAAGGTGCTTTCCCGGCGTATGCCAGGCGCGCAGATGCCCCTGAGCGACGGCGCGACGCAGCGTCGAACGGGACACACCGCAGAGTGCCGCCGCTTCGCCAGTTGTGAGGATCTCTTCCTCGCGCTCTGCCAATTCCTCCTCCTCCAGACCGTCCACCAGTGGAGACCCAGACGTGGATCTCGTCAGGTGCAGTTATACAACGCTTTGGGGTAGGCGTGTGGATCATCCTTCTGGGTGATGCTGGAAGCGTATCTGGCGACCGTATACTCCAGACGAGATCAAGTCACTCACCAACCCGGTTGAGACAGCGCGAGGATCACCATGAATGTCGACGTCCAGGCAATGGCACGGCGTCTGCAGGAGAGCCTCGGGACGGTAATCGTTGGGAAGGAAGCGGAGATCGAACTCTGCATCGTCGGGCTCCTCTGTCGAGGCCACCTTCTCATCGAGGATGTCCCGGGAACTGGCAAAACCCTGCTGGCCAAAGCACTCGCCCGCAGCAGCGGCTGCAGCTTCGAGCGAGTTCAGTTCACCCCGGACCTCCTCCCCGGCGACGTGACCGGGGTGAGCGTCTACAACCCGCAGCAGCAGACGTTCGAGTTCCGCCGCGGACCGATCTTCGCCCAGGTGCTGCTCGCCGACGAGATCAACCGGGCGACGCCGAAGACGCAGTCGGCCCTGCTCGAGGCGATGGAGGAGTGGCAGGTCACCGTTGACGGCACCAGCCACCCGCTGCCGGATCCGTTCATGGTGCTCGCCACCCAGAACCCGATCGAGTTGGGCGGTACCTTTCCACTTCCCGAGGCGCAGGTGGACCGCTTTCTCCTCAAGTTGAAGCTCGGCTACCTCCCCGCGAACGAGGAAGTGGCGATGCTCGATCGCTTCCAGTCCGGCAGTCCGCTCGGGACGCTCGAGGCGGTGACCGACTCTGTGGAGATCAAGGCGGCTCAGGAGGTCTGCCGCGACATCTACTGCGACAACACCCTCAAGGACTACTGCGTTCGTATCGTCCGGCGCACCCGGGAGCACCGCGATGTCTCGCTGGGGTCGTCGCCGCGCGGCACGCTCGGGCTCCTGCACGCCGGGCAGGCGCGTGCGGCACTTGCCGGCCGCGACTTCGTCCTTCCGGACGACATCAAGGACATCGCGCCGAACGTGCTCGAGCACCGCGTGGTGCTCCGTCCGAACGCCGAGTTGCGCGGCCTCACAGCGGCAGCGGTGCTCGAGGAGATCCTGGCCACCGAGTCAGTGCCGATGACGGGCCGGCGTCTGGCGTGACCGCGATCGCGGTGCGCACCGGGGGCGCGTCGTGACTGCGCGGGTACCGCTGATCGCGTGTGTCGCGGTCCTGGCCTTCTTCGCCGGGATCACCGGGATCCATCTTGCGTACACGCTGGCGTATGTCCTCATCCTGCTGCTCGCCGTCGCGTACATCTGGTCGCGGCTGCTCGCCCGCAAGCTGCGCGTCATCCGTGAGTCGCCCCAGGGGTCGTTCATGATGGGCGAGCCGTTCGAGGAGACCTTCACGGTCAAGAACATGAGCGGTCTGCGCCTCCCGTACTGCGAAGTGCGGGACGGCACCAAGCTGCCGGGCTACGCACCCGGGCGCGCTTTCTCGCTGGCGGCCGGCGGCAGCGTGACGTGGACGGCTCGCGGGGCATTCAACCTGCGCGGCATCCACCACTTCGGCCCGCTCGAGGCGCGCCTCGGCGACCCGTTCGGGCTGTTCCCAAAGCGGATCCGCGTGGCGCCCGAGAACGAGGTCATCGTCTATCCGGCGCTGCACGCAATCCTGCAGGTGGTGCCGCAATGGAGCGGCAACGGTGTCGCCGAAGCCCATCGCGGGCAGCCCGTGGACGTCCCCCCCGACGTGTCGACGATTCGCGACTACGCGCCGACCGACGGGCTGAGCCGGATCCACTGGGCGTCGACGGCGCGCACCGGGCGGCTGATCAGCCGCACGTTCGACACCGGGCAAAGCGCGGACCTCCTCGTCGTCCTCGACCTCCAGCGCGGCATCCATGCCGGCAGCGGCATCGAGTCGTCGGTCGAATACGCCGTGTCGATCTGCGCATCGGTCGTGCACGGCGCGATCCGCCGCGGCCAGGCCGTCGGCATGGTGACCAACGGCAAGGGCGGCACCGGTTTCGGCGCCGGCCGAGGCGAGGTGCAGCGACTCCGCATCCTCGACTACCTGGCGCTCGCCACCGACGACGGTCAGCGCAGCCTGGCCGAGACGATCACGCGTCACGGCGAGGGCTGGCGCGGACGTGGCGGCATGGTGGTCATCACGGCCAACCGGTCGAGCGAATGGGTGGAGGCGCTCGTCGACACTGCAACGCGCGGCCAGCGCCACCTCTGCATCTTTATCGAGCCGACATCGTTCGGCGCCAAGGGGCAGGCGCTCCGCATTCCGGCCGCCTGGCGGCTGGCACTCGACTGGTGGGTGGTCCGCCGCGGCGATGTGCTGGGCACCGGCGAACGCACGTCGGCAGCCGGCTGAATCGATGGAAGCCTGGGTCGACCGCAGCGTTCAACTTCGCGACCGCGCGCGCGTAAAGCCTGAGCCGGTCAAGAACTACACGTTCGAGATCGGCGCGGCGCTCTGCGTCGCCCTGATCGCCGCGACCGCATGGTCCGTGCTCGCCGCAGGGTGGGTGAACGGCGGCGGCGGCGCGGCAGTCGTTGCCGTCACGTCGGTGGTCGAGGCTGCGCTGCTCGCGCAGGCGCGCGCGCCGAGGATCGCGGCGGCCATTGCCGCACCGTTCCTCGGACTTGCCGCCATCATTCCCACGACACTTGCGGCCATGCCGCCGGTCGCCGGACAGACCGTGGGATCGGTCGCCGGTCATTACGTCCGAGCCCTCGTCACCGGGCTCGCCTCTTCGACCGACTGGGATTTCACAGTCGGCCTCTGCGCGATCCTGTTCCTCTGCGGGTACTGGCTGGGTTGGGTGGCGCTGCGAGAGCACCGCGGCGTGCTCGCGGTCATCCCGGTCTTCTCAGTTCTTGCCACCAATGTCGTCAACGCCAAGGACCCGGATCCGATCGCGTTCCCCGAGACGGTCGCCGTAGTGCTCGCGCTCGCCGTGATCGCGGCGGCGTATCTCGGAGCGCTCGGTGACCGCTGGGCGGCGGCACGTATCACGCCGATCGGTGGGATGCGTGTTCGGTTCGGCAGCAGCGCGGCAGCCGTCGCCGTCGGCCTCACCGTCGTCGCCCTGCTCGTCCCTCCCTTGACGGACACCGACATCTCGTCGCGTCTCTTCCCGCACGGCCTCGGCATCGGCACGTCCGGCAAGGGCGGCGGTCAGCCCGGCGTCGGCGGCGCTTCGACCATCGGCTTCAACCCATCCGTCGAGCTCGGTGGTCCACTCGTGAGCAGGCCACAGCTCGCGATGACGTACACGACGAGCAACAATCTGCCGACGTACATTCGCGTCGAGGACGACACCCAGTTCGTTGAAGGGAACTGGTTCCCGCAGACCGGCATCAACGGTCCGACGTCGAACACGTGGAACGACGTGCCCTTCCCTGGTGGGCTGCTGCCGCGCGACACGGATCAGGCCGACGGCGGGATCGGTGCAGACCAGCAGCAGGTGCAGGCGACCTTCGTGATGCAGAAGGGCTCGACCGGCCAGCAACCGCTCGCGCCGTTCGTCGGCGATCCCGAAGCGGTGAACCTTCCCGGGACCGCGTACGGCGCGGTGCTACCGTCGGCGCCGAGCTCGTTGCTCTCGGTCGATGACGTGCAACTCGCTCAGGACATCGTCAACGGAACGACGCTCGAGTCGACATCGCTCGTCTCCACCGCGACGGCGATTCAGCTCGAGGCGGCAGGCACGAAGTACCCCGCGTGGACCGCGGCCTATACCAGCACCGGAGCAGCGTCGGACGACGTCAACCACAGCATCGCGACCATCACGCAGCTTGCGAAGCAGTGGACCGCCGGAACGACCAATCCCTACGACGAGGCGACGGCGATCCAGAACCACCTGCGCAACCCCGCCTACTTCCAGTACACGCTCACGCCCCCCGCGGTGCCGAGCCCGTCGATCTGGCCCGTCGTGTACTTCCTCACCGTCAGCCACCGCGGGTACTGCCAGTACTTCGCATCAGCGATGGGCACGATGCTGCGCACGCTCGGCATCCCGACACGGCTGGTGAGCGGCTATGGCCCCGGCACGACACGTGCAGAGAGTGGACGCCAGGGGCAACGCGAGCAGACCGTCACCACGAGCGATGCACACAGCTGGGTCGAGGCGTACTTCCCCGGCTACGGCTGGATACCGTTTGAGCCCACACCGCCTTCCGCGCAGGGTGATTACCAGCCCCTGCCGCGCGGCTCGCAGGCGATCACCGGCACGCCGATCCCCACCACGAAGCCTGTCCTCCGTGGCACCCCCACTCCGGCGCACGGTTTCCAAGGCAACGACCCCGGCGTCACCAAGATCAAGCCCGCCCACCCCGGCATTCCCGGCTCGGTGATCGGTGCCCTCGCCGTCCTCGGAGCCGCGCTCATCCTGATCGTGGTGGCGGTCCTCTGGTTCGCCCTCCCGAGGTCGCTGACGGGCGCCTGGCGGCGCGTCGAGGCACTGGGGGTGATCTCCGGGATGGACCGACGAAGAGCCGAGACGCATCGTGCGTACGCGGCCCGGCTGGCGAAGGCGCGGCCCCGGGCGGGGACTGCGCTCAGTGAGCTTGCCGCGGTGACCGCACGCGCCGAGTTCAGCAGCGAAGGGGCGTCGGTGCAGGAGCGCGCCGTTGCTCTGCACACCTGGCGGCGTGCGCTGTTCGCGGCTAGGCCGCGTCTGGGGAGATCTCCAGGCTGAGCAGGTCGTGGGCGACGAGCGCTCCGGGAACTTCGACCCGGGCGGCGAGGTGGCTCAGGAGAAACGTCGTCGCGGGATAGTTGGTGATGAGGCCGGCCACCTCGTCGCGCCACAGGTGTCCTCCCTCGGCAGGGCCGTCCCAGCCGGTGCACTCGCAGACGTAGAGCCGACACCCGTCGATGGAGCGCCGCAGCCCGGCGCAGAGAGCGCTGTCGCCGGAGAAGCCGATCGTCACGCCGTCGGCATCGGTGAGCCGATACGCGAGCGACGGGCCGATGCTGTGGATCACCGAATGGGTCTGCACACGGTACCCGGCGAGCTCGACGTCGCTGCCGTCCTGGAGCACGACATATTCCAGGCGCACGTTGGCGTCGATGGTCCCGAGCATGTGCGTCCCGTACCCGGTGGTCAGCAGGCGTGTGACGTACTCGCGCGTTCCCACCGGACCGGCGATCACGAGCGTTTCGGGCGACGGCGTATCGGCATATGCGCGGGCTCCGAGGACGGTCGGCAGCATGAACGTGTGGTCCGCGTGGAAGTGCGTGATCAGGACCAGCCTGACGTCGTGGACGCTCGCCGAGACACGGCGGACGAGTGCCGGGACGGGAGCTCCGCAGTCGACGAGCACGCGCCCGTCGACGAGGTAGCCGGCGTTGCACCCGCAGCCACTGAAGGCACTGCCACTGCCGAGGACGGTGAGTCGCACCGCGCAAGGTTAGCCGCACGTGGCAGGTGGTATTAAGAATTCCGTGCGCCTCGATAGATTCACCGAACGCTCCCAGGAAGCGCTGACGGCCGCCCAGCAGGCGGCCCAGCAACTGCAGCATCCCGCTGTCGAACCTGAACATCTGCTGCTTGCCCTCCTCGAACAGGAGGACGGGCTCGTCCCCACGCTGCTCCGCCGGCTCGAGGTCGCTCCCGACCCGATGGCGGCCCGGCTCCACGCGATTCTCGAGAACCGTCCCAAGCAGGTCGGCGTGACCGATCCGCAGGTGAGCAGCGCGTTGCGAAGCGTCCTCATGACTGCGTTCGAGGAGATGAACCGTCTCAAGGACGAGTACGTCTCCACGGAGCATCTCCTGCTCGCGCTCTGCGCGAAGCCCGAGGGGGACGCAGGACGTCTCCTCCAGCAGGCGGGCGTCACACCCGACAAGGTCTACTCGACGCTCGAAGCTGTCCGTGGCTCGCAGCGCGTCACCGACGCGAATCCCGAGGCCAAATACCAGGCGCTCGAGAAGTACGGGCGCGACCTCACCGATGCTGCGCGACGCGGCAAGCTCGACCCGGTCATCGGTCGCGACGACGAGATCCGGCGTGTGATTCAGGTGCTGTCACGGCGCACGAAGAACAACCCCGTGCTCATCGGCGAGCCGGGCGTCGGCAAGACCGCAATCGCGGAAGGCCTTGCGCAGCGGATCTCGTCCGGCGACGTGCCGGAAGGACTCAAGGACAAGCGCGTCGTGGCTCTCGACCTCGGCGCGATGGTCGCCGGCAGCAAGTACCGCGGCGAGTTCGAGGACCGGCTCAAGGCCGTGCTCCACGAGGTGACGTCGTCCGACGGCGCGGTGATCCTCTTCATCGACGAGCTGCACACGCTGGTCGGCGCCGGCGCTGCCGAGGGTGCGATGGACGCGGGCAACATGCTCAAGCCGGCGCTCGCGCGCGGCGAGCTGCGCTGCATCGGTGCGACGACACTCGACGAGTACCGCAAGCACATCGAGAAAGATGCGGCCCTTGAGCGCCGCTTTCAGCCGATCGTCGTCGAGCAGCCCTCGGTCGAGGACACCATCAGCATCCTGCGAGGTCTCAAAGAGCGCTACGAAGTGCATCACGGCGTGCGCATCACAGACGCCGCGATCGTCGCCGCGGCCGTGCTGAGCAATCGCTACATCACGGACCGCTTCCTGCCGGACAAGGCGATCGACCTCATCGATGAAGCCGCGTCGCGGTTGCGCATCGAGATCGACTCGCTGCCGACCGAGCTCGATGTCGTCGAGCGCGAGGTGCGTCAGCTCGAGATCGAGCGCCAGGCCCTGAACAAGGAGACCGACAAGCGATCCAAGGAACGCCTCGACGCGCTCGAGCGCGAGCTCGCGGACCTGCAGGAGCGCGGGCGCGGACTGCGCGAGCGCTGGGAGCAGGAGAAGGGCGCGCTGTCATCGATCAGAGAGATCAAGGGCAAGATGGAGCAGGTCCGCCACGACGCGGATCGCGCCGAGCAGATGAGTGATTTCGGCCGCGCGGCCGAGCTCCGCTACGGTCAGCTCAACGAGTTGCAGCGCGGGCTCGAGCAGGAACAGTCCCGCCTCGTCGAGATGCAGGGCGATCGCCCTTTGCTGAAAGAAGAGGTGGGCGAGGAGGATGTCGCGGCGGTCGTGTCGCGCTGGACTCGTGTTCCCGTCAGCAAGATGCTCGAGGGCGAGATGCAGAAGCTGCTCCGCATCGAGCAGGACCTGCACGGTCGCGTCATCGGTCAGCACGACGCCATCACCGCGGTCGCCAATGCGGTGCGTCGCGGTCGCGCGGGACTCGCGGACCCGAATCGCCCCATCGGCTCGTTCATCTTCCTCGGCCCGACCGGTGTCGGGAAGACCGAGCTGGCACGCGCACTCGCGGAGCTGCTCTTCGACGACGAGCGCTCGATGATCCGCCTCGACATGAGCGAGTACATGGAGAAGCACACGGTCTCGCGCCTTGTCGGCGCGCCGCCCGGATACGTCGGCTACGAGGAAGGCGGTCAGCTCACCGAAGCTGTTCGCCGCCGGCCGTACTGCGTGCTCCTGCTTGACGAGATCGAGAAGGCACACCCCGACGTGTTCAACATCCTGTTGCAGCTGCTCGAGGATGGACGTCTCACCGACGGCCAGGGGCGTACGGTCGACTTCCGCAATTGCGTGGTCATCATGACGAGCAACATCGGCTCGCAGCTCATCGCCGAGGTGTCAGCCGACGCGGACGCCGCGCAGTGGGAGCGCGTCCGTGAAGCGGTGCTCGCGGAGCTGCGCACCAACTTCCGTCCAGAGTTCCTCAACCGCGTCGACGACGTGATCCTGTTCTCGCGGCTCGACCGCGCACAGCTCCGTGAGATCGTCGACATCCAGCTCCGCGCCGTGCGAGACCGGCTCGCGGTGCGCAAGCTGACGCTCCACGTGAGCGCGCAGTCAGTGGACGCCATCGCCGCCGAGGGCTACGACCCGACGTACGGCGCGCGACCGCTGAAGCGCGTGATCCAGCGCCGCCTGCAGGACCCGATCGCGATGGCGATCCTCGAGGGCCGGTTCAACGAAGGCGACACCGTCGAAGTTGACGCCAAGGATGGCCAGATCACGATCGGCCGCGTCGGCGCGGCAGTCGCTCCCGCAGTGTCCGAGACCGCCGAGGTCTGATCCTCAGATTCGCGCAGGCTCGGCCCGCGCCGGAGCCGCGCGGGCAGCCAGCACGGAGCCGGCAAGGATCAGCACGAACCCGACCGCGATCCCTCCGGTCAGCGGCTCGTGCAGGAGCAGCACGCCAAGGGTCACCGCGACGGCCGGGTTGACGTACGTGATCACCGTCGCGCGCACTGGCCCGACCTCGGCGATGAGCGCGAAGAAGAGGAGGAACGCGATCGCGGTGCAGACCACGCCGAGCGCGACGACTGCGGCGATGACCTGGCCTGACGGCCAGGCACGCGGCAGCTGGACGAGCGCTGCGGGCGCGTAGGCGACGGCGGCGAGTAGCAGCGAGCCCGCGATGACGCCGAGCGCCGGGAGGTCGCTCAACTTCCGGTTGATGATGTACGGCCCGGTCGCGTAGCAGATCGCGACGATGATGACCTCGCCGATGGCGCCGAAGGTGGAGGAGGACACGTCGAAACCGACGAGCACGCCGACGCCGGCGAGGCCGACGCAGAGACCGAGAATGCGCCGCCAGCCGTGGTGCTCCCCGCTTCGGGTCAGCACACCGATGACGACACCGATGAGCGGCACTGTCGAGACCAGCAGGCCGGACAGCGAGCTCGAGATGCGCAGCTCCGCATCGGAGAGCAACACCCAGGGCACGCCCATCTCGATGATCGTGTACGCGACGATCCAGCCCCAGCGCCGCAGGATGGGCCGAACCCGTACACGGGTGACCGCGATCGGCACCAGCAGCACCGCGCCGAGCAGGAAGCGCACGAAGACGAGGTCGATCGGGCCGAGGCCTCGGAGCGTCACCTTGATGAGCAGGTACGGGATCCCCCAGATCACGCACATCGCCACGAAAAGCACCAGCCCGCGTCTGCTCACGGGGAGATCTTCTACGCTGTGCGGCCCGCCATGACTGAGCACCCTCCCGTCCGCACGCCGAGCCCGCTGCTGCTCATGGTCTCGGCGCTGTTCGTGGCGACGCTGGTCGCATCGAACATCATCGCCGTGAAGATCGCGGCGGTCGGTCCGTTCTCGGTGCCGGCCGCGATCGTGATCTTCCCGCTGGCGTATCTCTTCGGCGACGTGCTCACCGAGGTGTGGGGATACCGCGTGGCGCGCATGGTCATCTGGACGGGCTTCCTCGCCAACCTCGTCGTGGTCCTCTTCATCGCGGCGGCGATCGCGATCCCCGCCGACCCGCATTACACGGACCAGGCGGCATACGCGCGAATTCTCGGCTCGACGCCGCGTCTCGTCGCCGCATCGCTCGTCGCCTACCTGCTCGGTGAGTTCCTCAACGCGTTCGTGCTGGCACGCCTCAAGGTCGCAACCCGCGGCCGGTGGCTCTGGACAAGGACCATCGGCTCGACACTGATCGGCCAGGGCGTCGACAGCATCGCCTTCATCTCGCTCGCGTTCGCGGGGACGCAGCCGTGGTCACTGCTCGTCGTCATCATTCGCGATGTGTGGGTCGTGAAGGTGCTGTACGAGGTCATCGCAACCCCGATCACATACGCGATTGTCACTCTTCTCAAGCGTGTCGAGGGTGTCGACACGTATGACCGCGACACGAAGTTCGCGCCCATCCCGCTTGCAGCGTTGCGCTCGCTGGTCCGTGGGGCGCAGTCATGAGCGAGGAGCTGTACGGGACGCGTGCCATCCGCGAGGCGAAGCTCGTGGCATTCGACAATCGCACGCCCGACCGCGACTACACCATTCAGTTCACCATTCCCGAGTTCACCTGCCTCTGCCCGATATCGGGGTTCCCCGATTTCGCGACGCTCCACATCCGCTACGTGCCGGGTCCGCGCTGCGTCGAGTTGAAATCCATGAAGCTGTACATCAACGGCTTCCGCGATCGAAACGTGTACCACGAGGATGTCGTCAACGTCGTGCTCGACGACCTCGTCGGATTGCTCGAGCCGCGGTACTGCGAGGTGGTCGGCGATTTCAACGTACGCGGAAACATCAAGACGGTCGTCCGCGCGCGCCATCGAGCCGCCGAGTGGAACGGCGATGTCGAGCCTTGGTGGGCGACTGGCGGAGCGACCACCCCGCCGCTTCCCTAGCCTCCCGGCGAGGCCCGCCGCGGCTAAGTGCGCGAACGTACACCCGAAACGCCGAATCCGGGGCATACTGCACGCCAACTTGGCTGGCGCCGTGCCAATCCCAGCAACCGTCCCCTCAACGTCTCAGCAAGATCTGGATGGCCACAACAACACTCCCCTCCGGCTGGTCGCTCCTCGCCACTCGCACGCGCGAGGATCTGCATCAGGCCCTCCTCACGAGCACCTGCGAGCGCGCCTTCTGCGACGTGCCCGTCGACTGGTGGGACGAGAGCGCGGGGGTCTGGCGTCCGACCTCGATCATCCGTCTGCTCGGCGGGGTCTGGGACGTCCGCCGCGACGTCGAGGTGCTCGTCCCGAGCATTGAAGGGACGTCGCTCCGTCGCGTCAGCATCGCCCACGTCCGCCTGTCCCGGCTGCTCACCGCCGGCGTGTCGAGATACTGGGTCTCCAGATATCAGCGCCTCCTCGTGCTTCGCCTGATCGAGCGGACGAGCGTTCCCGAGGCGGAGCTCGACTCGTTGCGGCGCCTGGCCGCGCGCCTGCGCCACGAGGAGTCCCTCGGGTGCGACGTCTGGGCCACCGCGTACCACGCAGGCGCGCCCGACGACATCCGTTACGTGCCCGAGGTGCCGCCCATTGCCGATGACGACAGCTGGGAGCCGATGCACGCCGGCGACGTCGCGACCTTGATCCGCGCCGCGGTCCGCATCCTTGCCGACGACCTGCTCCGCATCGACGCATCCCTCGAGGAGGCGGGTGCAACAGCCGCGGAGCGCGCTACCCATCCACTGCTCGCGGTGATCACCTCGCTCCTGCTCCGCTCCCCCGTGCTCGAGCTCGTCGGTCGAGCGAGCACGGATCCGATCACCCGAGCGGGATCCGATCCTCACCAGTCCTGAGCAGGACGCGGACGGCCGCGTCGTCGCGGCACTCCTCGCGGATCCGCAACCAAAGCCGATCGCCCTCGACCTCGAAACCCTGGGCTGACGCCGCCAGGTAGGCAACGACTCGCGGGTCGATGGCGCCGACGCCGTTGAAGCCCGGAATCGGCACGGTGATGCCGAACGCAGGCCCCAGCTCCGCCATCCTGCGCGTCCACGTCGCGATGGGGACCCGCGGCATCGGCTCACCGAGCAGGGTCGCCAGCAGAAGGCCGAGAGCACCGATCGTTGATCTGGCCGGCTCCTCGAGCCGGTCCGCAAGTGCGCGCTCATGGACCAGGCCGGTGACGACGTCGCGTGCGCGGATCTCCGAATCGTCGGGCGGCACGGCCACCCACGTCTCCCGCGCTCCCGCACGCGCGGTCCAGTCGTCGCCGACGATCCGGCCGGGCTCGTCGTCTGCCGCGGCACAGAGCATGCCGAGCCTGGTACCGCCAAGGGCGGCCGCGCCGGGCGCGAGCGACGTCTCCTCGTCCCACGATCGGGTGGCACGGCAGATCCGGCCATCGCGCACAGCGGCAAGCGGCAGTGCCAGCCTGCGCACGCCCATCTCCAGGATGGCGGCGACATCGCCCGTGCCGAGCAGCCGCGGCGGATAGACGGTGCCGCCGATGGCGTCGGCGGCGATGCGCGCGAAGCCGAGCCCCCAGCGACCGCGTTCGGCGCGCCGCCGGGCGGTCGTGACCCTGACGTCATCGCCGGCGCGGCGCCAGACCACACGGAACGTCGTCTTGTCGACCTCGAGCAGCACCCGTTCCGCCGCGTCGTGGCGCTCGGCGTTGACCGCGAGCTGCACGAGCACCAACGCCGCCACTTCGGGAGCCTGCACTGGACGAACCGCGCCCGTCATGACGTCCACCGCGAGCCCGGTGCGCGCGGTGATGCCCGCGCGCGCGAGGTCGATCACCTCGTCGGTCGTGCCCCAGCCACCTGCTTCGCGGCCTGCGACGAGACGCAATGACGCGGCGAGGATGCGGACCCGTCGCGCGTGAGTCTCGTCGAGGCCCTCGACGGAGGCGTCGATGGCATCGAGGAGGCGGCTGAGCACCGCATCACACAGCGTCGATGCCGGTCGCGTCCGAACGACGAGACGCATGTTGCGTACGGGGTAGGCGACCGCACCGGGCCCGGGGCCATCCCATTCCGGCGTGCGCGCGACGACGCCGCCCGCGGAGTCGAGCAGGGCCGCAGCGAGTGGCAGCTCGGCGATCTCCGCGATGGTGAGATTCACGTCGTGACGGTGACGTTGAGCCGGTACTTGCGATTGCCGTGGCTCACGAGCCGGACAGCGGAGTCGTGCTCGCGCAGCCATTCGCCAAATCTGCGCACCGCCTTGGTCGACGTGTCGGAGTGGAACGTGACGACGTCAGGGTGATGGACGACGAGCCTGATCGCTTCGCGATGGTGGTGCTGGTCGAGGCTCGGAAGGTGAACGACGACCGTGCCGTCGTGAATGCGCAGGTCGCCGACCGTCCTGTCCAGCATTCTGTCGACGCGCTCGAGCAGCGAGGCGTCGCCGTCACGCTTGTCATGGAGCAGTGCTCGCGGATGCGAGCGTTGGATCTGACTGCGGACGTTGAAAGCGTCGATGTTTTGCGAGTACACGATCACTGGACATTCGCGCAGCTCGCGCGCGAGGCGGGACAATACGTCGCCGCTGCTGGCCGCCTGGTCCGGTGCTTTGCCGAGGTCCCAGTCGACGATCGCCAGCACCGGCCGGCTCGAAAACTGGTTGTGCTCGAGCAGCGACAGCGCGCGCGACGCACTGCGTGCCGCGAGCGGGTGAAATCGCTTGCGTGTGAAATGACTTTGCAGGCCCTCGAGCGTCTCGGCATCGTCCTCGAGGATGAGCACCTCGGGATTGGCTCTCATTGCGCCACCGCGCTGCTGGGGCTCGGGACGAGCGTGACACGCGCGCTTGCGTCGCGTGCCGTCGTCCATCCGGTGCCGGCGCGGGCCAGCGCGTCGTTGATGCTCCGGAACGTCCGCGACGGCAACGCGAACCCGCGCGGATAGGCGCCGATGAGCGCATCCAGCGTTGCCCCGCGCAGCAGCGATCCGTCGCCGAGCTCGACCCCGCTTCCCGGAGCCAGGCGCATGCCGCCAACGTTCGCCACACACGCGCCGGCGATCGCCGCGAGCACTGCGCTGTGCCGGTCGAAACCCACTGCGTGACTCGGCAGTCCCGCCGGTGCTGGACCAAGCCAGAGCGTCAGGACTGGGCGGAGACGCAGCATCGACGCAAGCCCCGGTCTCAACGCATCCGTCGTGCCGACGACCATCCACGGCCATGGGAGGCAGGCGGCCGCGACCTCCTCGGCATCGTCGGGTCGCGCGTCGCGAACGACCGCGACACCGGACGGCACGGTCTCGCGAACGGCGACCGCGAGCTCGCCGTCGGTGGTGATGACGACAATGCTGCGCACCCGGTCAGGCGCGAAAACGCCGAGCAGCAAACGGGGATCATCGGACTCCACGAAGCACCCCTCCTCTCCCAGCCCGGCGAGGCGACGGAAATGTCCGTGCCCGCGGGAGGCCTCATCGATCATAGAGGCGTCGGGACGGGTGCAGGGGGTCGGGAACGCGGACACGGACACACCGCAACGATCGGCTACCCGCGCGGACACCCCACGGACAGACACAGCGGCTCGTGACGTGGCAGACTGAGCGCGGTATGTCGACCTCAGACGCCGGGCAGCCGGCCGCCACGGCGGGCCGGCTCGCACTGACCGGGATCATGCGCAGCCCCCTCGTGGATCGAGCAGGTGGGCGCCTTGGCCGAGTGGACGATGTGATTGCCCGCTTTGCCGAGGGTGGCTACCCGCCGGTGACCGGGTTGGTCGGTCGCATCGCCGGACGCAGGCTGTTCATCCCACGCGACCGGATTGCCGAGATGCGCCCCGGCGCGGTGCAGCTCGCCGGCGAGGATCTCAACCTCGCGCACTTCGAGCGCCGCCAGGGTGAGGTGCTCCTCGGCGACGACGTGCTCGGTCGCCGGCTCATCAGCGTCGAGGCCGGGCGTCTGGTGGTCGCGCACGACATCGAGCTCAAGCTCGGCGACACGGGATGGGTGGTCGCCGGTGTGGACACGCGAGCACGCGGGCTGCGCGGCAGATTCACCGCCCGTCGCGGCGACGGACAGGGATTCCTCGACTGGGCATCGATCGAACCGTTTGTCGGTCACGTGCCGACGTCACGGCTGCTCATGCCGTTGCGCCGCTTGCGGCGCCTGCACCCCGCACAGATTGCGGACCTCGTCGAGGCCGCGTCGCACGACGAAGGCGAGGAGATCATCTCGGCGGTGCACGGCGACCCCGAGCTCGAGGCCGATGTGTTCGAGGAGCTCAACACCGAGCACCAGGTGGAGTTCCTGCGCGACAAATCCGACGCCGAGGCCGCTGCTGTCCTTGCGGAGATGGGCCCTGACGACGCCGCCGACCTGGTCACCGAGCTCGATCAACCGCGGCGTGCACCGATCCTCTCGCTGCTCCCACCGTCGCAGCAGGCGAAGGTGCGAGCGCTGCTCAGCTACGGGCAGAGCAGCGCGGGCGGACTCATGAGCACCGACTTCGTATCGGTCTCGACGGATGCGACGGTGGCAGACGCACTTGCTGCAGTCCGCGCCGCCGATGTGCTCCCCCAGGTCTCCGCAGACGTGTTCCTGCTGGATGACGGACGCCTCACCGGATCCGTGCCGCTCGTCGATCTGCTGCGCGGTGAGGGCGGCAGGAAGGTCTCCGAGCTTCTCGAGCACTCCAACGCATCCGTCAACGTCGACGACGATTTTCCTGAAGTTGCCCGTCGCATGGCCGACTTCAACCTCACTGTCGTCGCCGTCGTCGAGGATGATGGTCGCGTCATCGGTGTGATCACCGTTGACGATGTCCTCGAGGCGATGCTTCCCAACTCGTGGCGGCGGCGCGCCGAAGCAGACGGCGACTGAGGCTCAACCTCCGGGTCGAGCGCGGGTTGTACACTCGAAAGGCGGCAACCATGCAATCGGGGTGTAGCAACGCAATCATGGACGGCGGCGACAGTCCCCGGTCCCGGCAACATCGGGGCACGCCCGCACAGAGGTGATCACGCAGTCGTGACCTCCTGAGCGGGCGGGCCCGCTCAGTCTTGCCGTCATCGGCGGTGGGAGGTCCGACTTGGCCCAGGAGAAGGCTCGCAAGCCAATCGCTCCGAAGGCGAAAAGCTCGCCCAAGGTCTTCGATGACGCACACCATGGCGACATCCGGGGCGCTTTCGGCACCATCGGCGAGCACGACCACAACGCCAACGCGCCGCGCAGCTGGCGTCGGAGATTGCTTGCCCTTGCGGTGATCATGGGCCCTGGCCTGATCGTCATGGTCGGCGACAACGATGCGGGCGGTGTTTCCACATACGCCGCAGCTGGTCAGAACTACGGGCCGACGTTGCTGTGGACGTTGCTGCTGCTCATTCCGGTGCTCATCGTGAACCAGGAGATGGTGGTGCGCCTCGGCGCGGTCTCCGGTGTCGGCCACGGGCGGCTCATCTTCGAGCGTTTCGGCAACGTCTGGGGTCGGTTCGCCGTCGGAGACCTGTTCGTGCTCAATTTCTTGACGATCGCCACGGAGTTCATCGGCATCTCGCTCGGCGCCTCGTATTTCGGTGTCCCCTCATGGGTTGCGGTACCACTCGCGGGAGTGCTCCTCGTCGGCATCACCGTGAGCGGGCGTTTCGAGACGTGGGAGCGCTCGATGTTCGTGATTCTCTTCGGCAACCTCCTGGTCATCCCGCTGATGTTTCTCTGCCATCCGCAACTCGGCGCCGTCTCACATTTCGTGCTGCCGGGAATCCAGGGTGGGTTCAAGTCCGACGGCGTGCTGCTCATCGTCGCGATCGTCGGCACAACGGTCACACCGTGGCAGCTCTTCTTTCAGCAGTCGAACGTCGTCGACAAGCGGATCACTCCGCGCTGGATCCCATACGAGCGCGCTGACACCGTGATCGGTGCGATGGTTGTCGTCATCGGAGCGGCGGCGATCATGATCGCGACTGCGTATGCGTTCGCGGGCACGCCGCTCCACGGCGCGTTCACCAACGCGCTCGACCTTGCCAACGGCCTCACCAGATTTGTCGGGCCGGGTGCCGGCGCAGTCTTCGCAGTGCTGTTGATCGACGCATCCGTCGTCGGCGCAAGTGCTGTGACACTCTCCACGTCGTACGCGTTCGGCGACACGTTCGGCATCAGGAATTCGCTGCACCGTTCATGGCGCGAAGCCAAGCCGTTCTACGCGATGTTCACCGTGCTGGTCACCCTTGCGGCAGGTCTCGTGCTCATCCCCAATGCACCGCTCGGCGTGATCACGACGGCAGTGCAGGCACTGGCAGGCGTGATGCTCCCGAGCGCCTGTCTGTTCCTGCTCTTCCTGTGCAACGACCGAGAGGTGCTCGGTCCGTGGGTGAACCGGCCGTCCACGAATGCGCTCGCGACCCTGATCCTCGGCGCGTTGCTGATGCTCTCCGTCATCCTCGTCGTGTCGACGATCGTTCCGAGCATCAACGTGCCGGAGCTGTTCATTGTTCTGTCGATCGTGGTGGTGCTCGGGCTGGTGACGACGTTCATCGTCAACGTGCGCGCGCAACGGAACGCGCCGGCCGATCCTCGCGAGGACGAGGACCGCGAGACGTGGCGCATGCCGTCACTCGCACTCCTCACTCGTCCGGAGAAGTCCCGGACCCGGCTCATCATGCTGTGCACCGTGCGCGGCTATGCGCTCATCGCGATGGCCCTGCTCCTCGTCAAGGCCATTCAGCTCGCGACGGCGGGGCACAGCTAGTCCGGCGCGACGACCCGTGCGAACGGGGTGACGCACGGACGGCCGGGCGCATGCTCGTATGTCACCCCGCGATGGCCGGCGACGACGCTCGACGCTGAGACCGTCCCGTACACATCACCGTGAATGCACGCGGCGTCGACGGGTCTGTCCGTCGGCGATGTGTGGCTTGCGAGGAGGCCACGCATGCGCAACAGGAGCTCGCCCGATCCACCCCCGGCAGCCAGCGCGGAGTCCATCCCTGTCCGCAGCATCGCGACCTTGGGAAGGGCGCGATCGTCGAGGTCGCCGGTGGTGAGCACGTGCACGCCGGGTTCGAGGTCGATCACGTGCACCGGCCCCGTGTCGTCGACCTCGGCGACGAGCGCCCGCTCGGCGGATACCCACGCGACGTTGACCGGGTTGTACCGGCCTGGGCCGAGCACGGCCAACCGCGCCGGGACATCGCGAGGACCGACGCCGCCCAGCAGCGCCAGCGGGATCTCTCCCCGGGATCGCCGCGTCGGGTCCGGCCGCTTGGGTTTGCCGTCGGCCGGGTGGCGGTTGGTGACCGCGCAGACCGTGCCGTCGGCGGCAACCGCGAGCCAGGTGCCTCCGGCGACGAGGTCAGTGCCGCCCATGACCAACGGGCTGGTGCTCAGGACGCCGGGGGGAGCACTCGCGCGGGTGATCAGCTCGTCACGGTTGGCAGCGAGGATGATCGGCGTCTCCGGGGAGCAGCGCCAGGCCAGAAGGATGGTGCACACCGGGCGAATCCTAGGGGGATGCTCACGCCCATGTGAACTCTGTGAACACGACCTCGCGGCCACGTGACACATCGCCGATACCGCACTGACGCCGAGGGTATTAAGACCAGAGTTTGAATCACGTCAATGAACGCAAACGCTTTCGGTGGGCTCGCCCCCCGCAAACGCCCCAGGGCTCGCGCCGTCGCCGCCCTGCTTCCGGGCGTTTTCGCGTTGCTCGTCGCGGGCGTCTCGGGCGTCGCGGCCTCGTCCTCGCCGGCCGCAGCCCCAACCGCGTCGCCCTCGGCGACACCGTCTCCATCGCCGACGCCTCGGATGTGTGGTCCTACAGGCCATCAGCACGTGTGTCGGCATCAGCCAACGCCTCCCCCGACGCTGACACCGACGCCAACCGCGACTCCGACGCCGACCGCCAAGCCAAGCCCCGCGCCGACCGGCAGCGGTACGACCAACGGCGGCAACGGCAACAGCACGCCAACCCCGAAGCCCACCGCGACCCCGGGGCCCACGTCGAAGCCGTCCGGCTCCTCCGGCGCTTCGAGCGGGACGCACTCAAGTGGCGGCACCGGCGCCGGCCCGACTGGTCCCTCCGGCTCCTCCGGCTCGTCGGGCGCCAGCCGTGTCCAGGTGCCGGCCGACCCGTCGCCCTTCGGCACGCTCGGCGCAGCCGTCTCGCTCAGCACCGCCGGCGGCCTTGACGCCGCGCGGATCCCACCGGTCGAAGCGCTCACACCACTGAGCGGGCTCGACTTCGGCACCGGCCTCAACCTCGGCCCGCTGCTCCTCCTGATCGACCTGATCGGGATCGGCCTGCTCGTCTACCTCGTACGCACCCGCTGGCTCGCGCCCGAGGCCTGACCGACAGCCACGGGCCCTGCGCCGGCACCGATCCCGTCGAGCCCGCTCTCAATCGCGGCCGCGGTGACCGCCGCGGCGCGACGAGCGGCTTCGGGGAGCGGCGTGCCCCACGCCAGTTCCGCAGCCAGCGTGGCCGAGTGGGTGCAGCCCGTCCCGTGCGTGGCTGAGCCCTCCACCCATGCGATCGGGATTTCGTGGTGATCGACACCGTCGAAGAGGAGATCGAACCCGCTCGCGTCGCCTCCGGTGATGAGCACCGCGCACGCGCCGCGTTCCACGATCGCCTCGGCGAGCGCCCGCCGGTCACCCCGCCCGCCCGCGAGGACGCGAGCCTCAGCGAGGTTCGGCGTCACCACAGTCGCGAGCGGGAGCAGCCGGGCGATGAGCACCTCAACGCCGTCCGGGTCGACGAGCGCCGCGCCGGTGCTGGCGCCGAGGACGGGATCGACGACGAGCGGCGTCGGGTGCTGTTCGAGGAAGTCCGCGACGGCGTTGATGATCTCGCCTGAGAGCAGCGCGCCGGTCTTGGCGACGTCGACCCCGATGTCGCTATACACCGCCTCGAGCTGCGCGGTGATGACGTCGATGGGCAGACGGTGCACCGCCAGGATCGATGCAGTGTTCTGTGCCGTCACGCCGACGATCGCCGTCATCCCGTGGCAGCCCGCGGCCGCGAAGGCCTTGATGTCGGCCTGAATGCCCGCGCCGCCGCCCGAGTCGGACGTGGCGATGGAGAGGCAGCGAGGAGGCGTCACCGTTCCATCGTAGAGGGACGGTGTCGTCGGGCTCAGACGGCCGTGCGGTGGAGCACCTCAGGCGTGGTGGCGATGACCGGGGTCCTCGCGCTCTCGTCGAAGATGACGAAGCGGTTCTTGCCCTGGCGTTTGGCGAGGTACATGGCCATGTCGGCGCGGCGCATCAGCTCCTCGGGCTCGGGCGCGTCTGCGGGGTCGTCGACGACGGCGACTCCGACGCTGGCGCCGATGGTGACCATTGCATCGCCCATCGGGATCGGCCGGCGCAGCGTTTCGATGATCCGTTCGGCGACGACCGACGCATCCGACTTGTGGCGCATGCCGTCCAGCAGCATGCCGAACTCGTCGCCGCCGAGGCGGGCCGCCATGTCGAGCTTGCGCACCTGCACGCGCAGGCGAGCCGCGACCGCGCTGAGCACCTGGTCGCCGACCGCGTGCCCGAAGTTGTCGTTGATGTCCTTGAAGCCGTCCAGGTCGATGAACATGACCGCGATCGGCCGGCGCGTCGCGTCGAGCTGGGAGAGCGACGTCGTGACCGTCTCGATGAAGAGCGAGCGGTTGGCGATCTGCGTGAGCGGGTCGTAGAAGGCGCGTCGCGCCAGCTCGGCTTTCTCGAGCGACATCGCGAGGATCGCCTCGGCAAGCTGGCCATTCTCGAGCGCGACGCTGATGAGCCCGGCGACGGTGGTCAGGAGGCTCTGCTCGTGCCGTCCCAGCGTCGCCCCGCCACGCATGGGGTCGAGGAGCAGGAGCATGCCCTGCGGGCCGTCGCGGCCACGCAGGACGACGACGGTTCCGGCGTGGGCGTTGCGCTCGGCAAGCGCGAGCCCGAGTGACTGATCGTTCGTCAGTGGACCGGTGAGGATCGTCTCGGACCGAAGCTCGTTGAGCACCTCCTGCTCGGCGAAGGTGAGCTCGGAGGTCGTGACGACCGCGTGGTCATCCTCGCCCATCGAGGTGAAACGCACGGCGGGACCGCGCACCTCCGGGATGACCACGAGCTCCGCGCGCCCGACGCCGAACATCTCGGTGATCCCGTTGAGCAGCTCGCCGGCGCGCTCGCCCATCTGCCGGGTGGAGTGGAGGATCTCGGTCGTGCGATACAGGAACTCGTTGCGGTCAGCGCGGCGCTGGCTCTCGCTCGCCGCGATCTGTCCGGCGAGGACGAGGATCGCCGGCGGGACGAGCGCGAACGCGAGCCACGGCGACGTGTCGAGGATCATCAGGGCGACGATCCCGAGGCAGGCGTTCGTTGTCGATGCGGCGACCTGGAAGAGGTACGCGCGAGCGACCTCGCCGATCCGGAGCCGCCCCTGCGCAAGGGTGGTGCCGACGTTCAGCGCGATCGGATAGACGAACCACCCCGCCACCGCCATCGCAACTGCGAACGCGACGATGCTGCGCAGCGCCAGCGGGTTGTGCGGGTCGGGGCCGACGGCGTTGAAGACGAGGACGGCCACGCCGATGTACAGGACGTCGAGCATCGCATTCGCGAAGTCCTTCACCCAGTGGATGCGTCGCCGTGTCCAGTTGGCGAGCAACACGCCGGCGACGAAGCACGCAAGCAGCTGATGCGGGTCGATGAGGAAGAGGCCCATCGCCAGCGGAATCTCGGTCAGCGAAAGGGTCGTCACCTCGCGGTGCACGCGCACCTGCACGAACAACAGGCTCGTGGCGTAGCAGGTGGCGAGCTCCACCCACCAGGGGATCGCGCCCATCAGGCTGGTGCGCTCGACGTTGTGCAGGGGGAGGAGCCAGAGGACCGCGCCGACCACGCCGAGGAGGACCGAAAACGCAACGAGGCGCTGCGGTCCGTGGAGCCGGCCGATCCGCGCCCGAGCGCGCGACATGAGGAACGGTGAGCGCGCCACCGACATCTCGCTCATATCACGCCACTGCGTCGCGTTCCCCTGGTCAATGTCGACCTCCTGTCGATCCACATTCAGGCCCCCGCTGAGTGGCCTCTCGATTGTGTCGCGACATCCGCCCCCGACTGTCCACGGCAGCGTCACAGCGTGGTAACGCCGCCGGAACGGAAATATCTGATGTGAATTTGGCGTTGGTCCGCAAGGTGTCCTGCGCCGTCACATAGCGTCGTGACATGCCTATTTCAGACGACCGTCCCGACAGCGTCAGCCCACCGCCGCCGCCACCTTCGTTCGTCCGCCGTCACCCGATCCTCGCCGGTTTCGGCGTGCTCTCAGCACTGTCGCTGTTCTCGGCACTGTGGCCCGCGAGCGCAATCGTTGTGAGTGTTGCAATCGCTGCAGACGCGACGGGACTCGACCGCAAAGCGTGGTCGTTGACCACGAGAGTGGCGGAGCGCATTGCAACCGCAGTGCGCGGTCGCGAGCAGCCCGATCCGCCGTCACCGGCGCCGGTTGTTCCGGCTCCGTCGGCGCCGCAACCATCAGCGCCGGTTGTTCCGGCTCCGTCGGCGCCGCAACCATCAGCGCCGCGACGGGACCTCCGTGCGCCGCAGGCCCGCAGCGCGACTCCGCATGCCCCCCGGCATGCCCGTCAACCGCGCAAGTCGGATCTCCCGGTGGAGACGCGAGTCAACGGCCGCGGATTGTGAGCTGGAGCGCTCTCAGCCGAGGCGCGCGCGGGCGGACCGAAGCCGCTGCAACGTCACATCCCTTCCCAGGAAGGCCATCGACTCGATGACCGGCAGCCCGGTGGGGCTGCCGAGAATGGCGACGTAGAGCACGCGAAACGCGTCGCGGGGCTTCGATCCCGCCGCCTCGGCGACAGCGCGGATGTGCTCGAGCAGGGCGGACTCGTTGTCGAGGCCGCCACCCGCGACTGCGGCAATTGCGGCGTCGATGATCGCGACGGCGGTTTCCTGGTCGACCTTCTTCGGTGGGAACTCCACGCTCGGGTCGATGACGATGTCACCAAGGAGCGGCGCGCAGAGTCGCGTCGCGTCGGCGAGCGTGATCATCCGCTCGCGGAGCATCGGGATCAGCGAGCGCCGGACCTCCTTGCTCGTCCCGATGAGGGGAAACTCGAGTGCCTCGACGAGCGCATCGGTGTCCATCATCCTGATGTGCACGCCGTTGAGATCGTCGAGCCGCTTGGGGTCGAAGATTGCGGGCGCGGCGTTGACGCGGTCGAGCGTGAATCGCTCACAGAGCTGCGCAGGGGTGAAGACTTCCTCGCCGTCGCCGGATGACCATCCAAGGAGCGCCATCGCGTTGACGATCGCAGCGGGCAGGTAACCGAGCTCGCCGTACTCCAGCACGTTGCGCGCGCCGCGACGCTTGCTGAGCTTCTGGTGATCGGGCCCGAGGACCGACGGGACATGCGCGAAATTCGGCGGCGTCCAGCCGAATGCCTGATACAGCGCAAGGTGTTTCGGCGTCGACGGAATCCACTCCTCCGAGCGGATGACGTCACTGATCTCCATCAGGTGGTCGTCGACGACGACTGCGAGGTGATACGTCGGGAAGCCGTCGGATTTCAGGAGTACCTGATCATCGATGTCCGAGTTCTCGAAGCTCACATGGCCGCGCACTGCGTCGTCCCACTCGGTGACGCCGTCGGGCATGCACAGACGCACGACGGCCGGAGCGCCATTCGCCCGTTCCACCGCAACTTCGTCCCGACGCGTGAGGCAGCGCCGGTCGTACCGCGTGGGTTCCTTGCGCGCGCGCTGCTCGTCGCGCATCGCCGCGAGGCGTGCCGGCGTGCAGGTGCACCAATACGCATTGCCGTTGGCGACGAGCGTGTCGGCGTGCTCGCGATACGTGGCGATGCGCAGTGACTGGATGTACGGATCGTGCGGGCCACCGATCTCGGGGCCTTCGTCCCAGTCGAGCCCGAGCCAGCTGAGCGTCTCGATGATCAGCGCCTCAGTACCGGGGATGTACCGCTCCTGGTCGGTGTCCTCGATGCGCAGGATGAAAGCGCCGCCCGCGTGGCGTGCCGTCAGCCACGCGAAGAGCGCGGTGCGGACGGAGCCGAAGTGCAGCGCCCCGGTAGGCGAGGGCGCGAATCGCGTCCGGACGCGCGGGCCGGCGCCGGCTGGCACCTAGTGCGGCGCGAAGAGAACGAGCGTCAGGATCGTCCAGGCGAGCAGGCCGGCAATCAGCATCGGCGCGTCCAGGTTCGAGACGACGACGCTCATGACGCGCGGCGAGCCACCGCCACCGCCATGCGCCCCGGCGGCATCGCCGACGCGAACGACACCCGGCGGCTTGCCGACGTCGGCCATGCCCCAGGGCGGCGGCGCCGCGGGCGGTGTTCCGCGCGGCGTGATGTGGACCTGACCCTCCTGACGGCTCAGCTTCTCCTCGTAGAGGATGCCGACGATCAGCGCGGTGCCGAGTGCGCCGGTGCCCAGGCCCATCAGGATCAGGATGATGCCGAGGGCGGCGTTGAGGTAGTCGTTGTAGACGTGTCCGCCGACCAGGTCGAGGACACCGCCGATGATCAGCGCCAAGGCGACGAGGCCGAACCCGAGGACTTTGCCGACGATCTCGCGAACAGGCATGGCGCGAGTATACCGGCGTGCTCCGGTCACTTCGCAACACGCGACGGGTTGCCTGCCCGAACCTAAGATTGGCCCTCGCGCCCGCATCGTCTAGCGGTTAGGACACCACCCTTTCAAGGTGGTAACCGGGGTTCGACTCCCCGTGCGGGTACGGCGCGCACGGCGGCAGTGCAATCGTTCTGCAAATGCTGCCGACCATTCTCGGGCTCGCAACGCCCGATGTGTGGGCCCAAGCTGAAGGAGCCGCTGCCATGACCACCGCCATTGACCGCTTCGTTCAAGCCATCGAACAAGCTGAGATCCCTGGTTCGTCCGTGTTTGCGCCCGACGCCGTCCTCGATGCGACGGTCCCGAACTGGCGGTACCTTGTCAGCGGTTCCGAGAACGTCAAGTCCGAGTTGGCGCGCTGGTATGCGGATCCTGGTCGGTTCGAGGATCTCAGCGTGACCGAGATTTCGGGAGGCGCGCTGCTGCGGTTCGTACTGACGTGGGAGGAGGGAGGCGAGCCTCACATGTGCCACCAGGCTCACGTGCTGACGCTCCGCGACGGGCTGATCGAGCGCGACGTCGCCTGGTGCGGCGGGAGGTGGGGAGCGGCGCTGCAGGCCGAGATGGCGGATGCCGCGCTCGTCGGTTGAGGCTGTTGGAATGCGGCGCGTGCGCGAAGCGTCCTCCGTCGGCGAGATGCTCGTTGATGCCACGGACCGCCACGTCTGGAAGACGAGCGACTCGCTTTCCGGGAGTCGCCTCGAGCGCGTGACAATCGCGGGCGAGCGCTGTGTCGTCAAGTACACGTCCGTGGACGACGACTGGATCATGCGGGCCACCGGCGACCTGCACTGCCGGCAGCTCACGCTCTTCCGGTCGGGTGTCCTCGATCCGCTGCCCGGGGCGATCGATCACTGCATCGTCGCGTGCGCCCCGTACACGTCCGAGCGCGGACACCGCGGCGGCGCATTCCTGATGCGCGACGTTTCAGCGGATCTCGTCCCCGCCGGGACTGGGCCGATTCCCCTCGAACAGCACACGCGATTCCTCGAGCACATGGCGCTGATGCACGCGACATTCGCTGGGTTTGAGGTCGTCGAGGAGTTCTTCCCGGTCGCTCATCACTTCGTGATGCTGACGCCCGCGATGGCCGCCATCGAAGCGGAACGCGGCGGGAGGGACCCTGTGCCGCCCGCGGTCGCGAACGGGTGGCAGGTGATGGCGAAGCGCCACCCCAGGCAGAGCGAGATCCTGCTGGACCTTGCACGCGATCCGTCGCCACTGGTGGACGCTTTGTCGGTCGGGCCGGCGACGCTCCTGCACGGAGACTGGAAGCTCGGCAACCTGGGATCGTCGGGCGTCACGACGCTGCTCCTCGATTGGGACCGCTGCGGCGCAGGGGCTCCGCTCGTCGACGTCGCCTGGTATCTCGCGGTCAACTGCGATCGACTGCCGGAAAGCAAGGAGGACACGCTCGCGACGTACAGGCGCGCGCTGGAAGCCGCCGGCGTCGACACGTCGTCATGGTGGACGGCGCAACTGCGTCCCGCACTCGCCGGCGCCTTCGTGCAGCTCGGCTGGTCGAAGAATGACGATGAGGCCGAGTTCGGATGGTGGAGCGATCGCCTCGACGAGGCGCTGCAGATCATCTGAACCGGCGCTCGGCATGCGCGAGGAACGTCGCACGCATCGGTGGATCGAGGCGCTCCGCCAGCCGATCGCGATGCTGCGACGCGAGCTCGGAGGCGAGTGGCGAATGCCCCGAGGCGCCGACCTCTCCGAGGATCCACCACGCTTCCACACCGGCTATCGTCGCGAGCTGCTCGCTGAGCGCGTGCACCGCCACATCGGTGGGTGCTTCGCGGCGTGACGCCCGTGCGTGCATCGCAAGCGCCGTGCCGAGCGCCGCGTATCGCGGTGCACGTCGCGCTCCCGCCTCGAGCGCCAGCGTGTCTGCGGCGGCAAGCGCCACGTCCGGCAGCCCGCGCTGCAGCGCGAGCCGGCCCTCGAGGAACACCACCCGCAAGGCGTGCCGCCACCGGTATGCGTACGTCTCCCGCATCAGCTCGCGTGCCTCCGCCAAGTGACCTGACGCTGCATCCGTGTCGCCCGACGCGAGATCGTCGTCGCAGAGGTCGAGCACGGCGTACATCTCGAGCTCCGGATAGCCGGTAGCCCGGGCGCTCTCTCGTGCACTGTGGTTGCACTCTCGCGCACGTTGTGACTCACCGACGTTGCGCAGTACCCAGGAGCTCATGTTGGTTCCCAGCGACCCGTAGCGGACGAGTCCGCGATGGTGCGCTTCCTCCGACGCGCGTTCGAGCACGCGCAGCGACTCGCCGGCGCGTCCGCACGTCGCGAGCGCATAGCCATAGATGAAATGAGCGTGCGCGGGCGTGTAGATGGTGGACGCAGTCTCGCGTGTGCCAAGCGTGCTCGACTCGATGGCCGCGATGGCGGCGGCGGGGTCGCCTGCCTGCACCTTGAACCAGGCGAACACCGCGGTGGGCTGACGGATGCGGTACCGCTTGCAGATGCTCATCGCCGATGTGATGTGGTGCTCGGCACCACGCATGTCGCCCTCGGCATGCAGCGCGCGCGCCTGGATGACGTGGCCCTGTACCTCCTGCTCGTGCGTTTCAGCGTTCGCGAGCAACGCCGAGCCTGCAATCGCAGCGCGGCCGAAATCACGGCAGTAATAGGCGATCGCCCCGGCGACCTCGTACGCGCGCAACTGATCACCGTGGGCGACAGCGACCTCCGCGTCGGTGCGCGCGTCCTCGTACCGGGTCATCGCAAGCAGCACGCTCGCACGCCGCAGGCGCGCGTCCGTGGTATCCGAGGCGACGATCGCCTCATCAGCAAGCTGCAGCGCGGTCGGGTAATCGAAACGACCCGCCGCGATTCCGCTTGCCGCGGTGAGAGCGTCGCTCGCGAGACCGGCCGCGCCGCTCAAACGCGCGTGGTGCGCGATCAACATCGGGTCGGCACCCGGCTGTACCGTCAGCGCGCGGGCAGCTTCGCGATGCAGCTGCGCACGGCGAGGCGAGCCGACGGAAAGCTCGAGTGCCTCGCGGACGATCTCGTGCCGGTACACGAACACCCCATCACGCTCCTCGAGCAGATGGAGTCGGATGCCGTGCTCGAGCACGCGGACCAGGGCAATCGGATCCATGCGCAGTACCTGTGCCACGAGATCGACATCCACGTTGGTGCCAAGCACTGCCGTATCTCGCAGCACGGCAGCGTCGCCTCCCGCACCTGCGCAACGTTCGAGCACGGCACTCTGCACCGAATCGGGCAGCGCGAGATCGGTGTCGGACCGGGCGAGCGCGGAGAGGAAGAGCGGGTTGCCACCGGTGCGCTCGTGGAGAGCCAGCGCCCTGTCACTGCCGACCATCAGCGCCGTCGCTTCGAGCGAGAGCGGCGACACCGTGATGGTCTCCGCGTGCTCCGGGACATGGCCCTCGCCCGTGCGTCGTGTGAGGAGGATGAGCAGGGGCAGATCCGGCATGCGCGCAAGGCTGTCGATCCAGTCGGATGTCAGCGGGTCCGCTCGCTGCGCATCGTCGATGAAGAGCACGCTCGGGCCCGAGCATGCGCGAACAACCACCCGGGTCAGCGCTGCAAACAGCATCGCGATGCCTGCCGGGGACGATGCGAGCATCTGAAAGGTGTCGCGGTCGACCGCACCCGCGCTCACGTGCCAGTCAAGCACCGGTTCGAGCAGCGCAGCATCATCGCCGAGGAGTGCGAGCGCATCCGTCGAACCCGCGCCGCGGAGGAATGAGCGGAGCATGAGCACCGCCGGTTGCAGCGGCAGCATCCGGCTCAGTTGATCGCAGCGAGTCTCGAGCACACGCACGCTCGAGTCGAGAGTGCCGATCCACGTCTTCGCCAGAGCCGTCTTGCCTGCGCCAGGTTCGCCTTCGACGACAGCGACGGTCGGTGCTGTGCTCGCGGCGATGTCGAACAGTCGATGGAGCGCGACCAGGTGGCTCGAGCGGTCGAGGAGCTGCTCGGTACCGGCGCCGGATTCGCGCCGAACCCGCGGCGCCACCTCGATCTCGGCGATCGGGAGCCCTTTCAACACCGCACGATGCGCCGCGTCCGTCTCCGGCGATGGCGAGACCCCGAGGTCGTCGGCAAGTCGCGAACGGATCCGCTCGTGCAACGCCAGCGCTGACGACGCGCGCCCCTGTGCGCTCAGACCGGCCATCGCCAGGCGAAGTGCCTCCTCGTCATACGGGTCGAGCGCAAGCAACTGCTCGGCAGCTTCGACTCCCGTGGCGAGGTCACCGGCCAGCAGCGCCGCGCGCGACGCCAGACGCTCCGACCTTCCCGCCAGACGGCCGACGGCGAGGCGTTCATGTTCCTGCCAGACGTCGTCGTCCGAAAGCGGGACCGCGAGCAACCCTCTCGCAGCGAGCGCCGCCGCAAGCGCCGCTGCCGCATGGCGCTCAGCGAGGCGTCGCTCCGCCTCTGCGACGAGCTCCGCGGCCGCGGTGAGGTCGAGCCAGTCGACATGGAGCGTGTAGCCGCCATCACCGTGAGTCAGACGTGTGGCTCCGAGCACCCGGCGCAGCCTGCTGACGATCACCGCCACTTGTGCAGCGGGATCGCGCGGCTGTTCATCGTCACCCCACAGCACGGCAGCGATGCGATCGGTGCTCACCGCTGCTCCCGCGGCGATCGCGAGCAGGCGGAGCGTCGTCCTCGCTTTACGGCTGCCGAGCTCGTGCTCGGCGAATCCTTCGACACGCAAGGTGCCGATGACATGTACGCGCAAGGCTCCCGCTCCTCCGCCCACGCCCGTAACGATACGGGTCGTGGGCTCGGGACGCAGGGCTCAGCGCGGCTCAGCCGTTGGCGTAGTTGCTCGTCCCGTTCCAGTCGATGAGGACCACCTGCTCGTCGCCCACGACCCAGGCATCGTGTCCTGACGGCAGCGCCGTGATGTCGCCCTGGTGTGCGTCGAATTCGGCGCCGTCAGCCATGACGACGTGCAGCGTCCCGGACGCGTGGTACTGGAAGTGCGGTGCTTTACACAGGTCCGTCCCTGCGAGGGGCTTGACGTGCGATGACCAGCGCCAACCCGGTTCGAGTGTCAACCGTCCGACGACGCCGCCGCCGATTTCCACGAGCTCCAGCCGTCCCTTCTCGAAGGTACGGACCTCATCCGCCTCCGCCAGTGTCTTCTGTTCCGCTGCGATGCCTGTTGTCATGTGTTCCGTCTCCAGTCGCATGCTCTCGCGTCGTCAGATGACGCTCGAGTGCATACTCGGAGCCGGAGTTTGCAACCCGATTGCAGCCCCCGAGGGCCGCGATCGCGGACGCACTATCCGCCCAGCGGTAACCGTGTCGTGAAGATCCTCGTGCGCCTGACCACCGCGCCGGCGATGAGGAGCAGTCCCAGCATCACGAGCAGGAAGCCCGCCAGCATCGGGGCCTCCACGGCACCGGTGCTCGGGACCGTCGTCGCAGCGCCCGCGACGTCGAACGTCACGACTGCGGCAGGCGACGTGAGCCCGTCGCCGTCGGTGACGGTGTACTCGACCGTCGTCGTGCCGGTGAATCCTGGCGCCGGTGTGAACGTGATCGCCCCCGTGCTCGGATTGATCGTCACGGTGCCATCAGCTGCGGGTGGCAGCGAGCCGGGGACGAGCCTGTAGGTGAACGGTCCGGTGCCGACGGGCGCAGGTGGCTGGACGGTGATCGGCTCACCGATGGGACCCTTGCCTGATGCCGGTGCATCGAGTGGCGTCACGTCGATGGAGACGTCGGCGGGCGCCGACACCTGGTCGTCGACATCAGTGGCCGTGTAGGTGAACGACGGGACGATGCCGCTGAACCCATGCGCTGGAGTGAACGTCACCGCGCCGGTGCTCGGATCAATGGTTGCGACGCCGTCGCTTGCCGACGGCGTTGTCGCAAGCGCGAAGGTGAATGGTCCGACACCCGTCGGCGCGGTGGGCGTCAGCGTGATCGCGATATCGGCCGGCGTGGTGCCGCTGACGTTGTTGGCAGCCGGTGGCGAGGGGAGCCCGACCGTCAGGTCGATGGTGGCGGGAGCGCTGACATCGGCAGACGCGTCGGTGACTGTGTACGTGAAGGTCGGAACGGTGCCGTGGAATCCGGCGTGCGGCGTGAACGTGATCACCCCCGTCGTCGGGTCCATCGAGGCGGTGCCGTCACCGGCAGGCGGCAGGGATGTCAGCGTGTACGTGAATGGACCGGTACCGTTTGGGGCCGGCGGAGTTGCATTGATCGCTCCCGGCCCAGGTCCTGATCCGGTGACGTTCATCGCGACGGGATCGATGGTGATCGACGCCGTTGCGCTCGACGTACGTCCGTATGCGTCGGTGTCGGTGTAGCCGAAGCTGTCCGGACCCGAATATCCCGCCGCCGGCGTGTACACGAACGAACCGATCGCTGTGGTGGTGACCGTGCCGTGTGCGGGCGTCGTGTGGCCCGTGACCGTCAGACCGGTACCGCTGTCATTGCTGAGCAGGCCACCTGCAGCGACCTGATTGATCGCCACGCCGGCGGTGGTCGTATAGGTGTCGTTGACCGCATCCGGTGCCGCAGGCTCGTTGACGGTGAGGTCGATGGATGCCGGTGCGCTCGTCAGTGCCGAGACGTCAGTGACGACGTAGTGGAATGTCGGTACGGCGCCGCTGAAACCGGCCGCAGGAGTGAACGTGATCACGCCGGTCGTTGGATCCATCGAGGCCGTGCCGTCGCCCACCGGGGGCGTCGTTGTCAGGGTGTATGTGAAGGGGCCGACGCCGGTCGGTGCCGGGGGCGTCACGTTGAACGCCGACGGACCGGTGCCCGAGCCGGTCACGTTCGCCGCGACCGGGTTGATGGTGAGCGTGATGATCGCCGACGACGTGCGCGCGAACGCGTCGGTGATTGTGTAGTTGAGGTTGTCGGTCCCCGAGTACCCGGTGTTGGGCGTGTACAGGAATGAGCCGTTTGCGTTGAGTGTGATCGTGCCGCGCGCCGGAGGCGTGTGGCCGGTCACGGTGATACCGGCACCGGTGTCGTTGCTGAGCACGCCACCCACTGCGGCCTGGTTGAGTGCGGTGTTCGCCGTGGTCGTATATGAGTCATTGGCTGCAGCCGGCGCGGCCGGGAGGCTGACGTTCAGCGTCACCGTCGCATCTGCGGCGGAGTCCCGGCCGAATTCGTCCTGCACGGAGTACGTGAACGTGTCAGTGCCGAAGAATCCAGAATTCGGCGTGTAGAGGAACGACCCGTCTGCGTTCAGCGTGAGGCTGCCATGCGCCGGGAGGGTCCCGAGAATCGCGGTGAGGCCCGTTCCCACGTCATTGCTGAGCACACCACCGGTAGCGCTTTGACTCAGCGGGACATCACTGGTGACTGCGTATGTGTCGTTGTTCGCGACAGGGAGATTGAACGGACTGTCCGCGTTCTTGCAGGCTGCGCCGTCGTTGTTACCCGTCACGGTACCGGTGAGTGCGAGTGTCCCGACAGGCGACGCACCGGTGAACCCGGTGATCTTGTAGATGTGGCCTGTGCTGTTGTCGCTGAAGTACAGCTCGTTGGGATTGTCCGACCAGGCTGCGCCGAAGCTCCCACTGACGATGCCCGACACAGTTGCGCTGGTGGCAATATCGTCGCTGAGGTCGACTGCATACAGCGTCGTACCGTTCAACTCATACATCACGGCGCCAATCCACACAATGTCATTCCCGGCGTCTGCGGCGCCGGTGATGGTCAACGGCGTTGCGATGTTCGTGGCGACGTCGATCGAGTACCACAATGTCGCGCTGCTGCGAATGATCAAATGCCCGTGGTTGTCGAAGTCACCGGCGACGTAGCTTGCGGCCGGCAGCCCCGTGGGAAGCCCGAGATCGGTGATGGAGCCGTCGTTCGCGATGCGAAGGAGGTCACCCAGGTTTCCCGACGCAGTGCTCATCGCGTAGAGATAGTTGTCGAGGACGTTGTAGCCCATGGCGTTGTACGACGGCTGCGCAGTCCCGATCTGTGTATACGTCGCGGTCACCGGATTGAGCAGGTTGAGCTGCCCGCTGATCACCTGGTAGAAGCCCGGCGCGCAGGTGAACGGTCCCGCAGCTGCCGACGCAGAGATCGCGGGAGTCGAGATTGCGAATGTTGTGCCCAGCAATGCCGCACCCGCAAGTGTTGCGAGCGACCGGCGCGGAACGGTGCGAGTCTTGATGTTGTCTCCCCTGGTGGGTCGGCAAAGTGTGTGGAAGAGTCCACCGTCAGGCTAACCACAATCGCGCCGACCATTCGGTCTGTCGTTGGTGCGTTACTGAAAACGCGCAACCGGCGACGAGGCGCGTCTAACTGCGCTGCGCCTCGGTGCGCAACGGCGTCGCGTCGAGATCGCAGTGATACTGGCCCTCAAGCAGCGGATGCGGAGCCTTCGGCGCGCGAGGATTGCGGATCGTTGCGGCAGCGAACAACCCGGCCCCGGCGCAGACCACGGCCGCAATCACTGCAGCGCGTTGGAAGCCCGACTCGAAGACCGCGGGATGCAGATAACTATCGCCGGTGATACCGGCAAGCGCGGGGAGGCATGCCACCGCGAGGAGGCTGCCGGTCCGAGCGACGGTGTTGTTGACGGCGGAAGCGAGGCCGGTGCGTTCAGGCGGTGCCGAGGACAGGGCCGTCGCGGTCAGCGGTGCCACCAGGATTGACAGCCCCAATCCGAAGAGCAGCACAGCCGGCAGGACTTCGAGGAGGTAATTGCCCGATGCATCGATGCGCGCATACATGAGCATCCCCGCCGCCATCAGCAATGGGCCGACCGACATTTGCAGACGTGGCCCGATGCGAGCCGACAGCGCTCCTGACCTCGCGGAGAGCAGGAACATCAACCCCGTCGCCGGAAGCAGTGACGCTCCCGCGAGCGTCGGGCTGTATCCCGAGACCTGCTGGAGCTCGATGGGCAGCAGGAAGAACACTCCGCCGAGCATCCCGTAGATGAGCAGCGTCTCAATGTTGGTGGCGCTGAACTGCAGGGAGCGGAAGATCGCAAGTGGCACGATCGGAGCGCGAGCTCGCAGCTCGACCACGATGAACACGAGCAGCGCCACGATGCCGATTACCAGAGCACCGACGACGACCGGCGACGTCCAGCTTCCCGCCGTTCCCTGGATGAGCCCGAAGGAGATGCCGACGAGCGCCGTGATCGTCAGGGCGCTTCCGGCGAAATCGATGGAGCCCGAGGCTCCGGGGTCGCCAGACTCCGGGACATGGCGGAGCGAGATCCAGATCACCGCCACCGCGATCGGGGCGTTGATCAGGAAGATGAGCCGCCAGGAGACGGCCGAGATGAGGAAGCCGCCCACGAACGGCCCGAGCGCCGTGGCAACGCCGCCCAGGCCGGACCATGCACCGATCACCCGGCCACGCTCGCCCGGCGCGAACGATGCCTCGAGGATGGCGAGGCTCCCAGGCGTCAGCAGCGCGCCGCCCACACCCTGCAACGCGCGGGCTGCGATCAGCCATTCGATGCTCGGCGCCGTCGCGCAGATGAGCGACGCCACCGCGAACCAGATCACGCCGAGCATGAAGAGGCGGCGGCGACCGTAGCGATCGCTCAGACCACCTGACAGCAGGATCAACCCCGCCAGCGACAGGAGGTAGCCGACCGACACCCACTGGAGTCCCGCGATCGTGGCGTGGAAGTCCTTGCCGATCGCCGGCTGTGCGATGCCCACGACGCTGCCGTCCAGCTGGGACATCGCGCTGCCGAGCACGGTGGCCGTGAGGACCCAGCGACCCCGGCCGGTCGAGAGGCGCAGGCCTTCAGCCCCGTTGATGGCCGCGGCGACGGGTTGTGGCGCCGGGTCAGTCACCCCACGCGACGTCGCCGAAGTAGCCGGCGGGTTTGGGATGGCGGTTGTATGCGGCGACCCCTGTCCGGCTGTCGGCGATGGTGGTGTTCACCCCGTGCCCGGGCATGACCACCGTCTCCTCGGGTAGTGGGAGCAGCTTTGCGGTGATGCTCTCGATGAGCGTCTCGAGGTCGCCTTTGGCGGCCGTCTTGCCCGGGCCGCCGTTGAAGAGCGTGTCGCCGGTAATCACTGCGCGTCCGACGCGAAGCGAGATGCTGCCGGGCGTGTGCCCCGGGGTGTGGAGCACCGTGATCCGTGCCGCGCCGACCTTGACCTCTGCGCCGTCGTCGAGGCGGCCGTCGATGCGTGCCTCGGGGATCTTGACCTCCACAGCTCCAACCAGGACGGGGGCGCCGGTGGCGGCGCGGACCGCGTCGTACGTCATCCAGTGGTCCGGATGCCAGTGCGTCGCAATCACCGTGTTGATCCCGCCCTCGGCAGCGATCGCATCGAGCAGTGGTCCTTCGTCGAGCGGCATGTCGACGAGCAGCGCTTCACCGGCAGCGACGTCGCGCACGATGTAGGCGTTGTTGCTGTAGGGCCCCATCGGGCCGACCTTGACGATCCGAACGCCACCGTCCTCGAAGACGGTGATCTCAGCGCCGGCCACGGCTCACCGGTTTCGCCGTCTTCTTCTTCGCGGCCGGCTTCGCCTTCGGCTTCGCCGGTGCTTTCGCGGCCGCCTCGGCACGCATCGCGGCTTTGAAGGCGCGCTTCTGGGTTTGGTACGCCTCGCGCTCCGCGACGGTGCTGACGTCGGCGAGGGTCGGCCAGTCCGGTGCGACCGTCTCCCAACCCGCGGGGCGGGCGCCGAGATGCTTGGCGACGACGCCCACCATCACGCGAGCCTTGGCGACACCGAAGCCGGGAAGTGCGGCGAATCGTTTCTGGAGCTCCTTGGCGTCCTTGGCTTCCGTCCAGATCCGGGTGGGATCGCCGCCGTACTCGTCGGCAATGATCTGACAGAGGCCGTAGACGCGACGGGCCATGCTCGCCGGGAACCTGTGGAGCGCCGGTGGCTTGACGAAGGCCGCCACCACCGTGGTCGGATCCATCGAGGCGATCTTCGAGGCGTCGAACGTCCCGAGGCGCTCCTGCATGCGCAGTGGCCCGAGAAATGCCCACTCGATCGGCACCTGCTGGTCGAGGCAGAATCCGATCAGCAGCGCCGTGGGACTTTCGCTGACCAGCCGATCGGCCTCCGGGTCGCCGGTCCACTCCAGATGGGGGTGCAATGCGATCGTGGCCACCCGCGCACGATACCGCGCAGCGGCGTCGCGCTGAGGGACGCGCGCGAGACTGCGTACACTCGGCGCATGTCGTGGCTTGGGAGGCTTTTCGGTGCCAAGCCCCCGCCTGCGCCCACGAATACCGTCGTGGTCGCTGCTGATCTCGTCTCGCCGCTCACGTCGAACGGGACCGACCTTGCGACTGCAGTCGACACCGCGCTGCGTGTCTACCTCGACGCTCAGGCGAAAGCGCTCGCAGCCGGCGAGCCGGAGCGCATCCCATTCTGGCTGCGCCGGGACGCGGAGAAAGCGGGAGATCTCGAGGACGAGTTGCGCGACCGCGTCATTCAGCGTCGCGCCGCCGAGGAAGAGACCCGCTAGTCGTGCGCGCCCTGGTCTTCAAGGATTTCGGGTCGGTCGAGCTGGTCGACGTGCCCAGGCCCACCATCGAGGAGCCGACGGACGCCCTCGTGCGGGTGACGAAGACGGCAATCTGCGGGAGCGACCTGCATGTCGTCCACGGCCGCATTCCGGGAATGAGCCCGGGTGGCATCCTGGGTCACGAGTTCGTGGGCGTCGTCGAAGCGGTCGGCGGTGAGGTGCGCCGGTTCGCCGACGGAGATCGCGTAGTCGGCTCGTTCACGATCCCGTGCGGCGCCTGCTGGTACTGCGAGCGCCGCTCCTTCAGTCGCTGTCCCGATCAGCGCGTCTTCGGGTACGGGTCATTCTTCGGGGACATCGCCGGCGCGCAGGCCGAGTACGTTCGTGTGCCGACGGCCGATCTCGTCCTGCACGCGCTGGATGCCTCGCTGACCGACGAGCAGGGGATCTTCGTCGGCGACATCTTCACGACGGGCTACGACTGCGCGATCGAGGCGCGGATAGAGCCGGGCGACGTGGCTGCGGTGGTGGGGTGTGGCCCCGTCGGGCTCATGTCCATCCTCGCCGCGCAGCAGTTCGGGCCGGCGGCGATCTACGCGGTGGACACGGTCTCGCAGCGGCTCGAGATGGCGCAGAGCTTCGGTGCCATCCCGGTGGATGCGAATGCGGTGCATGCGCCGAGCTTCATCCAGGACCAGACCGGAGGCCGCGGGGCTGACGCGGTGCTGGAGTGCGTCGGGCTCGCTCCCGCGTTGCTCGACTGCATCGACATTGCTCGCGCGGGCGGACGGATCAGCGTGATGGGGGTCCACAGCGATCAGGAGCTCGTGCTCCCGCTCAACACCACCTTCCTCAAGGCGGTGACATTGAAGTTCTGCGGGACGGCGAACATCGTCGGGCGCTGGGACGATGCGCTGGCGGTGCTGGCGGAGGGGACCGCGCATCCCGAGACGATCATTTCGCATCGCATGGGGTTGGACGATGCGGTGCGCGGCTACGAGTTGTTCGACCGGCGGGAGGCGTTGAAGGTCGTGCTGACGCTGTAGGGCGGACGAAGCGATGAGTGAAGCGAGTGCCGCCTACGAAGGAATGGCTCGCGCGTGGGCCGGCGGTCCATCGAGGATGTACGACCGTCTCGCGGAGGCGGTGGTCGGCGTGTATCCCGATGGCGTTGCAGAGCAGCATGTTGTCGACCTCGGCGCCGGGACCGGCGCGGTCTCTCGCGCCGTGCTTCGGCTTGGCGGTCGGGTCACGGCGGTCGATGCTGCCGACGACATGGTCGAGCACATGCGCGCGAATGGACTGGACGCCGTGCGCGGCGATCTGCTCGCGCTGCCGTTCGAACCTGCGACGTTCGACGGGGCGATCGCGGCTTTTGCCATCTCGCACGTGGCCGATCCGGTGCGAGCGCTGGTCGAGGCCCGACGCGTCGTTCGCGAGGGAGGTGCTGTCGTCGTGGGGCTGTTCGCTGCAGCTCCGGCGAACACCTCGAAGGACGTTGTGGACGCAGTGGCGGAGCGCTACGGATATGTTCGGCCCGACTGGTACAAGCGCCTCAAGCGCGAGCTCGAACCGATATCGAACACGACCGCGAAACTGCGGGAGTGCGCGAATCGCGCGGGTCTTGCCGAGATCAGCATCAGCGAGCGCGTGGTAGAAACGGGGGTCCGCGCGCCAGATGAGATCGTCGCCAGTCGGATCGGGATGGCACACCTGGCGCCGTTCGTCGCGGGACTCGACGATGCGACGCGTCGTGCGTTTGTCGCTGAGACGGTCACTGCGGTGGCCGTCGACCCGCAACCCCTACTGCCGTGCGTGCTCCTGTTGAGTAGCCGTTCTCCGCGTTAAAACGGCGCGTGGTCCCAGGGGATGGAGTCGAACCATCGGTACACGGTTTTACAGACCGCTGCCTTGACCACTTGGCTACCCTGGGCCGCCGCGAGTGCCGCGGCGAGCGCGGCGAACCGTAAGGATACGGGCGCGCTGCTGCCTCAGCGGCGCGTGACCGGAAGCATCTCGCGCAGCGCGGGATCGTCGAGGTAGCGCTGCACCACGGCGCGAGCCGCCTCCGGGCCTCCCGCCAGAGAGTCAGCGAACCAGCCGCCGTCGTAGGGCGAGTTGATCGCGACCAGCAACGTGCGTGCCGGTTGGTGCCGGGGCGGCTGGGTGCCTTCGACCAGCTTGTAGCCGAGGATGGTTCGGTTCCCGGCCTTCACCACCCCCACGGACTCGATGACGTCCCACTTCGTGATGCTGCTGTAGGGGTACTGGCGAAGGACGAGCCCGTCTCGCGTCAGCTCGAGTGCGGGCCGGACCACCAAGGTCGTCATCCCGAGTCCGATCACCGGGGCGGCCATGATGAACCAGCCGATCGTGCCGCCGATGAGCAGGCAGATCACGCCGGCGACCTCCGTCACGGCCATCAGGGGCAGCACGAGCGCAACCGGACGCCGGGCCCGGAAAACGATCTTCCCGCGACGCTCGACGAGCTCCGGCGGCAGCTCGGTGGGGCTCGGCATGGCGGTCATCGGATCGATCGTAGCCCTGCCTGCCATCCTTCCCGGGTGCTTCTGGATATCGGGACCGTGCTCGCCGGGATCGGACTGGCCATCGTCGGGTTCATCGTCGTGATCGTCGTGTGCGCCGTGATCCTTGCCTTGCTGGCCGCGATCCTGCCTTCCTACGAAGGCAGGACCCGCGCTGAGCAGCGCGAGATAGCCGCGGCACGAGCAGCGGCTGCCGGAGGCGATGCTCCTGGCGGCGACCCTACGCCAGGCGAGTCGGATCCTCCGGCCCCCGTCACAACCGCCAGTTCGGAGGAACCGTCCGTCGCACCTGACGACGAGGGCGACCCGGGCGTCTGACCGAGGGGTCTTGCGCACAGCACCCCTGACGGTCTAGCATTCATAAGCGATCCTTTATGAAAGATTCCTTTATGGGTTATAACTGATGGTCCCTGACGCCCCCGTCCGGCCCCCGCGCCGCGCGCTGCCGGGCAGCATCGCCATCGGCGCGAGCGATCTCTCGGTCCACTTCGAGGGACTCGCGAACCCGACCCGGCTGCTCATCGTCGAGCGGCTTGCGGCAACGTCGGAGATGCGTGTCTCCGAGCTCGCCGAGTACTGCCAGGTCAGCCAGCCGCGCATGAGCTGGCACCTGCGCATCCTGCGCAAGGCAGAGGTGATCCGCACTCGGCGTGACGGGCGCGAGGTCTTCTGCCGTCTCGACCGCGAGGCAATCGCCTCCCATTTCAAGAGTTTCGCTCGGCTCATCTCCGTCGCTGGAATGCCTGCCGAGCTCACATCAACAACACCGGTACACGAGGGCGCGTCGTGAGCAAGAAAGTCAGAGTCGCGATCATCGGCGTGGGCAACTGCGCCTCGTCGTTCATCCAGGGGCTCGAGTACTACAAGCACGCCGATCCGAATGACCGCGTGCCTGGTCTCATGCACGTGAACCTCGGCGGCTACCACATCTCCGATGTCGAGATCTCCGCGGCGTTCGACATCGACAAGGAGAAGGTCGGCAAGGATCTGTCGGAAGCGATCTTCAGCGGCCTGAACAACACAGTGAAGTTCAGCGACGTGCCGAAGTTGAACATCCCGGTCCAGCGCGGCATGACCCACGACGGTCTGGGCAAGTATCTCTCCGAGGTCATCACCAAGGCGCCGGGCTCCACCGTTGACATTGCCCAGGTCCTCAAGGACACCGGCACCGACGTCGTCGTCAACTACCTGCCCGTCGGCAGCGAGGCGGCAACACGTTGGTACACCGAGCAGATCCTCGAGGCGCCGTGCGCGATGGTCAACTGCATGCCGGTGTTCATCGCCCGTGAGGACTACTGGCAGGCGCGCTTCCGCAAGGCCGGCGTACCGATCATCGGTGACGACATCAAGTCGCAGGTCGGCGCGACCATCGTGCATCGCGTGCTGACCCACCTCTTCCAGGATCGCGGTGTCGAGATCCAGAACACGTATCAGCTCAACTTCGGTGGCAACACCGACTTCCTCAACATGCTCGAGCGCGAGCGATTGATGAGCAAGAAGATCAGCAAGACCAACAGCGTGCAGTCGCAACTCGAGACGCCACTCCAGAAGGACCACATCCACATCGGTCCGTCGGACTACGTGCCGTGGCTCAACGACCGCAAGTGGGCGTTCATCCGCCTCGAGGGCAAGTCCTTCGGCGACGTACCCCTGAACGTCGAGTTGAAGCTCGAAGTCCATGACTCGCCGAACAGCGCCGGCATCGTCATCGACGCCGTGCGTTGCTGCAAGCTCGGCCTCGACCGCGGGCTCAGCGGCACGCTCGAAGGACCTGCCTCGTACTTCATGAAGTCGCCGCCCAAGCAGGTCTCGGACGACGAGGCGCATCGCGCCACCGAGGAGTACATCGCCGGCGTCGGTGAGGAGAACGCTGTGGGGCGGCACAATGGCCGTGTCGCAGAGGTGCTGGCCGAGTCATCGGAGGCGGAACCCGCCACACCCGCGACGAATTAATCAGCTGAGCGAACGGGAGCCGACAGCATTGGTGCAAGCCGGCGACGTGGCGCTGAAGAGCAGCGCGCTCCAGGCGCCAGAGCGGGATCGGATGCTGCCGTACTACGCCTATCGCGGCGCGGAGACCCTCGTGGGACTGCTGCCGCAGCGGGTGTCGTACTGGCTTGGCGATCGCGCCGCCGACGCGCTGCTCGCCACCGTGCCCTCGCGCTTCGACGGGCTGCGCGACAACCTGCGCCACGTGCTCCCCAACATCAGCCGCCGGCCGCTCGAGCACCTCGTGCGCCGCAACCTGCGCAACCTCACGCACTGCTGGGTGGACGTCATGGAGATGTCGTCGCGGCGAACGGACCTGCCGTCGCGCATCGACATCGACGACCTCTATCACTTCACCGACGCGATCGCCCGTGGCAACGGTGTCGTCGTCGCCTCCATGCATTTCGGCTCCTGGGAGGTCGGTCTCGCCGGCTGGAACAAGATGGGCCACAAGATGGCGTTGCTCGCCGAGGTGCTGCGTCCGCCGCAACTCTTCGAGCGAGTGGTCGGCGCACGGCGCGCGCAGGGCGTGCAGATCATTCCGATCGACACCCAGGCGATGCGCGAGGGCGACGTGCAGGTGGCCCGGCGTCTTGGCGCCAACTCGATGCGCGAGGTCTACAAGGTGCTGCGCTCGGGCGGCGTCGTTGCGATGGCGCTCGACCGGGACCTCATCGGCAACGGCGAGCCGCTCGACTTCTTCGGCAAGCCGGCGCCCATCCCGATCGGGGCGGTCGAGATCGCGATTCGGTCCGGGGCAGCGGTGGTCCCGATCCTGTTGTTCCGCGACAAGTATCGGGTCCACGCGGTGGTCTACCCGGAGGTCCGATATGTGGTGGATCAACCAAGGGACGCCGAGGTGCGCAAGACTGCGGAGGTGTTGCTGCGCATCTTCGAGCGGGCGATCCGGAACCATCCCGAGCAGTGGCACGTCCTCGACCCCATCTGGGCGGCCGCGACGCGATGAAGATCTGCCTGGTCTCCCCCTATGACTTCATGCATCCCGGCGGTGTGACGGAGCATGTGCGGCATCTCTCGGACAAGCTCCGGGCGCGCGGCCACGATGTCACCGTCCTCGCGCCGTCGAGCCGTGTGGGTGACGATCACGGCATCCCCGGGTATGTGCGCATCGGCCGGTCCGTACCGGTGCGGACCAACGGCTCGGTGGCGCGGATTGCGCTGTCGTTCCACCTCGTCCGACGCGTGCGCGCGCTGCTCGACGAGAACGCGTTCGACGTTGTGCACTATCACGAGCCACTCGTTCCTTCGCTGCCGATCACCGTGCTCCGGTTTCACAGCGGCGCCAACGTCGGGACGTTCCATGCGATGTCGCGTCGCAACCTCGGCTACTACTACGGCCGGCCGTTCCTCAAGCGGTACTTCAACCGGCTGCACGCGCATATCGCGGTCAGCGTTCCGGCGCGCGACTTCATCGCCCGTTACTTCGAGGGCGACTATCGCATCGTCCCGAACGGGATCGACTGCGCGCGGTTCAACCCCAACCACCCGCGGCTCGAGCAGCTGCGCACGCCGGGGAAGTCGACGATCCTGTTCGTCGGACGCCTGGAGTCGCGCAAGGGTTTACCGACTTTGCTCGAAGCGTATGGGCAACTGCGACGTGCGCGCAGCGACGCGCGGCTGGTGATCGTCGGCGATGGCCCGATGCGCTGGGGGTACGAGAGCCAGGTCGCGGCGATGGGCATCCGCGACGTCGAGTTCTGCGGTCGTGTGTCGTCAGAGGATCTGCCCCGCCACTACGCGTCATCCGATATCTTCTGCGCGCCGGCGACCGGCGGTGAGAGCTTCGGCATCGTGCTGCTCGAGGCGATGGCCAGCGGCGTTCCCGTGATGGCGTCATCCATTCCGGGCTTCAGCAGTGTGGTGACGAACGACGTCGACGGCGTGCTCGTGCCACCGCGCCACCCCAAGGAATGGGCGGCAGCCTTGGGTGCGCTCCTCGACGATCCATCGCGCCGTGCTGCCATGAGCGCACAGGGACTCGCGAAGGCACAGCTGTACGACTGGGATCACGTTGTCGATGAGGTGCTCGACGTGTATCGCGTCGCGCGCCAGCGGGCTGCGAGCATGGAGGCGTCTGGTGTTCACGTCCAGACTTCAGGGCTGGGTTAGGTCCGGAGCGCGGCGCGTCGTGCCGGCGCTCCGTGCTCTCGGCTTCACACCGAACGGGCTCACCATGATCGGTCTGCTCATCTGCGCGGGATCCGCCGTGCTCGTCGGCTTCGGGTATCTCCTGCCAGGGGGGCTGTTGTTACTCGTCGCGAGCGGGTTCGACATCCTGGATGGCGCGCTCGCACGCGTCAGCGGGCGCGAACAGCGCTACGGCGCGTTCCTCGACTCGACGGTCGACCGCTACGCCGAGGCGATGACCGCCATCGCGCTGCTCGCGTACTTCATCTTCCACGGTCATCACACGCTCGAGCCGATGCTCGTCGTCTTCGCGCTGACCGGCTCATTGCTCGTCTCGTACGTGCGGGCACGCGCGCAATCGCTCGGCTTCACCGTCGACGGCGGATTGCTCGCACGCCCCGAGCGTGTCGTCATCACCGTTATCGGCCTCGTTATCGCACCGCTGCTGATCTGGGCGCTCTGGATCCTCGCGGTGTTGACGAACGTGACTGCGGTGCAGCGCATCTGGGTCGTCTGGAAGCAGGCGCGGACGACGCCGTCAGCCGACACCCGGGTGACCGCACCGGCGGCAGAGGCGCGCAGCACACCGGGCGATGCACGCGGCGCATCGGGCGCGCACAACACGATCTAACCCGCTGAGCATGGCGCGGATCAGCTACGACGAGCAGACCGCTGCCGCGTTCAAGGCGGTACGCGAGGTCCCCCGCGACGGACTCGCGGAGTGGCGCGAGGCGATACGGCGACATCTGCATCCGTCGCAGGGGATGACGCTCGTGGACATCGGCGCCGGGACCGGAGCGTTCTCGGCTGCATTCAGCGACTGGTTCGGCATCAACATCATCGCGGTCGAACCGTCGGCCGCGATGCGCGGACAGATCCCGCAGAGCCCGGCAATTCACGTGCGCGAGGGCAGTGGGAGCAGCATCCCGCTGCCGGATGCATCAGCTGATGCGGCATGGCTCTCGCTCGTCATTCACCACATCCCAGATCTGAGCGCCGCTGCACGCGAGATCCGCCGCGTGCTCCGTCCGGGTGCGCCGGTCCTCATCCGGCAGGGCTTTCCGGATCGATACGAACCGTTCGGGACACTGAAGCTCGACACCATTGAACTCGTCCGGTGGTTCCCTGAGACCGCTCGCGTGATCGCCACGTACCCTTCTATCGCTGACACGTGCGAGGCGTTCGCGGCGGCTGAGTTCCGCCAGGTCGGCCTTGAGCAGGTTCGTGAGACGCACTCGACCAGTCTCGCGGACCTCCTGCAGCAGCTGGATACGTATCGTCACGCCGACACCACGATGCGCAGCCTCACTGACGACGAGTTCCTTCGAGGGAAAGAGCGTCTTCGCTCGGCCGCGCAACGTGCGCAGGACACTCCGAACGAGGAAATCAGAAGCACCTCGCTCGACCTGCTCGTGCTGCGCTGACGGTCGCTGACCATCCTCATGGCAGCGCGACATCGAGGCGCGGATCCTCGGGCACGCCGTCGCGGCGTATCTCGAAGTGCAGATGGGGACCTGTGGCGTTGCCTGTTGCACCGACCGTGCCGATGACTTCAGCTGCATCGACGTAGGCACCCGTCACGACGGTGACCGTGTCGAGGTGCCCGTAGATGCTGCTGAGACCACCACCGTGGTCGATGATCACGTGCAGTCCGTAGCCGGTCGCAGAGACCACCACCGTCGCCACGCCGGGCAGCGTCGCCATGACCGGCGTCCCGCGACCGGCGGCCAGGTCGATGCCCGAGTGCCAGTGGCGTCCCGGGCATGCGAGGTCGACGGCCTCAAAGATATAGCTCGTGCAGCCAAATCCTTGCGAGACCCAGGAGTGCGCGAGCGGTTTGACGAATGCAACGCCGGTAACCGAGGTTGCTGCTGATTGAGCGGCAAGCGCGGTGCCGCCGCAGAGTCCCACGGCGACCACGGTGGTGACCGCAACCGCAACGCGGATCACGGCGTACTCCTGCGGCGGACCGCATGGTGCGCCGGCACCAACACACGATGCACCGAGCGCTGTACGTGGCGAGCCGCGCGTGTCGCGTGCGTCTCGACCTGACTCGCGGCGTGCAGCGTTCCCGGAACCTTGATCAGGATCCACAGCGTCGCAAGCGCGTACAGGCTCTCGGCGATACCGCTGCCGGCGCCGAAGCCGACCGCCACCGCAACGCGGAGGATGATCAGCTGCACCGCCTGCATGAAGACGGCAACCATGAACAGGCGCAGCCACGTGAACGCGAAGTGACGCGTGTCGGGAAGCACCGAGCACAGCGCGGCCAGCGGCGCGAGAACGATGAGGACGTCGAGCATCGCTGTTCGGATGACGTACGAGAGCACGAGGATGACGACGGCCACGACGACGCCGATCGCGAAGACCGCGTGGAAGAGATCCTGGGACCCCTGGACGAGCGCGACCGTCGCCGGACTCATCGACGCTGACCAGGGAAGCGTGTCGATCGTCAGCGGACCACCGAGCGACTGCGCCACGTTGCCGATGGCGTTGTTCAGGTCCACCGCCATCTGGATGAAGTAGATCGAGCCGTGCACCATCACCAGTGCGGCCATCACGCGCGGGACGACCACCTGCAGCTCGTAGCTTGCATGCACGGATCGCTCGAAGATGCTCCGCAGCGATGCGTACAGCAACACCGCGCCGACCAGCACGTCAGCGGCGAGTGCCAGTGAGGTGTTGAGGCGTGCGATGGCAGGGTTCGCAGTGAGCGGGCGGACGCCTGCGCTGGTGGGATCGACTGTGCTGAACAGGTACCGGCTGAGTTCCGTGTCGAGATCTGCGCGAGCTGTGGCGATGAAATGTCCAAGCACGCCCGTCAGCAACTGCAGGATGGTGCCGAGCGGATCGCGCAGCGTCTGCACGATGCCCGGAATGGACGGCACCGCGCTCAGTGAATGGTTGCGGGGACGCTGGCAATGAGCGCGTGTGTCAGCGTGCCGGCCACCTCAACGCCGATCGTCCCGAAGACGATGCGGCCAATCCACTTCTTGGCCTGCGCGACGCTCGACGCGTCGACCGCCACGATCTTGTACATGAAAGCGATGAGGAACGCGAGCGCGCCAACGCTGGCGAGCAGACCCTGCGCGATGAGAATCCAGTTGTCGATGAGCGCCTTGAGTTGAGCCACGATGGGCGACCTCCGATACGTGTGGTTCGGTGATCGGTCGCCCCTCCGGCCGTTCCGGGGTGAGCACCCGGACAGTCAGCAGGCTATACGGATTTGTGTATGTCTGTCAAGTGGCTTTGTTTTGCCCGACGGCGCGCAGATAATCAAGATCGTGTCGTCTTCAGCCGTCCTGCAGCGAGCCATCGTCAACGCCGATGCGTCATCGATGCACGTCGATGCTGCCGCCGCGATGAGGGCAGAGTCCGTCGCGACGGGACAGTCCATCGCAGGTCGGGAACTCGAATGGCGGCGCTCGTGGATTCCCCCTGGGTAACGCGGTGGTCCTATCGCCAGATGTGAAGATCGCGAGCCGAGTGCGGCCACCCGGCTCCCTCCGGCTTCGCGGGGTCGCACTGCTTGCCGCCCTGGGCGTCTCCGCATGCTCAGCTGGTTCGCCGCCATCGGATGGCCCAGGTGGATCACTCGTCCTGACGGGAGCGCTCGCGGGCACGTTCGCTCAGGGCACCACATTGGGATGTAGCGCAACGACGAGTCCGGGTCCGGCGCAGCTAAACGGTCAGGTCAACTTCGGTGACCTCCAGCTTCGCTTCCTTGGCACCCCGGGCAGCACCACGTTGCCACTTGGTGGCCAAGGTCTAGCTCTCATTGCCATCAGCAGTTCGTCGAGCAGTTGGTTGGCAGGTCAGGACAGTCCAGCGAGCCTGGGGACAGTCACGCTTTCTCAACACCGTGGAGATGTGATTCAGGGCTCGATTGACGCGACGCTCACCCCCATTCAGGGCGCCACACAAACGTTGCACATCAAGGGAACCTGGAGTTGCCACGCGTAACCGCCTCAGATGAGAATCAGATGACGAGCGGGGCCGCTCAGCGCTAAGACAGCTATCGAAGCCGGCTGAGGAGTGGACGTTGCCCAGCAGCTAAACTCCGGATGCTCATGAAGCTCGACACGTTTGCGCGTCAGCCACTGCTCTTCGGCCCGTCACCCGTACATCCATTGCCCCGGCTCACGAAATCACTCGGCGGCGCCGAGATATGGGCGAAGCGAGAGGACTGCAACAGCGGGCTGGCATATGGAGGCAACAAGACTCGGAAGCTCGAGTACCTCGTCGCTGACGCGCTCGCGCAGGGCTGCGACACGCTCGTCTCCATCGGCGGCGTCCAGTCGAATCACACCCGGCAGGTCGCGGCGGCGGCAGCTCATGTCGGCATGAAATGCGTGCTCGTCCAGGAGAGCTGGGTCGACTGGTCCGATCCGGTCTATGACAAAGTTGGCAACATCCTGCTGAGTCGCATCCTGGGTGCCGACATCAGGATGGTGGCCGAGGGATTCGGCATCGGCTTCAAGGCGAGCTGGGAGCAAGCACTTGCCGACGTCGAGGCTGCAGGAGGCAAGCCGTAGCCGATCCCTGCGGGTGCGTCCGATCATCCGCTTGGTGGTCTCGGGTTCGCCAACTGGGCGCAGGAAGTTGCCGATCAGGAGCGAGCGCTTGGGATCTTCTTCGACACGGTCATCGTCTGCTCCGTCACCGGGAGCACGCAGGCCGGAATGATCGCCGGCTTCGCGGCCCAGGAGCGGCCGCGCCGGGTGATCGGAATCGACGGGTCCGCGAAGCCCGAGGAGACGCTCGACCAGGTCACCCGCATCGCGCGGCAAACGGCCGCTCTGATCGACATCGGACGTGACCTGACGACCGATGAGATCGTCCTCGACGCTCGCTATCACGCCGGGACGTACGGGCTCGCGGACGACGCGACGGTCGACGCCATCAAGCGCGGCGCCAGGCTCGAGGGGATGATCACCGACCCGGTCTACGAAGGGAAATCGCTTGCGGGAGTGATCGACATGATCACGCGCAAGGAGATCGACCCGAAGTCAAAGGTGCTGTACGCGCACCTCGGCGGCCAGCCGGCGCTCAACGGATACAGCTCACTCTTCTCGTAGGTTTGCTGTATGGCCCGCGCGGGCAAAACTTGTTTTAATCTCGTGCTGACGGAACGAGCGTTGAGGAGAGAACGACATGGCCAGTGAGAAGTCGCGCGGTGCCCCCAAGCGCCAGGGCAAGAAGCCGAAGGCATCTGTGATCGCCAAGCAGGCGAAGAAGGCTGCCGAGCGCAGCGCCGCCCAGAGCACCAGCACAACACCCAGCTGAGCGCGCGGCGAGGTCGACTGCCGGTCAGCCGATCTCGCCGACCATCGCCCGTTTGCGGAGCTTGTTGCGCTCGTCAGCGTTGAGCACGCGCTTGCGCATCCGGATCCCGACCGGCGTCACCTCGACCAGCTCGTCGTCGATGATGAAGTCGAGGCACTCCTCGAGGGACATCTTCCGCGGCGGGACGAGCCGGATGGTCATGTCCTCTGTGGAGGACCGGATGTTGGTCTTCTGCTTCTGTTTGGTCACGTTGAGGTGGATGTCGCCGGGTCTGCGGTTGAGCCCGACGACCATCCCTTCGTAGACGGGTGTTCCCGGCGCGATGAGCGGTTGCCCGCGCTCCTGCAGCGTCACGAGTCCGTACGCCACGGCGGTCCCTGGCTGGCTCGCGGTGAGGACGCCTGTGCGCAGCGTCGTCGGCAGCGACCATGTGCGCTCCCATCCGAGCAGTCGCGTCGCCATGACGCCCGTGCCCCGCGTCAGCGTGAGGATCTGACTGCGCAGCCCGATGAGCGCGCGTGTCGGCGCGTGATACGTCAGCCGCACCCCGCCGCCGGCGTCGGTGCGCATCGCGGTCATCTTTGCGCCACGTGATCCGAGCGCATCGGTGATGGCGCCGACGACGTCCGCGGAACAATCGATGACGCAGTCCTCGACCGGCTCAACCCGTTCGCCGTCGATCTCCTTGGTGATGACCGCAGGTCGCGACACCTCGAACTCGTACCCCTCGCGACGCATCGTCTCGATGAGGATCGCCAGGTGCAGCTCGCCACGACCGCTCACATCGAAGATGTCCGCGGTGGGCCCGTCCTCGACGCGCAGCGCGACGTTGGTGAGCAACTCTCTCTGGAGCCGCGCGCGCAGCTGCCGCGAGGTGCTGCTCACCGTTGCTTCCCGACCGGCAAGCGGCGACTGGTTCACGGAGAACTGCATGCGCAGTGTCGGCTCACCAATCTCGAGACGCGGCAGCGCTTCTGGGGTCTCAGCGTCGGCGATCGTGTCGCCGATGGCGACGGTCTGGATGCCGGAGAGGTAGACGATCTCGCCCGCTGATGCCGACTCGACGGACATGCGTTGCAGCGCCTCGACGGTCAACACGGTCGCGATGCGTTCGAGCTTGCCGGCGCCGTTGGCGGTGCAGCAGACGACGCTCTGACCCGGATGGACCGTGCCGCGGTGAATCTTGCCAAGTGCGAGACGACCGCTCCAGTTGTCGTGGTCGAGGTTGCTGACCAGCATCTGCAGGGGACCGTCTGGATCCGCGAGTGGCGGCGGGACGTGCTCGAGAATCGCCTCGAGCAACGGTTCGAGGGTCAGACCGGGATGCGTGAGGTCGGCGGTCGCCGTCCCCTCGCGAGCGTCTGTATAGAGAATCGGCGCGTCCAGCTGCCACGACTCCTTGGCGAGCTCGAGCAGGAGATCGTGAGTCGCCTCCACTGTCTCGGCGGGCTGCGCGTTGGCCCTGTCGATCTTGTTCACGACGATGATCGGCTGGAGGCCGAGCGCCATCGCCTGCCGCAGCACGACGCGCGTCTGCGGCATCGGTCCTTCGGCGGCATCGACGAGCAGCAGGCAGCCGTCGGCCATGCCGAGGACACGCTCGACCTCACCGCCGAAGTCCGCATGCCCGGGGGTGTCGATGATGTTGACCTTCACCCCGTTGAAGCGCACCGAAGTCGTCTTCGCGAGGATGGTGATCCCCTTCTCGCGCTCGAGATCGTTCGAATCCATGATCAGCTCGCCGACCTGTTCGTGGGCGGCGAAGACGTGGGATTGCTTGAGCAGGGCGTCCACGAGGGTGGTCTTGCCGTGGTCGACGTGGGCGATGATCGCGACGTTGCGGAGGTCGGCTCGGCGCATTTCGCCGGGCTCTCTAGGTGGTGGCACCTCTCGATTCTGACCGCCCGGCGTTCATTTTCCGCCCGTGACCCAGTTCAGGAAGTCCGAAATCCGGGCTGCGAGTGCGTTTTCGAGGTCCGTAAGGATGGAGAGCTGGCCGGTCGCGGTCTCCTCGGTGTTGCGGTTCAGCTGCTTGAACAGACCCGAGAGCGGCGTTGCGAGAGCGCTCAACGGGCCTGAATCCGCGCTCGGCGGAGCACTTGCCAGCGGCAGCGCAGGGCCGGATCCAGGCGTCGCGGTAGCGGTCGCCTTCGGCGCCCAGCTGATGTAGCGCCCAGGCGCCGGGGCCTGTGCGGTCGCGTGCACCGCAAAAGCCACCAGACCGATGGCCACGGCGGCGCCGAGGAGCAGGCGGAAGTGGCGAAAGAAAGCCATGGGACGGCCTCCAACGATCGACGTTGACGGTCGCCCCACCGGCCGGACCGAGCGGTGCTCGGCCGAACCACACTATACGAGATTGTGTATATCAACGGCCGCCGGCAGTCCCTCACGGAAACGCCAAGGCTCCGCTATTCTCGTGGAGTGAAGGAGATGCGGACGTTCCTCATCTATGTGGCCGCAGTTGCCCTGGGCATCGCGGTCGGGCTTTGGACCGCCTCGCTGGAACTCAGCTGTCCGGCCTTCTGCCTCGTCGCACCTCCGCGCTTCACCACGATCGAGTGCGTCCTGATGGGAGCGCTCACCTCTGTAGCGGTGCTGGTGGCGGCGCTTGCGGTCGACCGCGACTTTCCAGCGGAATCGGCCCAGACATTCCGGATGGTCGCTCGCCGATATCGCACGGTCACTCGCTTCCTCTTCGAGGATCTGACCCGGCAGCGGGAGCACTAGCCCTGCATCGCTAGACTGGCCGCGATGATCAGGATCGGGCGCAAATTCGTCCTCGTTCAGGTGGCTGCGCTGTTTCTCGTCGGGTTCGGGCTCGCGTCCTGCGGCTACCCAAGTGCGCCCACCTGCGGGCAGCCGAACGCCGCGCACACCGCTCCGATTTCGTCGGATCCGGTCGTCGCCTGCTTCCAGGCAGCCGCCAAGGCCTGCAAGAGCATGGAGCTCGATGTCCTCGGCGACGGGTTCAGCGACAGCGTCGACCAGCATTTCATCGTCACGCCGAGCGATCACTGCCGCATCGACGATTACGTGACCCACTATCTCGACACCGCGCCGACGACAGCGCTCAACTGGCAATGCACCAGCTTTGCCCAATTACCCGACTGGGGCCTCGTGTTGACCGGCTGCACTCCGCCGGTGGGCTGCTATCAGGATCTGGGCGCCCCCGTGATCGATCCTCCAGCGGTCCCACCCTCGTTGCCGCCGGATGCAACCCCCTCGCCGGTGCCAACGAACGTCCCGACGCCGGCTCCGGCGGGTTCGCCCGCGGTCAACGGCCAGCCGCACTGCTGACGCAAGAAGGTGAGACGATTCAAAGGTGGCTGACCCCGTTTCGCTGACCCTCCCGGCGATGGGTGAGTCCGTGACCGAAGGGATCGTGTCCCGATGGCTCAAGGCCGTCGGCGACAGCGTCAGCGAGGGCGAGGCTCTCGTCGAGGTGACCACCGACAAGGTCGACGTCGAGGTGCCGGCTCCGGCGAGCGGGGAGCTCACCGAGATCGTCGCCGCCGAGGGTGCCACCGTCGCGGTCGGTGCCGTCCTCGGGCGGATCGTTCCCGGGGCAGTCGCGCAAGCCCAAGTGCCGCAGGCACCACCCGCACCGCCTGGGGTGAACGCTGGCGGCAACGGCTCGTCGCCGAGCGCGCCTGCCGCCCCGGCGGAAGCCCCTCCGGTGATGCAGCCGGAAACCCCCGCCGTTGCGGAGGCCGCAACATCTCCGGACGTCGCCGCGCCCGTGAGTGCTTCGGAAGACGCGCAGCTGATCGCCCTGCTCGACGAACCGGAACCTCCGGTCGCGCCGCTCACCGCCGATGGCGCCGATGTCGCTCTCACCCCGCTGGCCCGGCGTGCCGCCGCACAGAACGGGGTTGACATTCGCACGGTCCACGGCTCCGGCCCCGGGGGCGTCGTCACCAAGAGCGACGTGCTCAACGCGAAGAACGCCGGTGACAGCCGTCCCGACGCGACTGTGCGCGTCAGCGAAGGAGAGACCGCCCAACCGATCCGCGGGCCGGCTGCGGCCCTCGTCGATTACATGGAGCGCAGCCGAGACATTCCGACAGCCACGTCGTTCCGGACCATCTCGGTGGCGGTCCTCGACGCTCGGAGGCGTCAGATCAACAGCGCACTGGCCGCAGCCGGCAAACCGATCAAGGTGTCGTTCACGCATCTCATCGGCTACGCGGTCGCTCGCGCCGCCGATGCGAGCCCGTCAATGACCACGCATTTCGCTCGCAGCGACGACGGCAAGCCGGCGCGCGTTCCCGGGTCCGCGCACCTGGGACTGGCCGTCGACACCGTCCGCAAGGACGGCACGCGTGGGCTGGTCGTTCCGGTCATCCGTGACGCCGCGGCGAAACCGTTCACCGAGTTCCGCGAACAGTACGAACGCCTGATCGAGCGTGCGCGCACCAACACGCTCAGCGCCGATGAGCTGCAGGGCGCCACGCTGACGCTGACGAACCCCGGCGGCCTCGGCACGGTGGCGTCGGTTCCACGGTTGATGCCGGGCCAGGGAACGATCATCGCCGTCGGAGCGATCGGCTATCCCGTCGAGTGGCGCTCCACATCAGAGGCGAGCATCAGGGCCGCCGGCGTCAGCAAGGTGATGACGATGACGAGCACCTATGACCACCGGGTCATCCAGGGCGCGGAGTCCGGTGCGTTCCTCGGAAGCATCGAGTCACTCCTTGACGGTGCCGGCGGGTTCTACGAGAGCGTTGCAGCCAGTCTTGGCATCAACCTGCCCGTGCTCGAAACGCCACAAGGAGCACCGGCAGCGCCGCCGCCGGCAGTCGCAGCGCCCGAGACCGGATCCTCCACACCCGACCGCGTCCTGCTCGGCGCGATGCAGGCCGCCACATCGCTCGTCAAGGCACACCGCACGCACGGTCATCTCGGGGCGCATCTCGACCCCCTCGGTTCGCCGCCGATCGGCGATCCGGCGATGGACCCCGCAACGTACGGTCTGACGCCCGAGCTGATGGAGCGGATCCCCGCCGACCTGCTGCGCGTCTATGTCCCGGGCCGCAATCTCGCCGAAGTGCTCCCGAATCTGCGCAGCACGTACTGCAGCACCATCGCGTTCGAGATCGAGCACCTCTCCAGTCACGAGCAGCGCGTGTGGCTGCGCGAGCACATCGAATCCGGGGCCTACAAGCCGAAGTTGACCACTGAGGAACGCCTTCGGCTGCTCGAGCGCCTCACCAAGGTGGACGCGATGGAGCGCTATCAGCGCGCCACGTTCCTCGGACAGAAGACATTCTCCATCGAGGGGCTCGACGCGCTCGTCCCGATGCTCGAGGCACTGCTGACGAACGTCGCGGCAGACGGCATCGGCGAGGTGGTGATGGGCATGTCGCATCGCGGCCGTCTCGCCGTCGTGGCGCACGTCGCGAACCACTCGTACGAGTCGATCCTCAACGCGTTCGAGCTCGCATCAGCACGGCGGGATATCGCCAGCTTCGCGTCGACGGGCGACGTGAAATATCACATCGGCGCCACCGGGACGTATCACACGGAAACCGGCAAAGTGATCCTCGTCCGCCTGCTGCCGAACCCGAGCCACCTCGAGGCGATCGACCCGGTGGTGGAAGGATGGAGCCGCGCCGCGCAGACCCAGCGCCGCGCGACGACACTGCATCTGGACCCGATGGCCGCCTTGCCGGTGCTCATCCACGGCGATGCGGCGTTCGCGGGACAGGGCGTCGTACAGGAGGTGATGAACCTGCAGTCGCTGCCCGGATACACCACGGGCGGGACGGTGCATTTCATCGCCGACAACCAGGTGGGCTTCACGACCGATCCGCAGGAAGGCCGCTCGACACGCTACGCATCGGACCTCGCCAAGGGGTTCGACATCCCCATCGTCCACGTCAACGCAGACGACGTCGAGGCGTGCCTCGCGGCGATCACCTTCGCGTACGACTATCGCCGCGCGTACCGGCGCGACGTCATGGTCCACCTCATCGGCTACCGGCGCTTCGGACACAACGAGGCGGACGAGCCGGCGTACACGCAGCCGCTCATGTACGTGAAGATCCGCCAGCACCCGACCGTGCGCGAATTGTTCGCGGCGCAGTTGACCGCCGAGGGATTGATCCGGCCCGAGGAAGTCGATGCGATGGCGAAAGCGGCATACAGCCGCGTCGCCGACGCGCACAAACGCGTGAAGGAGCATCTCGCTGCGGAGCTGGACGACCTGACCCATGAACAGGTCGTCGAGGAACCCGACGATCCGATGCTGCGCACCGCGGTCTCGCATCGACAGCTCACCTCACTCAACGAGCAGCTCCTCACGTTTCCGAAGCACTTCACGCCGAACACCAAGCTGCTCCGTCAGATGGAGCGGCGCCGCACCGCGATCATCGAGGGCGCGATCGACTGGGGCACCGCCGAGTCACTCGCCTTCGCGTCGCTCATCACGCAGGGCCATCCGATCCGGCTCACCGGACAGGACACGGTGCGCGGGACGTTCAGCCATCGTCATCTCGCGTTTCATGACGAGCGCAACGGCGAGGTGTTCATCCCGATGCAGCACCTCACCGACGCGCAGGCGACCTTCGAGGTGCTCAACAGTCCACTGAGCGAGGTCGGCACGCTCGGGTTTGAATACGGTTACTCCGCGGCAGATCCGGAAACACTGGTCATCTGGGAAGCGCAGTACGGCGACTTCTTCAACAACGCACAGATGATCGTGGACCAGTTCGTGTCGTCAGCCCGTGCCAAGTGGGGACAGCACTCGCGTCTCACCATGCTCCTGCCGCACGGCTACGAGGGCAGCGGGCCCGAGCATTCGAGTGCTCGCATCGAGCGATTCCTCCAGCTCTGCGCCAACGACAACATGCGGCTCGCGAACTGCTCGACACCGTCGCAGTACTTCCACCTGCTGCGCAGCCAGGGCCTGCTCCAGGACCCACGACCGCTCATCGTCTTCACGCCGAAGAGCTTGCTGCGCCTCAAGGAGGCGACCTCCACGCTCACCGATCTGACCACCGGCCGGTTCCAGTCCGTCATCGACGATCCCACCGGCGCGCAGCGTCGTGATGAGGTGCGCACGCTGTTGCTCTGCACCGGCCGCATGTACTACGAGCTGAGCCTGTCGCCAAAACGCACCGACGCGACCGACGTCGCCATCGGCCGCGTCGAGTTGCTCTACCCGCTCCCGATCGATGCCATTCTCGGCCTGGCTGCGTCGTACCCGAACCTCGAGCGCCTCTGCTGGGTCCAGGAAGAGCCGCAGAACATGGGCGCGTGGGGGAGCCTCGAGCGCGCGGTCGGTCTCACCCGGCCGGTGAACGTGCAGTGGGAGTACATCGGACGCGCGCGTCGCGCGAGCCCATCCGAGGGCTACGCCGGATCCCATCAGCTCGAGGAGGAGCGCATCGTCAACGAGGCGTACGCCACCTCGACGCGTGGACAGAGCGGATCGGTGGTGGCCACTCCGGACGCGGCCCCGATCGCACCGTGACCAATCGCGTCGTGGTCCTCGGCGGTGGTCCCGCCGGCGATGTCGCTGCGCTGCGCGCGGCGCAACTCGGTGTCGAGGTCACGCTCATCGAGCGCGCCGAACTCGGGGGCACCTGCCTCAACTGGGGCTGCATTCCCACCAAGTCATTGCTCGCGGGAGCCGACCTGCTGCGCAAGATCCGCTGCGCTGCCGACTTCGGCATCAAGGTGCCCGAGCCTGAGATCGACTTCCCGCGCATGATGGAGCGCAAGGAAGAGATCGTCGTGAAGATGCGCAACGGCGTCGAGGCGGCGTGCAAGCGCCGCAACGTCACGGTCGTGCGCGCTCAGGGCGTCATCGACGGCGACGCCGTCGTGGCGGGCGACGTGCGCTATGCCTTCGATCACCTCGTCGTGTGCGTCGGCACCGAGCCGTCGGGTCTGCCGGGCATCGACATGGAGCACCCGCTCGTGGTGACGTCCAACGGTATCCTCCGACTCGAGCGCGTGCCGAAGCGCCTGCTCGTCATCGGTGGCGGAGTCGTCGGCTGTGAGTTCGCGAGCCTGTTCGCAGCGCTGGGCTCGCAGGTGACGGTTGTCGAAGTGCTGCCGCAGGTGCTCGCGGGCGTCGATCCGCGGGTGGTGATGCAGTGGCGCCGGATCGTCGAGAAGCAAGGCATTACGTTTCTCGCCGGCCGCCGCGTCGAGTCGGTCGACTACGGCGCCGCGACGGTCACGGCCCACCTCGACGACTCGACAGCGCTCGAGGCGGACCTCCTGCTTGTCTCGGTCGGGCGTCGCGCGCAGACCAGAGGGATCGGGCTCGAGGACGCCGGCGTCATCGTCGACGAGCGCGATCACATCGTGGTCGACCCGTTCCTGCGTACCGCGAACCCCCGTATCTGGTCGGCGGGCGACTGCATCGGAGGGCTGCAACTCGCGCATCTGGGCAGTGCCGAAGGTGGTCGCGCTGTCGAGAACGCCCTTGGTCACGACGTCATGCCGATGGACCGCACCGTGGTGCCGTCGTGCATCTACACGCATCCCGAAATCGCCATGGTTGGCATGAACCCATCGACTGCGAAGGACGCGGGCATCGAGGTGAAGCTCGGCCAGGCACGATACCTCGGCAACGGGAAAGCGCTCGGCGAGGGCGAGCCCGACGGGCTCGCGCAACTCTACGCGGACGCGGCCACCGATCGCCTCATCGGCGCAACCGTCATGGGGGTCCATGCCGTCGAGATCATCCACGAGGTGGGCGTCGCCATCAGCGACGGGCTGTCGATGGATGACCTGGGCTCGATCATCCACGCGCATCCCACAGTCAGCGAGTTGATGATGGACGCCGCCGAACAGGGCGAGAGCGTCGCACCGTATCTGAGCTGAGCGCCGCGGCTGCGGCGCCGATCAGGACGCGGCGGCTTTGCGCAGGCGCTCGTCGCGGCGCCGGCGGCTGCGGGCTCGCAGCGTCAGGAAGAGCACCCGCCCCTCGAAACCCGCGGCCACCCCGGAGCCGATGCCCGCTGCGAGCAGGATCGCGCCGAGCCAGCGCGGGGTGAGCACGATGATCGTCACGCCGGCAGCAGACGCCACGAGCGCACCCGTCGTGTAGGCAGCGGTGAGCAGAGCGCGCCAAGTGAGCGATACGGACGTCTTGACCGCATCCAACGCAGCGTGCGCATCGATTTGACGCGGCTTTGGAGGCGTTCCGGCAGCCGTCTGTCCGCCCGGAAATGCTGTCCGGCGGCGGGTTGCCATCCGCCAGAAAAACAGGCTGGCCGCGAACCGGGCCAGGAGCCTGATCAGGATGGCCCACGGCATATCTCCATGCTACAGTCGCCGGGCGTTTGAACCGTGGGAGCAACGACATGATTCGTGCGTACGTGCTCGTGACAGCGAGCGCAGGCAGGGCGCAACACGTGGCCGAGGAGTTGCGCGGTAAGGACGGCATCGTCCTCGTGGACGCCATCACGGGCGAGTACGACGTCATCGCCCAGGTCGAGGCGTCGGACGTTCCGGGGATCGGGCGTCTCATCCTCGAGCGGATCCAGTCCGCGGACGGCGTGGTCAAGACGATCACGTGCCTCGCGGTCTGATCAGGGCCTTGCGCCACTCACCGGGAGCGCTCGTCTGGGAGGTCTAGCCGCCCTCTACGGGTCGGCGCTTGGGCGCCTGCGTGGGAGCACGCACTTGCGCGTCTCGTTGGTCACGTGGACGCTGCTCGGACTCGTCCTCGGCGAGGCGCTGACCGTGTTCGTGGCGCTCGTCCACAGCCACGCATCCGTCGGCGGGGCGGCGATTGCCACTGCGGTCTGGTGGATCGTCGTGACCATCGGGATCATCGGCGGTGCCGCGCTGCTCCGAACGCCCGACGGCAACGACGTTGATCGCTACGGCATCCCCAACGGGCTGACTGCGTTGCGCGCGTATGCGTGCGTGCCGCTCCTCTTCATCGCAACGCTCTCGCTACCCGGCAGGCTGGCGCTAGCGCTCTGGGCAGGCATCGGCGGTTCGGTCGGGCTGCTCGACGCGGTAGACGGTTTCATCGCCCGCCGCTATGGGCCGGTGACCGTCCTGGGCAAGGCGATGGACCCCTTCGGCGATGCGCTGTATTTCGTCGTCGGTGCGATCGGGTGCTGCACACTCGGGATCGCGCCGCTCTGGCTTGCGATTCTTGTCGTCGCCCGTTACGCCGGGCCGGTCCTGCTCACACCGCTCGTGCTGCTGACCGGCCGGCGGCCCGAGCTCGTGTACACCGTGTGGGGGCGGCGCAACACCGGCCTCACGGGCATGGTGCTGTTCGTGCTGTTCTGGGTGCGGCTGTTCGGCGGGCCGGTGGACATCGTCGCGCTGATCATCGCGATCCCGACGCTGGTGCCCACGGTGCTCCTCCACTTCGCCGCGCTGATGCGACGCGTGGCGGAGTCGCCGCGGGTCCAGTGATCAGGCCGTCGTTCAGGCCGCCGCGCGCAGCGAGTCGCGAACGCTCGCGAGCCACGCGGGAGCGGTGACACCATCGGTCTCAGCGACGTAGTTGCAGTCGAGGCCGTCGGCGAGCATCCGAGCAAGTGCGATGTCGTCGAACCCGGCGTCGAGCAGACGGTCGATGTCGTTCGCCGCGGCAGTCGCAGTCTCTGGCGACGTGTCCTGGATGAACGCCTGCAGCGCCTCGTCCGACGACGCATGGTCCTGGCGCCAGTCCTGGTGGAAGTAGCCGCCGAAAAGCTGGGCGAGCGCAGGGTAGTCCGCCGCCGCGCCGGCGATGGTTTCCGTGTCGATCGTGCCGTTCATGTCGATGCTCCTAGTGTCGCTTATCGCGAAGCGGGGTACGGGTGGGGTACGCGGTCACCAGCGTGAAACCGCCGGGCAGCTCGTCGTTGCGGCGCAGCACGAGGCGGACCGCGGTGACCTGGGTGGGAACGACGACGCCGCGACTGACGTCGGCGTACGTCAGGACGTGGCCGACGATCTCACCCATGTCCTCGACGAAGGTGTACGGCGCGCGCTTGTCGCGCCCCGCGAGCCACGCGGCGATGTCTGCGCTGCGCCGTGTCACGGCGACATCCACGCAGCGCTGCGCCGTCGCCCTGCTGACGAAGCGGCCCGCGGCGGCAACGCCTTCGCGCAGGATGCGGCGCATCTCGTCGCCGGGCTTGGTGTCGACGTGGCGCCGAAGCGTATGGCCGCCCCGTGCCTCGTAGACGCTGAGGTCTTCGACCGGAATCCGGCGGGGACGTGGCCCCGGGGCCGGCCGGCCAATGCCGTCGAGCATGCGCATCTCCCTTCGCAGCTGGTGCTGAGCGGCTCCAATGCCGCGATGCGCCGAAGTGTCTCGGCGACCGGCGGACATCGAGCAGACGGTGCCGGGCGGGCGATGCCCGAACGCATAATCACGGCGCCGTGCTCGCCGTCATCAAGTCCGCTCCCGCTCCCGGTTTCGTGATCGGCGACGTCCCGATGCCCGAGCCGGCGCTCGGCCAGGTCCTGCTTCGCGTGCTCGCGACCTCGGTCTGCGGGACCGACGTTCACCTTTACGACTGGAACCCATGGGCGGCGGCGCGCGTGCATCCGCCTCGTGTCGTCGGCCACGAGGTGTGCGGGGAAATCGTTGCGTGGGGGCCGGGTGTCGAGGGCCCGCCGATCGGGACGCGGGTCGCCGTGGAGTCACACGTGATCTGCGGCTACTGCGATGAGTGCCGCCGCGGCGACTTCCACGTCTGCGAGAACACCCGGATCCTAGGCGTCGACATCGACGGTGCTTTCGCGACGCATGTCGTCGTGCCGGCCGTCAACGTCTGGCCGGTCGGCGACGGCGTTCCGGCGGACGTCGCCGCAGCCATGGAGCCGTTCGGGAATGCCGTGCACGCGAGCTCCTACGGCGATCTCGAAGGACGCACCGCAGTGGTCTTCGGCTGCGGACCGATCGGGTGCGCCGCAATCGCCGTGGCGCGTGTCCGCGGCGCCGCGCGCGTTGTCGCAGTCGACCGCAACGAGTACCGCCTCCGTCTCGCCGAGAAGATGGGTGCGCACGCGATCGTGCGCGCGACCGACGGCCCCGCCGACGATGCGGTGCGCCGCGCAGCAGGAGGGAGCATCGACTGCGTGCTCGAGATGAGCGGGTCGCCGGTCGCGGTGGCGTCCGCAACGCGACTCGTTCGTCCCGGTGGCTGGATCAGCCTGCTCGGCATCGGGGACGGCCCGGACGTCGTCGACCTCTCCACCGACGTCGTGATGAAGGGGCTCAGCCTCTACGGTGTCGCGGGCCGGCGAGTGCCCGAAACGTGGGAGGAGACCACCGCGTACGTCCGCGACGGCATCATCGACGTCCACGCCTTGATCACGCACCGCTTTGCGCTGCACGATATCGATGCCGCGATCGCGCTCATGAAATCGGGTGAGTGCGGGAAGGTCACCCTCACGCCCGGGTAAGGCACTCGGCGTATGGTTTGCCCATGGTCACCGGTACGACGTCCGCGGCTGTTCAGGCGCTCGATGCGTCCCTGAACGAGGATCTCGACGCGCTCCGGCGCGATGGATTGTTCCGTCCTCTGCGCGTCCTGGAATCCGCGCAGGGGCCCGAGGTGGACATCGCGGGCAAGGCCGTGATCAGCCTGTCCAGCAACAACTATCTCGGCCTCAACACGCATCCGCGGCTCGTCGAGGCAGCGTCGCGGGCGGCGCTCGAGTGGGGCGCGGGCACCGGCGCCGTGCGCACGATCGCGGGGACGCAGACCCTCCACCAGGAGTTGGAGCGGCGCATCGCGGCGTTCAAGCACACGGAGGCGTCGCTCACGTTCCAGAGCGGCTACGCGGTGAACGTCGGAGTCATCGGCTCGATGCTCGACCAGGGCGACTGCGTGGTGAGCGACAAGCTCAACCACGCCAGCATCATCGACGGCATCCGGCTGACGAAGGCGGATCGCATCCTCTACGAGCACGTCGATCCGGACGATGCGGAGCGTGCGCTCAGCGAGGCACGTGCCAAGGGATACCGGCGCATCCTGCTGGTGACCGACGGCGTCTTCAGCATGGACGGTGACATCGCGCCGTTGCCCGCGTTGGTGGAGCGCGCAGAGCAGTACGGTGCGGCAGTCATGGTCGATGACGCGCACGCGACCGGTGTGCTCGGCGACCACGGCCGCGGGACGACGGACCATTTCGGCCTGCACGGCCGTGTTGCGCTCAACATCGGCACGCTCAGCAAGGCGATCGGCGTTGTCGGCGGCTACGCGGCCGCGTCGCAGACGGTGCGCGACCACCTGATCAGCAAGTCGAGGCCGTTCCTCTTCTCGTCGTCGCACCCGCCCGCGGTCGTCGCTGCCTGCATCGCCGCAATTGACGTGCTGGAGCAGGAGCCGGTGCTCATGGAGCAGCTCTGGAGCAACACGCGTCACTTCAAGAGCGGCCTGCGCGAGCTGGGCTTCGACATCGGCCACAGCGAGACGCCGATCACGCCGGTCATGTGCGGCGAGGCCCCGGTCGCGATGGAGCTCTCGGACATGCTGCTCGAGCGCGGAGTCTTCGCCCAGGGCATCGGGTTTCCGACGGTTGCGCGTGGCCAGGCGCGAGTGCGGACGATCGTCTGCGCAACGCATACGCACGACGAGCTCGACCGCGCGCTGCTTGCGTTCGAGGAAGCGGGAACGCGCCTCGGGTTGATCGGCGCGAACAAGAAGGCGTAACGCCATGGGCTCTGGATGCTTCTGCGAAGTGCGTCCTTCGCGGGGACGGCAGCACTAGCGATGGCGCATCGCACAGCTGCCGAGCTCGAGGAGGAGCGGCTCGAGATCCTGGCCGCGCAGCGCGACCGAGCGGCGTTCGCGACGCTCTACGAACGCTACGTCGACCAGATCCAAGCCTACGTGTACACGCTCACCCACGACATGGAGCAGGCAAACGACGTGACTGCCGCCACCTTCACCAAGGCGATCGAGGAGCTCCCGCGCTTTCAGTGGCGCGGGGTGCCGTACTCGGCGTGGCTGTATCGCGTCGCCGGCAACCTGGTGGCGCGCGATCGCCGGCGCCCCGGATGGATCGAGCTCGAGCCTCGCTTGCTTCCCGACGCGAGCGCCGACCCGGCACTCCAGGCCGAGGAGGGCAGCCGCGCCGATGAGGTCCGTGCAGCCGTGGCCCGCCTCCCGCACGATCAGCGCCAGGCGATCCTGCTTCGATTCGGCGGCGAACTGCGCAACCGCGAGATCGCCGAGGTGATGGGCCGGAGCGAGGGCGCGGTGAAGTTGCTCACGTTCCGCGCGCTCACCGCGCTCCGCCGCCGGCTTGGCGCGCCGCTGCCCGCCGAGCGACTGACGGGATCGGGCTCGTGAACGCCGCCGATCGGCTCGATGCCGCGCTGCAGAGCGATCTCGCCGCGTTTGCGGCGTCCGCGGACGTCCGGGCGATGATCGATTCGGCGGTGGAGGTCAGCGATGCACTCGATGCATGGACGCTCGACCCCGAGAGCAGGCAGCGAATTTACGCTCGCGCGATGGCCAACGCTCGGAGCCGCGGGATCGGATCCCGGCTGCGCTCGCTCGGTCTCGATCGTCGCGTGCAGGCGGTGGCCGGCGGAACGGTCGTGACGCTCGCCGCGGCGACCGCTGTTGGTGTCGCGATCACCCGGGGCAGGCGCCACTCACCCGCGTCCGCCTGAGCGATGGAATCAGAGCCCGATCTCCCCGACGCCGAGCGCGTGCGGGTACGGCAGCGCGACCGCAAGCGTGAGCGGCGCATGGTCGTGGACAACGCCGGGATCAAGCGTGTCCTGCCCGCGATCGCCGAGAAGCGACGGAAATCGGGCCTGCCGCCGCCTCAGGACGAGAGGAGCTGACCGCTCAGCACCTCGGTGTCCGAAGGCGTGGGGCTGCCGCCCGCCGGCTCGATGGTGGCTGCGATGCTCTTGTACAGGGCCATGTTGCCGTGCATGACCGCCGTCCAGGGACCGCCATTCGGTCCTGGGGTCAGGAAGGCAACACCCTGGGGTGATCCCTGCTTCGGGATGAGCCATACCTCGTAGACCTCGGTGGCGGGAAGCGGATTGAGGCCCTTCACGGTGAGCACTCCCTGGGTGCCGTCGCTGACATCGAGGGTTCCGGTGGCGCTGGTGCCGGACACCGTGAAGACGACCGGTTGCTGGGTGTTCGTGCCGGTCGCCCCCCAGATCCCGAACACGATGGCCGCCACAACGGCGACCGCGCCAACAAGGGTGAACGCCCGGCCGGTCGGGATCGACTCGAACAGGCGTCGCCACCACGGTGCTGCCGTCGGAGACGCCTCGGCGTAGACCTGCGCCATGAGGTTGCGGCGCAGGCGCGCCGGTGGCTGCACCTGCTCCAACGCCGCAGGCAGCAGGGAAGTGACATCGGCGTACTCCGCGGCGAGCCGGCGGCACCCTTCGCACGTCGCGACGTGACGTTCCATGTCCGCGCGATCCGAGGGTTCGAGGCCCCCGACTGCGTCGAGTGCGAGGAGGTCGTTGGCCTCCTCGCAATTCATTGCGCCTGCCATGGCGCCTCCAGACGATCGGCCAGGGCGAGCCGCAGCTTGTCGAGCGCGATGCGGACCCTGCCCTTGACGGTGCCGAGCGGCACTTCCATCTTTGTTGCGATCTCGGACTGCGAGAACCCGCCGTAGTAGGCGAGCTCGATGGTCTGGCGCTGCTCCGAGGGCAGCTCGGCGAGCGCCTTGCGTACCTCCTCGCCGCTCAGCTCGAGCGCGACCTGGGCCCAGGGATCGGAAACGGCCGGCTCGATCGACTGGCCCTCCATGGGTGTGTCGAGGCGGGTGCGGTGGCGGTCGCCGCGCAGGCGGTCGATGGCGCGGTTGCGGACGATCGTGCATATCCAGGAGCGGAGCGAGCCTCGTCCCGACTGGAACGTCGCGCCGCGGCGCCACACGGACAGGAACGATTCCTGCACCACGTCCTCGGCCGCGCCTCGGTCGCTCAGGATGCGCAGGGCGACGCTGTAGGCAAGGCCACCGTATCGGTCGTACAAGGCTTCGATCCCCTCAGGCGAATGGGTAGAGATCGAGCGGACGATGTCGTCGTCAGTTAGGGCCACTCAGGCTCCGACACGCGCTCGGGGGTGCGCCTCTGTTGGTACGGTGAGATTCGGGCGTTCGGATCACGCGTCGACGCGCCGGCTCGAGACCATCGAGCCACGCGACCCGTCCTACGAGACCTTGACGCGTCCACCGCGGACCCGCGCCGCGGTCGACTGGAGCAGCACGGGCTCGTCCGGCTGATGCACCACCAGCGACGCTGCGGCCGGCCGGAGGCTCGTCGCGGCAGGCCCTTCGAAGACCACCTTGACAGCGCCGGACGCCGACCCGGCATTGGCGATGGCGAGCGCGGCGGCGTACTCGTCGAGGGGAAACCGGTGGGTCACCACCCCGTCGACCGGGAAGCTCGAGTCACTCAGCCACTCGCGGATCGTGCCGAAGGTTCGCCGTCCGTCCGGCTCGCGGCCATATGAGGCCGCGCCGCGCACGGTGAGCTCGCGTGCCCAGATGAGCGACCACTCGATCTCGTGGCGCCCCGAACGGCCGCAGAGGACGAGTGTGCCGCCGGCGCGCAGGAGGCGCACTGCGAGGTCGATGCTCAGTGCGGAGGCTCGGCAGTCGAATACGACGTCGACGCCACCGTCCAGGACCGGGAGGCCGCCGCCCGCGGGACGCATCACGCGCGCCTCCATGTGCTCGGCGGTCTTCTGGAGCAACTGCTCGGACGATCCGTGCCAGACGCGATTGGCTCCGATCGACCGGATCGCCATGAACGCGGCGTTGGGGTCGCCATTGAGTGGCGCTGCTTCCCGATGGCGCCGTCCAAGGCGGGGGCGGGTGCTGCTCCGGGCGTCGTGGAGCACGATGATGTCGAGGTCCGGGTGCATCCGGCGCAGGGTGGCGACGATCAGGCGGCTCAGCGTTCCCGATCCGATGACGACCGCGGTATCGCCCCGCCGGGTCCAGCGCATCACCGCGTGAAGGGCGGTCGCAGCGGGTTCGGCGAGGACGCCGCGCTGGTCGGAGATGCCGTCGGCGGGGACGAGCATGTCCTCGTGAACGAGGAATCCCTCGCTCCAGCCACCACCGGCTCGCTCGCTCGATCCGACCGATCGGCCGGAGCAGAGCGCCCCGCCGCGGTCCGCGTTCTCGCAGAGGTGCGTCTCGCCGGAGCGACAGCGGCGGCACTCGGCGAGGCCTTTGTGGGCACAGCGGAGGGTCGGCTCCACGAGCACGCGGTCGCCCTCGTGGGCCCAGCGGGTCGATGCGGCGCGTTCGATGACGCCGACGACCTCATGCCCCGGAATGAAGGTTCCGGCGGATCCGTAGGCGGTGAGGACATTCGGCGCGGGGTCGCGATGGACGAGCGCGAGGTCGGTCCCGCAGATCCCCGCGAGTGCTGGGCGAACGAGCACCCATCCTGGACCGGGGGGCACGGGAGTACGCACGTCGCGGACTTCGACCGGGAGCGAGGAGCTTGCCTGTGCCCGCCGCCGCCTCCGTCCCCGGCCGCTGCCGGAATCCATGAGGGACGGGTCGACGACTAGCGCCCGCATCGAACGTACCAAAGGTTGAGATGGCCGCGAACCAGCGCAGCAGTGAGATGACTCATCGCTCGGACTACCCAGGATACCGTTGCTCACCCTGGGATTGCAGCACCCACAATGATTGTCATGGCCGATCAACCGCCGCCGCAGCCCCCTCCGCACACCGATTGGCGGACGACGCCTCCAGGCTGGGGGTCACCGCCGGCAGGCTGGGGAGCGCCACCGCCGGGAGGCGCCCCACCGCCGCCGGGGTGGGGTGGACAGCCTCCGGGTTGGGGCGCGCCGCCCCCTGGATGGGGTGGTCCACAGCCCGGATGGAATCCCGGTCCGGTCCCGGCCCAGGTGGGATCCGGCCGGTTCCGGTCGATGGCCGTGGGCGAGTGGCTCGACGCGACGTTCTCGCTCTACCGGCGCAACTTCGTCTTGATCGCGTCGATCAGCGCGGTGGTGCAGATTCCGTACGCGCTGCTCACCCTGCTGCTCTATGAGATCACCGGGCTTGGTGCGTTCGTGAGCTCGCCGTTCGCGTCGTTCAACCCGCAGACGATCACACCGGCGCAGGAGCAGGTATTGCTGAACACGTTTGCCGGAGTGTTCTTCGTGAGCGCCGCACTGCTTCTGATCACCGCGGTCGTGGTGCTGCCGCTCGGCGAGGCGGCCACGACGCGCTCCGTCAGCGACCGTTATCTCGACCGCCCGACGTCGTTGCGCGCCGCGTACAAGGCAGCGCTGAGCCGGCTCGGGTCGCTGATCATGATGAGCCTCATCCTCGGCGGCGCCTACGTTGCGTGCTTCGTCGGGATCGTCCTGTTCGTTCTTCTCTTTGCGGTGCTCGGCGTGGGCGCGCTCGGCGCGGCGCTAGCCGTGCTCGCCGGCATCGCGCTCATCCCGCTGCTCATCATGGTCGCCGTCCGCACCGCGGTCGCTGCGCCCGCGATCGTCATCGAGCGCGTCTCGGGATGGCGCGGCCTGAAGCGGAGCTGGAACCTCATCGGCGGACGCTTCTGGCCGACCTTCGGCCGCATCCTGCTCCTGGGACTCATCTCGGGCATCGTCTCGGGGGTGGTCGCCAGCATCATCGATCTGCCGGGGTCGGCAATCGACCCCGCGCACAGCTTCATCTACGACCAGCTGGCGAGTGCGATCGCGGCCATCTTCGTCGGCCCGGTCACCTACATCGGCGTGACGCTCCTCTACTACGACGCGCGCATCCGCAAGGAGGGGTTCGACATCGAGATGCTCGCAAGTTCGCTGTGAAGCGCATTCTCCTGGCCGCCATCGGTGTCATCGCGTTGATGACCACCGTGGCATCCGGGGCGACGCACGCAACCGCGGCAACGACGTGTCTCACCACCACCTACATCGGCTTGCTCAACACCGCCGACACAGCGCTGTCGGCCACGCCCGCGCAGCCCGTGGCGGCGTTGACGTCACTGACCCAGGCCGAGGACCTCGTCCCGGCCACCTCACCCGTGCTCGCGCCGATCATCGGCGGGCTGACGTCGACTCCGCCGGACGTCGCTGGGAGCCGGCAGCGGCTCGACCTGCTCACCACGACGCTCGCACTCCCTGCCGGATCGGCGTGTGATGTCGACTCGCGCGACGCCGAGAGCGTCCTGCACAGCGTCTACGCCTCGCATGTTTTCGCCGATCTCGACCAGAACCCGGCACCGTCGATCCTGCAGCGCATCGGGGCCGCGATCAACTGGGTGCTCTCCCATCTCTACGGCCTGCTGGGCAACGGTGGGTCGATCGGACTCGGCGTGCTCGTGCTCGCGCTCATCGCCGCGTTCGTGCTCTACCGCGTGCGCGGGATGTCCGGGGGGCAGCGTGCGAAAGCGGGGCAGGAGCCCGCGACGGTCGGCGACGACCCCGACGACGAGTGGGGGCTGGCGGTCGCCGCAGCGCAACGCGGTGACCACCGCGAGGCGATCCGTCGCGCGTTCCGCTCGGCCCTGCTCGATGTGACCGGACGGCGAGCGCGCATCGATCGCGTCTGGACGACACGAGAGATGCTCGCCACCCTCTCGGGCGACGCGGACCTGCTCGCTGTGGTTGCGCCCGCGGCCGACGCGTTCGACAGAGCCTGGTACGGAGGCGTGCCGGTGACCGCAGCTGATTGGGACATCGCGCGCGCTCGTTGCGAGGCAGTGCGCAAGGTGGCGCGGCGCAGCTCGAGCGCGCCGGCCAAATGAGCCGAGCCCCGCTTTCGGCGATCCTCGTGCTCATTGCGGGCATCTGCGTGCTCGCGATCATCGCGATCGCAGCAGCAGTGCCGCCCAACGATCAGACCAACCCGTCGTCGCGCTCGGCAGGAACACTCGGCACGCTTGCGCTGTACACGTGGTTTTCCCGGCTCGGCCTCGACGTGAACCGCATCAGCGGGACGTTCGACCTGCACAGCAGTGACGTCGTCTTCGTGTACGACCCGACCGACCCACTGGACTCCTCCGACGTGAAAACGGCGATGTCGTTCGTGCGATCCGGAGGCGACCTCGTGCTCTCGGTCACACCCGACACCCTGGCCAACGCCGCGCCCTTGCTCGGCGACATCGGTGTCGACCCGGCGCTTTCGGTGGGCCCTGGCAACGCGACCGTTGCGCAGCCGTTCGACAGCACGGATCGCGTGTCGTCGGTGCCGATGGGCGCGGGGCTCACCTTCAGCGACCAGTCGCCGCTCGTGCCGATGCTCGTCGAGGCCGGTCATGTGGTTGCGGGGATGGTGCGTGTCGGCACCGGGCGCGTCTATGTGCTGGGCGACACGCAGCCGCTGTCGAATGACGGACTGCGACACGGCGACTCGGCGTTTCTCGCGCTGAGCCTGCTCCAGCGCGCTCGTGGAGGACGGATCGGCTTCGACGAGTATCACCACGGCGAGACCAACGCAACGAGCGGGGCGGGGGCGATCTTCGACGGTCCGGTCGGGCTCGCGACGGCGCTGGTGGCGCTCGTCGTGCTGTTCACCATCGCGCTCAACGGCCGGCGCCTCGGCAAGCCCGCAACCGATGGCGGCTCGGCGGCGGTGCCGAGTGCCACCGCGTATGTGTCGGCGATGGGACAGCTCTTCTCGCGAAGCCGGCAGCGAGGACCGATCGCGGCCCGATACGCCGATGAGCTGAAGCGGCGCCTCGGCGGTGTCACCGGGGTCGACTGGCACCTCGACGACCAGTCCTTCTGCGCGGCCATCGCCGTGACCGGCGACCCGGGCGCCCCTGGGCTCGCGGCGCTGCTCTCCCACGCGCGAGCGCTGGCATCGGGCCGTCCGGAGGAGAGTGAGCTGCTGCGGTTGGCACGCGACGTCGATGCCTGCGAGCGCCACTGGATGGGTGCGCCGGTTCAATGATCGATTCCGTGAGCGAGCAGGGCACAATGCCCGCAGTGGCAACCGAGAGCAACGCGGCGGCACTCCGCGCGGCCCTGCACGAGACGATGGGCAAAGCCGTGGTCGGCCAGTTGCAGGTCATCGACGGGCTGTACATCGCGGTGCTGAGCGGCGGGCATGTCCTGCTCGAGGGCGTGCCCGGCACGGCGAAGACCCTGATGGCGCGCACGCTGGCTGCAGCGCTCGATGCCCGGTTCACGCGCGTGCAGTTCACGCCCGACCTGCTCCCGTCGGACATCGTCGGCACGAGCGTCTACCGGCCCGATACGGGCACCTTCGAGTTTCGCGAGGGCCCGATCTTCACGGACACCCTGCTCGCGGACGAGATCAATCGCGCGCCGGCAAAGACGCAGTCGGCGCTGCTCGAGGCAATGGAGGAGCGACAGGTGACGTCCGATGGGACGAGCCGGGCACTCGGCGACCGGTTTCTCGTGGTCGCCACGCAGAACCCGATCGAGTACGAGGGGACATATCCGCTCCCCGAGGCGCAGCTCGATCGATTCTTTTTCAAGCTCGAGGTGAACGTCCCGGAGCCGGCGACGGAGATGGTGATGCTGCGCCGCGTCGACGGCGGGTTCAACGCGCACGACCTTGACGCGGCCGGAGTCACCGCGATCATCGACTCCGAGAAGCTCGCGAAGGCACGCGCCGAGGTGGCGGCGGTTCGCGTCTCGGACGAGGTGCTCGGGTATATCTCGGCGATCGTGACGGCGACACGAACCAGTCCGGACCTCTCGCTCGGTGCGAGCCCGCGCGGGTCGATCGCTCTGCTCCTTGCCGGCAAGGCGATGGCGGCCATCCAGGGCAGGGACTACGTGGTCCCCGACGACGTCAAGGACGTGTGCATCCCCGCGCTTCGCCACCGCATGATCCGGCGCCCCGAAGCGGAGATACAAGGCATCTCCGAAGTCGCGGCGGTGCAGCGCGCCGTGGGACGGGTTCCGGTCCCGAGGTGACCATCCGGCCATGACGTGGCGAGGCGCCGGCCTGCTGCTGGCGTCGATCGTTGTGGTGGCGTGTGGCGCCGCGGCTTCGGCGCTCTTCTTCGCGGGCGTCGTCCTGCTCGTCCTCTGCGTCGCGGCGATCATTTTCGACTCGCGACGAGCGCTCGGCGCCCGCTCGCTTCGCGTCGACCGGGTGTGCGCGGACCTGCTCTCGGTGGGCGTCGCAAACCGCGTGACGCTCGAGGTGACGGGACGCACGGCAGGAGCCTCGGCGATCGTCTACGAGCGAGTGCCCGCCGCGCTGCACGCCTCGCGCGTGCGCTGGGACGTGCGCCTGCCGGCGAGCGTCGACTACACGGTCACGCCCGTCGCGCGCGGCGACTCGTCGCTCGGTGCGGCCGTCGTGCGGGTCGACGGACCATGGCGTCTGGGCTGGCGGCAGACAACGGTCGGCGAGCCGCGCACGGTGCGTGTTGATCCGAACCTCGCCGCCATCGATGTGTACGAAGCGCTGGCGCGGCGCGGACAGCTGGCAGAGATCGGTTTGCGCACCATGCGACTGCGCACCGAAGGCAGCGAGTTCGAGCGCGTGCGCGAGGCCTTTCCCGATGACCCGCAACGCTCCATCAACTGGCGCGCAACCGCACGCACCGGACGTCTGATGGCCACCGAGCTCATCCCCGAACGCGCGCAGCCGCTCGTCATCTGCCTCGACCACGGCCGCCTCATGGGGATCGGCGCCGGCGAGCTCACGAAGCTCGACCATGCGATCAACGCGGCACTCCTGCTCGTGCACGTCGCGTTGCGCAGCGGCGACCGGGCCGGGATGCTCGCCTTCGCCGACACTGTCACCAACACGCTGCCGCCGCGCGCAGGCGCCTCGCAGCTGCGTCGATTTCTCGATGCAACGCGTCCGATCCGTCCGGGGGAAACCGAGGCCGACTACGACGACGCGCTCAACTATTTCAGTCGCTGGCAGACGCGCCGTTCCCTGGTGGTGATCTTCACGGACGTGCTCGACATGGACCAGGGGAAGGCGCTGATCCGGCAATGCGCGCGACTGCGCAAACGCCATCTGCCGCTGGTCGTCACCGTGCGCGATCCGGCGCTCGACGACGCGGCGAATGCGGTGCCGCGCTCCGGCGACGAGGCATATGCACGCGCGGTTGCGGGCGGGCTGATCGCGGATCGCGAGGACACGTTGCGCGTGCTTCGCCGTTCCGGAGTCGAGACCATCGATGCCGACGCGCGCACGCTGTCACCGCGGTTGGTGAATCGCTATCTGGACCTCAAGAGGCGAGCGCGACTGTAGGACAGATCGCGCCCGCCCGAAAAGGCTATACGGCTTTGCCCGCGAAGTTCCTTCTTGTCGCCGGATCGAGCGCCATCGCGTAGAACACGATGACCTTCAACGCGAGGTAGACGAGGATGATCAGCGTGCTGAGCCCGCCGATGTCGTTGTGGGCGAGGATGTCAATCACGTACAGGATGCTCAGGACATCGAGCACGATGATCATCCAGCGCGCGACGTTGGACGGGCGTCCGACGACGATGCCGAGGATGAAGTCGACGAGACCGATCACGAAGAACGGCACGCCGATGATGAAGAAGAGCGACGCGGCCAGATTGACGACTGCGTCGCCGAACTGCTTGACGTACTGGTCATATCCCGGAAGCGTCGCGAGGTGCGATGAGCCGGCCGTCAGGATGTAGACGCCGAAGCCGATGAAGGCGATGCCTGCAAGCAGGCGCAACAACCCGAGCACGATGATGATGAACTGGGCGATCGTCAGGAAGAACGTGCGCTTGTGCACCTTGACCGGCGCGGACGCGACGGGCTGCGCGGAATAGGGCTGGGGCGCGAAGGATTGCGGTTGCGGTGGGACGTACGCAGCGCCTGGGTACGGATTCTGAGGCGGCTGAACCATCGGGGGGCCGCTCGGCGGCTGAACGCTCGGCGGTTGCGGCGGTTGGCCACCAGGTGGCTGGGGCGGCAGTGCTGCCACGGTTGCTCTCCTCCTCAAGATTGCCGTCGCGACACGCGAGGACGGTTGCCGGATTCTAGACTTTGCGGACCACGAAGGTGCTGGCCATCTTGTCGTGCCAGCCTTGCTTCCGCGGATCGAACGCAGCCCAGATGAGGCCGATGGACAGCACGAAGGAGCTGATGAGATAGCCGATGAATCGGCCGATCGCACGGCCGACGCCGATGTGCTTCCCGGTCGCGGCGTCGACGACATGCAGGCCCAGCATCCGCTGCCCGAGCGTCCCGCCAAGCTGTGACCAGAGGACGACGAAGTACACGCCCTCGATCCCGAACGCGATGAGCTCAAAGAGAGCGAGGGAGCCGCTGAACGTGGTGGTGCAGGTTCCGGCGTACGCACCCGTGGCGATTGCGTTGGTCAGGCATGAGTTGTACGCAGTCAGCGTTGAGCCCTGCGTGACCAGGAAGATCACCAGGAACGGGACGCCGATGATGATGCCGTCGATCAGCGCCGCAACGAAGCGTATCCAGAAGCCCGCGTAGGCGATGCCGGGAGCCGGCCCTGTCTGCGGCGGTCCGCCCGAGTACGCAACCGGATATGCAGGCGGAGGCGGTGGCAGGTTCGGCGACGGCGGGAACTGTCCTCCCGCCCACGGCCCAGGTGGCTGTGGGGGTGGGAGTTGCCCTCCTGAGGTCATCTCGACGGCACCACTACGGCACGACAGTAGCAGGCGAATCCTGTTTGTGACTCATGCAGCCGAAACGTGACTCAGGCTGCGGGCATCGCCTCGAGGGCGGCGATCACCGACCGGGTGATCTGCGTCGGCGTCGACGCCCCGGACGTGACTCCGATGCGGTGCATCCCCTTGAACCAGCTGGGGTCGATGTCCGCGGCTGTGTCCACCAGATAGGCCGGCTTGTGGCCCTTCTCGCGAACCACCTGCACCAGCCGCTGGCTGTTGCTGCTGCGCGCGCTGCCCACCACGACGACGCACTCGACATCGTCGGCCGCGATGACGGCGGCCTCCTGCCGCTCCTGGGTGGCTCGGCAGATCTCGTTGTGGACTTCGATGCTGGGGAAGCGCTCGACAAGCCGATCGATGATCGCCTGCGTGTCCCACATGCTCAGCGTGGTCTGGCAGGTCACGGCGAGCGGCCATCCATCGGGCGGATTCACGGCGTCCGCCTCCTCGATGCTCTCGACCAGTGTCGTGTGCTCCGGTGCGATGCCGAGCACGCCGGCCGGCTCGGGATGTCCGCGCTTGCCGATGTAGATGACGTGATGCCCACTGCCCACGAGGTCGCGAACGAGGTCGTGGGTGCGCGTGACGTCGCTGCACGTCGCATCGACGACGTTGAGTCCGCGCGCCCGCGCCGCGTCGACGACCGCCGGGGAGATGCCGTGGGCGGTGAAGATGACGGTTCCCTCGGCGACCTGGTCGAGAGCCTTCATACGGTCGGTTTCGGCGACGAGCGCGACGCCCGATTCCTCGAGCTCGCGAGTCACGTGCTCGTTGTGCACGAGATAGCCGAGCATCGTCACCTTCTCGGTGCGCGAGCGAGCCGCCCCCTCACGTTTGGCGATCCGGATGGCCTCGACGACGCCGTGGCAGTAGCCCCGCGGCGTGATCCGAACGACGTCCATGAAACCAGTCTACGCGGGGGTTTCCGCCGGACGGTCGAATGCAAACGAGCGACGCCGGTGCGGATTCCGGCCCGCGAGCAGCAGCCAGGAATACAGCAGGATCCCGACGGTGGCACCGATCGCGAGCTTCGCCCCGTCGGGAAGCCCTGACGGGGAGACGAATGCCTCGAGCGTCCCGGCGATGACCAGCAGGCTCGCCGCACCGAGCACGAGCATCACCGCGTGCACGGCGACGCGTGCAAGCGCCTCGCCACGTCGTAACTGGCCGGGGCGCAGGATCGCGTCGCCGAGCATCAGACCGGTGCCGCCGCTGATGACGATGACGCTCAGCTCGAGCACGCCGTGGGGAACGATGAGCGACCAGAACTGAAAGTCGTAACCGCCGAGGCGAACCGCGGCTGCCACCGTGCCGAGCATCCAGCCGTTGCTGAGCAGCACGAACGCGGTCGGGATTCCGAGAAACACACCGCCCGCAAAGCAGATCAGCGCAACGCGGATGTTGTTCTGAATGATGAAAGCGGCGGCAAACGGAGCGTCCTGCACGCCGGTGCTGATCTGACCGCGCGCCATCTCGTCGAAGAGCGACGGCGGCACGAGCGATGAGCGCAGGTCGGGGCGGAGGTCGACGGCGATCCATCCGGCGACGAACCCGATGAGCATCAACAGCAGGCTCGCCGTGATGTACGGCCACGCAGCGCGGAACGATCGCGGTAGCGCGGTCGCGAAGAATCTCCCGATCGAGCCGACGCGCATCGGGGTTCCGCGGTATAGCAGGGGATGCGCCCTGGCGCAGAGCGTGTTGAGGTACTCCGTGATGGGTGCGTCGGGATGGTCGCGACGCGCGATCGCAAGGTCGCTCGACGTCTGACGCAGCAACAGGCCGAAGCGTTCGATGTCACTTGCCGATTGCGTCCGCAGCCGTCCCCGCCGCGCCGTTTTGATGGCCGCTTCGAGGTCTGCCCAGCGCCCCTGACGCTCGGCGATGAACGTATCGAGGTTCACGGGTGGCGTTCGTCGAGCTGCAGGTACACGCGCTCGATGAACAGCTCCGGCGGCCATCGCCGCTCCGGTGCGCCGGCGGGCAGCGCAAGCCGCTCCATCAACCGTTTGGCGATGTCGTCAGACAGGCTGGCGCGCAGCTGGGGGCTCAACCCGGGGCGAGCCAGAAAGACTCGCAGCGCGTCGCGCTCGAATGCGCCGAGGCGCTCGATGCCCTCGATGCCCGGTCCGGCGTCCGGGGTCCGGAGGATGATCGGCGGCGGCGCAGTCGCAGCGGCGAGCGTGATCATCGCGCGGTCGCGCACGACGACGGTCCCGGCGGCGAGGTCGCCGAGGCGGCGTGTCTGGGGCTGGAAGAACATGACGACGAGCCCAACCAGCGCGACCGAGAGGTCGATGACGCGGATGAGGTTGCGCACCGCCACAGCGCCGAAGTCGACGGCCGAGCCGTCGACGCGCATGACCCGCAATCCCATGGCGCTCTTGCCGGGCGTCTTGCCCGAGGTCACGGCCTCTGCGACGAAGAAGTACCCGAAATACACGAAGAATGCGAAGGCGCCGATCGCCGCGTTGGCGAAGTCCGCCCCCTCGCTGGAGGTGACGAAGACGCTCGCCAGGCTCCCTGCGAGGAGCACCGCGACGAACGTCAGCGGTATGGCCACGCAATTGTCGAGGATCTGCGCCACGATCCGGCTGCCGACGCCCGCGACCGTGTATCCCAGCGTGACGTTGTCCGACGTCTTGACGCTGAGGGTGTCGAGTTGGGTCACCGAGTCATCGTCGCACGCGCGCGAGCGACTGTCCGCGCCGTCGCGAGACGGTCACTCGACGACAGCGACCGTCTGGCCCTCCTGCACCACCTGACCCTCGGCCACGAGGATCTGGGTCACCGTTCCCGAGATCGGCGTCGTGATCGGGATCTCCATCTTCATCGACTCGAGGATCATCAGCGTGTCGTCCTCCTCGACGGCCTGTCCGACCTCGACGACGATCTTCCAGAGATTGCCGACCAGCTCGGCCTTCACTTCTGCCACGTTGCCCTCCTCACACCGGTGGCACGCCGTGCTTGCGCCAGGCGCGTCGCGGCCGTTTCGTCTCGGCCCCTTCGAGTGACTCGATGATGACCCTTCGGGTGTCGGCCGGGTCGATGATGTCGTCCACCATCGCCCAGGATGCGGCGATGAACGGGTCGATGGTCTCGCGTACGGTGCCGGCGAGCGCCGCTCTCGCCGCCGCGGGATCGTCGGCTGCCGCGATCTGCTTGCTGAAGATGATGTCGACCGCGCCCTCCGGACCCATCACTGAGATCTCGGCGGTGGGCCACGCGACGAGCGTGTCAGGCTCGTAGCCGCGGCCGCACATCACGTAGTACCCGGCGCCGTATGCCTTGCGCAGCACCACCGTCACCTTGGGCACCGTCGCCTCGCTGACCGCGAAGAGCATCTTCGCGCCGTGGCGGATGATTCCCTGCTTCTCGACCTCCGTGCCCACGATGAACCCGGGCACGTCCTGCAGAAAGACGAGGGGGACGTTGAACGCGTCGCACAGCCAGACGAATCGCGCGGCCTTGTCCGCGGCGTCGATGTCGAGCGCGCCCCCCTTGATCATCGGCTGACTCGCGACGATCCCGACGCTTCGTCCGTCGAAGCGCGCGAACGCGGTGATGATGTTGCGCGCGAACGTGGGCTTGATCTCGAAGACGTGCGCATCGTCGGCGAGGCGCCGGATCACCTTGCGCATGTCGTACGCGGCCCGTGGGTTGACCGGGACCAGCTTCGCCAGCTCGTCGACCCGGCGATCTCGCGGGTCGGACGTCTCCCGCCGGGGAGCCGTCTCGCGATTGTTCGAGGGCAGGAATGAGAGGAACTCACGAACTGCCGCGAGGCATGCGGCATCGTCGTCCACCTCGAGGTCCCCGACGCCGCTCACGTAGCAGTGGACCTGGCTCCCCCCCATCGCGTGGTCCGTCGTCTCCTCGCCCGTCGCCGCCTTGACGAGACGCGCTCCGCCGAGCGACATGCTGCTCGTCTCCTTCACCATCGGGACGTAGTCGGCAAGACCGGGGATGTACGCCGTTCCGGCCGCACACGGCCCGAGCATCGCCGCCACCTGCGGCACCACGCCGCTCATCTGCACCTGCTCGAAGAACAGCGCCCCGCTGCCCGCAAAGGTGCTGCCCGCCGCCTCCTGGATGCGGGCACCGGCCGAGTCGAGTAGCCAGATCATGGGAAGCCGGTTCAGCATCGCCTTCCTCCGGAGGCGAGCCACCTTGTGCTCGCCGATCATGCCCATCGATCCGGCCATGACCGTGAAGTCATATGCAGCGCAATAGACGCGCCTGCCGTCGACCAGACCCTCGCCGGTCACCACGCCATCAGCGGGGGTGCGCTCAGGCTCCGTCGCTCCGCCGGTCATCGAGTGCTGATGCGCGAGGAGGCCGAACTCGACGAACGTCCCCGCGTCAAAGAGCAGATCCATCCGCTCGCGCGCCGTGAGCTTGTGCCGGCTGTGCTGCTGCCCGATCCGCTCGGAGCCGCCCATGGCGCGAGAGCGTTCTCGCCGCACCCTCAGCGCGGCGGTCAACTCGTCGAGCCCGGGCGCCTCCGGCGGCTCGGTCACCGGTCGTCCGAGCCGCCGGTCATCCCCTGAGTGGCCGTCAGGCAGCGACGCCGATGATGCGTCCGTCGATCCAGCCCGTCCAGCCGTTCGAGCAGATCACGCGCGCCCATGCGCCGCGCACCTCTGCCACCTGGATGGGGAGCCCGGGCGCCAGGTTGGCCACCACGGGACCGGACGGATCCGGCGCGCCCCAGGCGCGAAGGCCCTGCGGCGGCACCGAGTGGCTGGGCACCCATTGCCCCGCGGGCGCCGGCTGCGGCACAGGCTGGGCCTGGACCGGCTGGGGCTGGTAGGGCTGTTGCACCGGCTGCGGGGTGTACGCGGGCTGCGCAACCACGGGCTGCGCCGGCTGAGGCGTGAAGCTCGGCTGCGGCAGCGGCTGCGGGGTGGGGATTGCCGTCGGCATGGGTACCGGCTGCGGGACGACCACCTGCGGGATGGACTCGCCCATGGCGGGCGTGGGCGTTCCGGTGACGTCTGCAGCAACCGAGCCGGCGCCGCCCGCAGCGGCGGCAGCCGCGGAACCGTCGTCAGCAGCAGCGGCTGCCGCGGTGTCGGAGGCGGAGTCGGTCGTGGTGCCGTCGTCCGGCATGTCCGCGAGGACGGTGTCGTCGTCCGTCATGGCGACCTCCGGGCTGATCGCGTCGAGCAGCGTGCTGGTGCGAGCGAGCTCGGCGACTGCCTGCACGAAGGTGTGCTTGCTGAGTCCGTCGAGATACACGTACGTCTGCGCGACGACGCTCGTGTCGCCACCCGAACGCTCGACAGCCGCTGTCACCGACCCAGGCCTCGACGCGATGAGCTCGTTGGCCGCGCTCACGTTGTCACCGCTGAGGGTCAGGGTCCGGCGGATGGTCACGCGATCGGCACCGTCGTCCTGGAGCACGACCAGGTCGACCGGCGCGCTGCTCAGAGTCCCGGACTTCAGCCCGAAGGCGAAACTGGTGCCCGGTTCGAAGCGATCTGACGTGATTTCCAGGTCGTCGTCGGAGGAGCACCAGTTGGTGATGCTCTGCTTGACCTCATCGGAAGATGGCATGGGTGATCTCCTCTCCACGTCCTCGAAGAATGGGGGCGACTATACGGCGTTCACGAAGCGCGGGCAGCCTTGGGTGCAGTGTCCGCCATCGACAGCAATCCGTCGAGGATGTCACCGAACTTGTTGTTGGCGAGGGAAAGGTGTCCTTCCTCGGGAAGCAGATGCTCCTCTGCCCCGGGGATGTGCGCCGCCAGCCATTTCCCGTGCGGCATCGGGACCATCCGGTCCTCACCCCCCTGCCAGATTGCGACAGGGGTGCGGATCGACCCGAGATCGAAGCCCCAGGGATGCACGAAGGCGATGTCGTCATCGCGCCAGCCGGCAGTGCTGATGGAGAACGCACGGTGGAAGCTGCCGGCCATGTGGTCGGCGTACGCGCCACTCAATGCCCGTTTGTCGACATCGCTCACGAGACCGCCGAGGGCCGCCGCAACCTCGGCGGCTTCGACGACGCGCAGGTGCGTTGCCTCGCCGTCGAGCAGAGGCGTCAGCGTTTCCGGTCCTTTCATGCTCGCCTCGAACTCGACGAGGTTCTCGGGACCCATCCCGGAAAACCAGTCGAGCCCTTCGGCGGGCCACGGGGCGACGCCGGCGAGCGTCGCCGTCGCGAGCACTCGATCGGGCAGCAAGGCTGCGCATGCCAGGGCGTGAGGACCGCCGCCCGATTGCCCGGCGCATATGAAGGAATCGAATCCGAGGGCGTCGAGGATGGTGGTGACGTCTTTCGCGACGTCGCCGACCGACCGGCCGGGGTTGGGGGTGGACGTCGAGTAGCCGGCGCGGGAGAAGGTGACGTAGCGAAGGCCTCGCTCGGCAACCGCGGCGAGTGACGGCGGGAAGATGCTGGCGGACGACGGTGTTCCGCTGTGCCACAGGAAACAACGACCCGCGTCGGGACCGGCGGAGAGGACCTCGAGGTCGCGTCCATCGGGCGTCGTCACGGTCTGCCGGTGCGGTTCGAAGCTCATGCGGTCATGGTACTGACCGGTGGTCCGGTCATCACCGCGTGCGGCTCAGGCGTCGAGGTCGTATGCGGTGGGGTGCGAGGGCTGATAGAGGCCGACGTCGCCGGCGCCTGGGACGCGCATCCGCACCAGGCGCCCGAACCGTGTCTCCTGCACCGGGCCGGTGAAGTCGACGCCCTTGCCACTCAGGTCGGCGACGGTCAGATCGATGTCGTCGCAGAGCAGGAAGAGTTCGTGGTGACCGCTCGGTGACGTCTCGCCTGCGGGGTGGACTCCCAGCTCCGACGGCGGGAGCTTGAAGATCAGCCACCCGCCGTGGGCATCGACGTTGCGCATATCGAGCACGTCGCGGAAGAACGCGCGCGCCGTGTCGGGATCATCGGCATAGAGGATTGCGTGGGCGGCGACGATCATCCCGGGTCCCTTCCGGTAAGTCCGAGCAGCCGCTGCATCAGCGGGGCGTCATCCGGCACCGGGATCGCGGGCGGGAACACACCGTACTGACGGTACGAGTCCGCAACCGGGCTCAACTCGTCCCACAATCCCTGCACGAGCTCATCAGGAAGCGTCGGGTCGACACCGATCACCTTGGCGATGTCCCACGCCCGCAGGCCGCGAAACATGTTGATCTGCCAGAAGTATTCGCGCGTCGAGAAGTCTCCGAACGAGCAGTGCACCGTGCGATCCAGGTCGGTCACCTGCTCCGCCGCCGCGCACGCTTTGTCGACGACCGCGGCGAACGCCGTCCTGGGGTCGGTGCCGAGTAGGTCGCCCTCGAATTTGGTCTTGCCGATCTCTTCGATCGTTTGCCCGGTGAGCATGTCCGGCACCCATGCATCATCGAACGCGTGATAAGCGATGAGCGTGCGCAATGACGGGACGTTCTCAGGCTCACCGGATCGAGCAAAGTTGGCTGGCATCTTCATGGCCCACTGGTCATCGGTGATCTGCTCGACAACGCGGTTGAGCGCGCGATCGGCGAGCACGAAGACGTCCTGTTCACTCATGTCATCTCCTCTATATCGAACACGAATCATCGCAGTTGCCTGCGCCGGCGTGACCTCGGCGCTGACCGTGGCGGCCGGGCAGGCTCGCGATCGTCAGCCGGGTGTGACCTGCCAGACGAGGAAACCGTACTCCGCGACGCCGGGCGTATCGAAGAGTCGTGTGAAGAGCGCGCGCGTTCCCGGCTCGACGACGGTCGGGTCGACGATGACTGTGGTGACTCCCAATGCGTGCAACGTCGACAGCAGCGCCAGCTGCTGCGACGACGACAGCGCGGTGGTCGCGGGTTGCGCAGAGAGATCGTGGACGGTCTGCTGGAAAGCCTGGACACCCGGCGCATACGGACCGATCACGTAGCCGCCGATCATCGTGAACGCGTAGTTCGCGGTTCGCTGCCACACCATCGCCTGCGGGTATTCGAGGCCCGGCAACGGCTCGAAGAGAATCGTCGCACCGTTGAGCGCCGCTGCTGCCGTTGCGGACGTGAATGGCGCACGAGTCTCGACCGTTGTGGCAGGCGCGGGAAGCGTGGGCACCAGGGGCAGAAGCACCGCCAATGCCACAACCAGATTGAGTACGAGCGTCGATCGCACGAGCCACAGTGCCCGCAGCACAAAGGCGAACATGATCCCTGCAGCCAGGAAGACGTAGATCATCAGCCGCGAAGGCAGGATGTTCTGCAACAGTGGCAGGTGCGCAGGGATCCACCACGGCAGCGGCACCGCGGCGATCTCGTGGCCCGCCAGGTGCGCATGCGGACCGAGGGAGAACACGGCGATGATCGCCGCCACAATGCCGGTGGTTCGGATCGCCGGTACCTGCCAGAGTCGAACGGTGGCGACCACGAACAGGATCACGAGTGGAACCCCCAGATACGCGTTCCACTCTGATGCGTTGCCGCTGAAGTGCGACGAGATGCTGATCGCACCCTGCGGTGCCATCAGCTGGGTGACCGTGGGAACAACGAAGTTCGCGACGTCGGTGACAAACGTGTCGGTGCCGCGCACCGGTCCCGAAATGATGGTGTGGCCGGGTCCGAAGAACTGGAGCCAGGTTGGGTACGCGAGCACCGCAACCGCTGCAACGGCGGCAAGGCCAAGCGTACGCGCGATGAACGGGACGTGCGCCCGCACTCGGCGGGGGTACGCGATTGCCAGCACGACGATCACAACGGCGGCAGCGATCACCTCAGTCAGCAGCACCTCCTGGCTGATGAAGAACTGCCCGATGGCCAGGGCTGCCGCGAATGCCGCGAGCGTGACCGGACGGCGACGCTGCCGAACCACGATCTCGTCGACAAGCATGAGCGCGAGCGGTGGAGTGACGGCGCTGAGAACAAGGCTCAGATGGCCGATGTACTGCGCAGTCATGTACGGCGAGAACCCATAGAGCAAGCCACCGAGCGCCGCGGCCACGACGCCGGGGGCCCAGCGTCGGATCACCAGGTAGGCGACGAAGGCCGAAAGCGCGAGGCTCAGGGTGACGACGAGGTTGTATGTGACCATCGCGCCGAGAGTCAGCGTCATTGGCCCGAGCACCGCACCTATCGGCAGCGCATACGCGTCGGCCCAGAGCAGGTTCAGGCCGGTGGGACGGTTCATGTACGTGGAGACGAGCGGGTTCAGCCCGTGGCCCACTGCGTATGGCACCCAACCGATGCCCCACATGGCCTGGATCGGGTCGGGTCCTTCGCCGATGTACCTGGTCGATGGCGCGCTCCAGACCGAGATCGTGAGGAGAAATGCAAGCGCCGAGTAGACGGCGGCAATCACCAGCCCCGGAGGGACGCGGCGGTTCAACGCAATTCGGTCAGCGCGTGCCGGGTGATATCCACGAACTCGGAAACTGCCATGCCGTCTGAACTGACGCTACTATCGCGACCATGCCTTTCGGGGAGCACTTTCAGGCTTGACTCCCGGAGATCTGGATAACCGAAGTAGTCCCAACGCTAACCCAACCGAGTCGTCCGTCTCACCTGCGGCAGTTCGCCAAGATCACATTGCTGCCGCATCGGCTCGCGTCTGGCGCCTGTTGGAGACTCACGTCGTCGTCGCGGTGCTCTGCCTGGCAGTTCTCGCCGCGGTCTTACGGTTTCACGATTACACGGTGGTTCCGGCGCCGGCGGACGACCCCGACGAGATGGCGTGGGTATGGGCGGGCCAGTCCCTGATCGAGCACGGTCGTCCAACGTCGTGGACCTCCCTTCCCGGCTACTCCGAGGTGACGTACGAGAAGACACAGGTGGGGACCGTCGCGATTGTCACACCGTGGCTCGACGAGCCCCCGGTGTTTGCGCTGCTCGAAGGGGGCGCCGCATTGGTTGCCGGCGAGTCGACGCCGCAGCAGGCGAGCGACGCGGCTGCACGAATTCCGGTCATCGCACTCTCGCTCATCAGTCTGATGCTGGCGGCGCTGCTGCTCCTGCGGCTGTTCGGACCTGGAGTGGCACTCCTGGGATCGGCGCTGCTCGCAGTGAGTCCAGCGATCACCGAGGCCAGCCGGACCGTTGAAAGTGAGGCACTGCTCACGCCGCTCATTCTGGGGACGCTGCTGATCTGCCACCATATTGGGAGGGGCAATTACGGCCGGGGAGCCGTCGCAACGCTGCTAGCGATCTGCTGTGTCGCGCCTCTGGTAAAACCGACTGGACTCGTATGCGCGCTCATCGCAGCCGGACTTCTGTGGACCTCCGGGCGCAGCCGCATCGCACTGGCGGCAGTTGGTGCTGCGGTACTCGGGGTCGCCATCTTCGCGCTCTACGGTGCCATCCTCGATTGGCACGAATTCCTTGCAATCATCGGAACAAACGGACGGCGCGTCAACGGTTTTCTTGACGCTTTCAGCTTCATCAGCTCGACGACTTCAGCCATCGTGAACCCGGTATTTCTCAACGACGTCGTCTGGTTGATCGGATGGATCGGTGTGGGGTTCGTCGTACTCAGTCGACGCGCCGATGCGGAACGCTACCTCGCGTGGCCATGCTTGGCCTACGTCATCGCAATGGTCGCGTCAGCCAGCCCTTCACTCGCCAGCAATGCGGCCTGGTACCGAATCCCCATCATGCCGCTCGTCTACGGCGTCGCGGCGGTCGTCATCTGGGAAAGCATTGCTCGCTTCAATGCTGTTGCCTTCGGCCTTGTGCTGGCAATCATGGCAACCGCGGCGTTTCGCGGGCTTGGAACCGGTGCGAACCCTGCCGCCCCACAAGGAGTCCTGGTCGCCGTGCTCGTTATCGCGGTCGTTGCGCTGATCGCTCGAGGTGCGGGCAGCACCGCAGCCGGTTCGGCACTCCGACGTTGGAGGGTTGGCGTACCTGTCGCGCTCATGGCACTCATCCTGGTGGCCAGCGGCATCCAGTCCTGGTCGCTCGCTTCCATCCGGCTGTGACAGCGCCCCGGTCCGTAGCCCCGGCAGGAATCGAACCTGCGCACAAGGTTTAGGAAACCTCTGCTCTATCCACTGAGCTACGGGGCCGCGTGGCTATGCTATCGCCTCGCTGTCAGGTGCCAACCACGAGGACTGGGGTGAGGAGGTTTGCGGGACTGCTCGCCGTGACCGCGATGTGCACGGTGGTCGCGACCGCGTCGTGTGGCACTGCCGGGGCGCCGGCGAGCACCGGCACGAACAGCCCTCAGTCAACGCCGCCACAGATACCCACCCTGTCGTCGACGCCGCCGCCGTCGACGACCGCCGCGCCGACGGCAAGCGAGTTGCTCCGTGTCGCAAGGCTCATCTATCCGGCATGCACGCCAAGCACATGCGCCGGGTCGTTCATGTTCACGACGTGTGACGCAGCATCAGCGGAGGAGAGTGATGTCTTCGCCGACTGCCCGCTCACCCCGACGCTCGAGATCCAGCTGCGCGACGACGTCGGAGCGTCGCCCAGCGCACCGGATCCGCTCGGCGGCGGGCAGGACCCGGAGTGGACGGCGGAGGAGTTCGCGGCACAACCGTCAGCCACCGGAGGAGTTGTCGAAGTGAGCCTCGGCGTCGGCGCGGCAGCAGAGAAGCTCGACCTCGTGATGATCGTTCAGGGCAGTCAACTGCTCGTCAACGACCTCTATTGCACAGCGTCGGGGCCGGACGGCGGTGACGCGATTGCGCCCGGCTGGCTCGAACGTTCCACATGCCCCTCCTGAGTCACCAAGGCTTCGATGCACACCAACCTCGGCGCCTTCCACGACGTCGTCATCGGTGGCGGCTCGGGTGGAACGATCCACATCCACCACTGCATGCGGGCTTGTTCCTGATTGCGATCTGCGGGTTTCTCGTGCTCAGCCTCGACACGGCCAAATGGCATTCGTGGCTCGCGATTCCGTTCGGTATCGGACTCGCGCCGGCCAGTGCTACTGGCACGACCTTGCCGTGGAACTCAAGCGAGGGTTTGGCGCACCGTGCGAGTCGAGAAGACCGTCTGATGCGCAACCGTCGGGAAGGGGAGATTCGAACTCCCGACCTCGCGGTCCCGAACCGCGCACTCTAACCTGGCTGAGCTACTTCCCGGCGCCGGTCCGGATGATACCACCCGGCTTTGACGCCCCCGATTCGCCGCCGACAAGCTGCCTCGCCGCGACGCATACTGAGGTCATCGCGCGGTGCCGCCGCGCCAGGAGTCAGGGCACATGGGCCGTATCACCATCGACATGACCATCAACGCTCCGGTGGCCACGGTGTTTGCATACGTGGACGACTACCGCAACACCACCAAGTACATGAAGGACCTGGTGAAGTGGCAGCCCACCGGCAAGGTGACGCACGGGAAGGGCGCGCAGTTCGATGTCGGCATGAAGGCAGGACCGACGACCCTCAGTTCAGTTGTCGACATCACGACGTGGACGGAGAACAAGACCATCGCGTGGCACTCGCATGAAGGTTTCAAGCAGATCGGCAAATGGGGCTTTGCCCCCAAGGGAAATGCCACGAGCGTGACCTTCGACATGGAGTACGAGTTCGGTGGTGGCATCGCCGGCAAACTACTCGGCCGCGCGGCGGAACCAATTGTGCGAGGCAATCTGCAACGCTCGGTCGAGACTCTGAAACTGCATACAGAAAAGCTCAACGCCGCTCGGCCGGCCGCAAAACCCGCGCCTGCAGGCACAACAAAAGCTGCAACAAAGAGCGCTAAGCCCGTGGCGAAAAGCAGCACAAAAGCTGCAACAAAGAGCGCAGCACGGCCTGCAACGAAAGCGAAAAAGCCTTAGAGAAACGCTTAGAATGGCTGCGTGCCCGGTGCCACAAGCCGGGCAACGAACGGGCGAAGGAGCGAGAGCATGACCAGCGACAAGACAGCAGCCAACGGACACGATCCCCACACCGGCGGTGTGCGGGTCAAGCGCGGCCTTGCGGAAATGCTCAAGGGCGGCGTCATCATGGATGTCGTCACGCCGGAGCAGGCGAAGATCGCGGAGGACGCGGGCGCTGTCGCGGTCATGGCCTTGGAGCGTGTGCCGTCCGACATCCGCCGTGATGGCGGTGTCGCGCGCATGAGCGACGTCGGCCTGATCAAGGAGATCATCGCCGCGGTGACGATTCCCGTCATGGCCAAGGCGCGCATCGGACATTTCGTCGAGGCACAGGTGCTGCAGGCATTGGGTGTCGACTACATCGACGAGTCCGAAGTGCTGACTCCCGCGGACGAGGAGAACCACATCGACAAGTGGAAATTCAACGTCCCGTTTGTGTGCGGTGCCCGCGACCTCGGTGAGGCGCTGCGTCGCATCGGTGAGGGTGCGGCGATGATTCGCACGAAGGGCGAGGCCGGCACGGGCAACGTGGTCGAGGCGGTGCGTCACATGCGCGCTGTTCGCGGTGGCATCCGTCGGATCGCGGCGATGTCCGAGGACGAACTGATGGCGGAGGCGAAACATCTCGGCGCGCCGTTTGACCTCGTGCAGGAAATTCACGCCACCGGGAAGCTGCCCGTCGTCAACTTCTCCGCAGGTGGCATCGCAACGCCCGCGGATGCGGCACTCATGATGCAACTCGGCTGCGACGGCAACTTCGTCGGCAGCGGCATCTTCAAGAGCACCGAGCCAGAGGCGTACGCCAAGGCGATCGTCGCGGCGACAACGTACTTCGACAATCCCCAGGCCATTGCCGACGCAAGCGCCGGGCTTGGCAAGGCGATGCCGGGTCTCGATGTCGCGTCGATGCCGGCCGGCGAACTGCTCGCGACGCGGGGTTGGTGACGGCTGCCTGCGCCGCGCAGGCGGCGTACACTAGAGGCGTGCGAATGACGCGAAGCCTTCCCCGCCAGGGACGGAGCACTCGCGTCCGCTGAAGAGGGAGCGACCATCCTGCGGGTAGGCGTTCTCGCCCTCCAGGGCGACGTCCGCGAACATCTCACGACACTCCGCGGCTGTGGCACAGAGGCAACGCCGGTGCGTACTGCCGCGGAACTCGAGCACGTCGACGCGCTCGTGCTGCCGGGTGGCGAATCGACGACGATGAGCCGGTTGATACAGGTCTTCGGCCTCGAAGCACCGCTTCGCGACCGGCTTGCGCACGGCATGCCGACGCTCTCCACCTGTGCCGGGCTGATCCTGCTCAGCAGCGAGGTGCTTGACGGCCGGGCCGACCAGATCAACCTCGGCGTGCTCGACGTGACGGTCCGTCGCAACGGCTACGGACGCCAGGTGGAGTCGTTCGAAGCCGACCTGGCCGTCGCGCCGCTCGGACCCGAGCCGTTTCGAGCTGTGTTCATCCGTGCTCCGCTGATCGTCGAGACGGGTCCCGCCGCGGACATTATCGCCAGCTTTGGCGATAATGCGGTGGCCGTCGCGCAGGGTCCGCATATCGGGCTGTGCTTCCATCCCGAGATGACCGACGACCCCCGCCTCCATCAGCTCTTCCTCGAGCGCGCGACAGCCACTCTGGAGCAGAGCGCGGCGTGATCATCCGCTCGGCATCGTTCCGCGATCTCGCGCGCATCGAGCAGCTGTACCGCGAGGCCACCGAGGACGAACGCCACGGCGCGCAGATGACTCCGGACAGTCCGGTCCCGCAGGCAACGCTCGCGCGCCTGTGGCAAGCGCTCACGAAGTCACTGTCGTCAGTCGTTCCGATCACCGACCTCGCGGAGGAGATGCTCGTCGCCGAGGACGCGAAGGGAGGCGTCGTCGGTTTCGTGCAGGTCCAGGCACTCCCGGTACGTCCGCGGTCATGGCAGATCCTGAACCTCTGCACGTCGACGACGGCGCACGGGCACTTCGCACGCGCGGAACTGCTCGACGGCGTCCGAAACCGCGGTCTCGAGCACGGCGTGCAGCGCGTCCACGTCCGCCTGCCGCTTGATCATCCGCTCCTGCCGGTGTTCCTCGAGCACGGGTTCGCGCAGTTCGCCACCGAGCAGATCCTCTATCGGGACGAAGTCACCCTCGAGCCGGACTCGACCGTGCAGTCCACGCTCATCCGGACCGCGCGACGCGATGACATCGGCGCCATCCATCTGTTGTATCTGCGCACGACGCCGTCGCACGTAGCCGACGTCGAGGGTCCATCACTCAAGACGTGGCAGGGCGCATACGCGCAGGGGCTCGTCGCCGGCCTCGGCCGTGACAGCGTCAAACATCTGGTGGTGGAGCGTCCAGGCGTTGTCGCGTGGGCGGCGATTCGCCCGCCCACCGCAGCGCAGCCCGCGAGCCTCAGCATGATGGTCGAGGGTCATGACCCGGCGTTGCGCGACGCGATCATCGACGCAATCCTCCGCGAGCTGCCGTCCGGCCCCGCAACCTGCGTATTGCGCCACTACGACTCGGAGCTCATCCGCGCGTTGCAGCTACGCGGATTCGCCGTGTATGGCACGCAGTTGCTGCTGATCAGCGAGCTCGGCGCGAAGGTACGCATTCAGGCGGTGTCGCGGCGCAAGAAGCCAGTGCTCATTCATGCCGGGATCGCGCGAAGCGTCCCCGCGCCGTCAACGTCCGTCCCCCTCCGCGTCCTGTCAACAACCGTTTCCAGGAGAGAGAGATCGTCGCCCAGGTGACGCCTTACGGATCCTCGTGGGAGGAGGAGCTCAATCTGCTCTTTGCGGCGCTTCCTCCCCGTATCGCCTCCGCCGCGCAGCGTCTCTCGCAGGGACGAGGCGACCTCCTCGAGGTGGTGCTCGACCTCGGCCGCGAGCCCGAGGCGCGGTTCACCGACGGGGAGGCGATCCTCGACTCGGCCAACGTCGGCAACGCGGAAATCGAATACGTCACCGAACATGTCGGACTGTTCGGGGATGACAACCGTGCCGGTATCGAGCGCACCCTGCACCGCATCAGCGCCATCCGCAACCGCGCGGGCGACATCGTCGGACTCACATGCAGGGTGGGACGTGCCGTCACCGGCACCATCGACATCATCAAGGACATGGTCATCAGCGGCCAGTCGATTCTGCTGCTTGGACCGCCCGGCATCGGCAAGACCACGATGCTTCGTGAGTGCGCGCGCGTCCTCAGTGACGAGTGCGGTAAGCGCGTCGTCATCGTCGACACGTCGAACGAGATCGCCGGTGACGGTGACATCCCGCATCCCGGCATCGGTCGCGCGCGGCGGATGCAGGTGCGCACGCCGGCGCTGCAGCACGCGGTGATGATCGAGGCCGTGGAGAACCACATGCCCCAATGCATCGTCATCGACGAGATCGGCACCGAGCTGGAAGCGGTTGCGGCGCGCACGATCGCAGAGCGAGGCGTGCAGCTGGTGGGCACGGCCCACGGCTCCAATATCGATTCGCTGCTCGTCAACCCGACACTCAACGACCTGCTCGGCGGCATACAGACCGTCACGCTTTCCGATGAGGAGGCACGCCGGCGCGGCACGCAGAAGTCGGTCCTCGAGCGCAAGTCGCCGCCGACGTTCGACGTCCTCATCGAGATTCAGGAGCGCGACCGCGTGGTCGTGCATGCGCCCCTGGCAGAGACCGTCGACGAGGCATTGCGCGGCCGGGTCCGGCCGCCCCAGCTGCGACTTCGCGGCGACGACGGAGAGATCATCAGCCGCGTCGACACGTCCGCAGTCGCCACGCGCCCCTCACCGTTCGAGCCGGCGCCCTTCTCCAGTGGAGCGCGGAGCGCGCGACGGGGCCGGGAGCGCCAGCGGCGTTTCGACGTCGACGAGTACATCGCAGGCCAGCAGCGGCGCGGTCGCGATTGGGAGCAGCCCGCGCAGACACCGGCCCAGTCGCAGCCGGTACGCACCGGACCACCGCTGTCCATCTTTCCCTACGGGGTGTCGCGAAGCTACCTCGAGCAGTCGCTTCGGGAGATGCACCTTCCAGTCCGCATCCAGCACCACGTCGACGATGCCGACGTCGTCCTGACGCTGAAGAACTATTACCGTCGCCACGACTCTCCGGTCCGCGCGGCCGAGTCGTCGGGCATCCCGATTCACGTGCTGCGCAGCAACACGGTCGCGCAGATCAAGGGAGCGCTCGCCCGGGTCTACGGCGTCGAGGCACCTGACGACACCGAGGCGGCGATGCAGGACGTGATTGAAGGCATCGAGCAGATGCAACGAACCGGTGACGACGTCGAGCTCACGCCGCAGAACTCGTACGTCCGCCGGTTGCAGCATCAACTCGTGGAGCGCCATGAGCTTTCTGCCCGCAGCACCGGTGACGAACCCAATCGTCGACTCGTCATACTGCGACCCGCGGAATGAGCCATCCGGGCGGGGAACCCGGTGGCCGGGGAGTAGTGATTGACATGAGCGTCTGGCGCGGCTTTTTCATCTCGTTCGAAGGCCTTGACGGTGCCGGCAAGAGCACGCAGGTCGCGTCGCTGGCCGGGTCGCTGCGCCAGCAGGGACATGACGTCGTCACGGTCCGTCCGGATGAGACTCCGCTCGGCGAGATCCTGCACAGCTTCGTCCTTCAGCATCAGCGCGGCCCTGCGCTCGAAGCGTGGTCCGAGGCGTTGCTGTTCACCGCCGAGCGCGTGCAGTTGCTCCACGAGACGATCCTCCCCGCGCTCCGACGCGGCGCCGTGGTCATCGCCGACCGCTACGCGGACTCGACCATCGCCTACCAGGGCGGGGGCCGCGGCATTCCCCCGAGCGATCTGCTCCGGCTGCACGCTGCGGCGTGCGGTGACGTCTGGCCGGACCTGACGCTCTATCTCGCCATCCCCGGCGCGGCCGCGGCGCAGCGCCAGCGAGCGCAGCAGCTCCCGCTCGATCGCTTCGAGGTCGCACCCGAGACGTTCCACGCAGCTGTCGAAGCGGCGTTCGAGCAGCTGGCCGCACAACACCCGCGCCGTTTCCTGCGCATCGATGCCACCCGCCCCGCGATTGCGGTATCGCGCGACATCGAGAAGGTCATCGTGCAGCGCCTTCCCGCTGCGGCGCCGAATGCCCCTCCCGTGAGGTCAGCGAGCGGCGGCTGACGGGTCGGTCGCGGAGAGGTCGAGCACAACATCGCCGGCGGTGACCACGCGCTCCACGCGGCTCCCGGCGAGGTGGACACGCACACCTGGGACACCGGGTGCGCCTGGGTCCCATCCAAGCGCATGCAGCTCTCGCGCCTCACCCCACGTGCGCGCCTGACGCTGCTGGCGCCCGTCGGTGAACGTCATCGTCCCGGGACGTGTGGCAAAGCCGAAACCGACCTGACCGCCGCTGCTCAGGAACGCGGGCACGTCCGTCAGCGCGGTCGCGGCGGCGAACGCTTCGTCCGGGCTTGCCAGCGCTACGGCCAGACTCGGCATCCCGCCGGACTTCGCCGCCTCGCGCACCCCGGCACGCTGGGCCACCTGGTGCGCACGTTCGCGTCTGCGTCGCTCCGTCGCGAGCTCGGTCGCTCGCGTGCGGATCTCGCGGAGATGCTGCTCATACGGTGCCATCGCGGCGATGGTCGCCCGCTCACTTGCCTGCAACTCGGATCCGAGCGCGTCGAGACCATCGTCGTCAAGCTCGCGCAGTGCGTCAGGTTCGACCCGGTCTCCGAGCGGCGGAAGCTCCACGCCACGGCACTCTACTCGCGACCCCCGCGGATCACGGCGTACGCGCGGTCATTTGCTGTATGACGCACACAGCCGTCACCGCAATGAGGGAGGCACAGCTCGTGGGTCAGGTTCTCCATGACGTCATCCGCGTCGACCGTGAGGGCGGCGTCGTCACGCTCACCATCGACCATCCGCCGGCGAATGCCGTGAACGGCGACGTCGTCAACGGTCTGGCCGAAGGGCTCGCGAACGCCGAGGCTGACGAGACGGTTCGGGCACTGGTCATCACCGGCAACGGTCCGAAATTCTTCTCGGCCGGCGCCGACATCAAGGAATTCGGCGGCGGAGCGGAAGCGGTCGGCAAAGCGACCCACCTCACCCTGGCCATCGAGGCGTCACGCCTCCCCGTGATCGCTGCCGTCAACGGCATCGCGTTCGGCGGCGGATGCGAGCTCACGCTCGCGTGCGACATCCGGCTCGCCTCGCGTGCGGCGCGCTTCGGTCAGCCGGAGATCAAGATCGGCATCATCCCCGGATGGGGCGGCACACAGCGTCTCCCTCGATTGGTCGGCGCGGCGCGCGCCACCGAGCTGCTACTGACCGGTGATCCGATCGACGCCGACCGCGCCCTGGCGCTCGGGCTGGTTGCGGAGGTGGTCGAACCCGACGACCTTCCCGCTGCAGCAAAGCGTTGGGCCGACCTTCTTGCTTCGCGCGCACCGCTCGCGCTCGCGGCCACGAAGCGCGCCATGCATGCGGGATCCACCCTCGCCATCGGCGACGCGCTCGAGGCGGAGCGGCGCGAGTTCGTGACCCTCTTCGGCAGCGAGGACGCCGCCGAGGGCATTCAGGCCTTTCTGCAGAAACGCGCCCCGGAGTGGAAGGGGCGCTGATGTCCGCGGCCGTGACCGCGGTGATTAGCCCGATCGCGCTGGTGGTGCTCGCCGGCGCATCGCTCGTCGCGAGTGGTTTGCGCTGGCGGAAGCTGCTCGGCGAGATGCGGCGTACGACGCGCCCGGAGCGCCGTCTCGATCATCCCGGCGCGCGCGTGCGCGCGTTCTTCGTCTACGTCGTCGCGCAGGGACGTCTGCTCCGCTGGCCGCTCGCAGGCGTGCTCCACGCTTTCATCTTCTGGGGATTCGTGGTGCTCCTCACCGCGATCGCGCAGGGGATCGTGGAGGCGCTCTGGCAGGGATTCCAGTTCAACCTTCTGCCCGGAAGCGGGGCGATCGCGTTCCTGCAGGACCTGTTCTTCTTCGTCGTCATCTGCGGCATCGTCATGGCGCTCTTCAACCGCCTGGTGATCAACCCAACACGTTTTCGCGGCAGCCATCGCGGTGACGCGATCCTCATCCTCGCGTGGATCGGCGTCCTGCTCGTCTGCATGGAGCTCAACTACGCGACTCGCATCGCCGAGGGAGTGCCCGAGGCGCTCGGTCAATGGCGGCCGATTGCCTCGGCACTGGCAAGCATCTTCCGTCCTCTCGGATCCGGCAGCGAGACGCTCATCGTCCTCCACGGGATCTTCTTCTGGGCCCACCTCACGCTCGTCTTCGGCTTCCTCGTCTACCTCGGCTACAGCAAGCATCTGCACATCATCACGTCGGTGCCCAACGTCTTCTTCAAGAGCGAGGAACCGAAAGGCGCGCTGCGCACACTCGACATCGAGGCGGTGATGAACGCGGAGAACGAGGCCGATCAGCACTTCGGTGCGGGATCGCTCGACCAGTTCTCGTGGAAGGACATGCTCGACCTGTACACGTGCACGGAGTGCGGTCGGTGTCAGACCCACTGCCCCGCGTACAACACCGGCAAGCCGCTCTCACCGAAGACGCTCATCACCGATCTTCGCGACCTCGCGTACGAGAATCTCGCCGGCGGTTTCGCTGCGACGAAGCACGACGCACACCCCGCCAGTGAGGCGGGACTCACGAGCGACAGTGCTGTGATGTGGACGAGCGGCGACCACCATCCGGGCGCCGTGCACGATCTCCCAGGACACTTCCAGCCTTCCTGGTTGTCACCCGAGGACGTGGCAAAGGCGGTGCCGGAAGGCGGCCCGCGACCGCTCATCGGCGGGACCATCCTCGAGGAGACGCTCTGGTCGTGCACGACATGCGGCGCGTGCATGGACCAGTGCCCGGTGCTCATCGAGCACGTGCCGAAGATCATGGACATGCGCCGTCACCTGGTGCTCGACGAGTCACGCATGCCCAAGCAGGCGGAGTCCGCGCTGCGCAACATCGAGAACGTCGCCAACCCGTATGGTCTCTCGCATCAGTCGCGTGCTGACTGGGCGAAAGACCTGGACATCGCGTTCGTCGCGGACAAGCCCGACGCCGAGTATCTCTACTGGGTCGGCTGCGCCGCATCGTTCGACGAGCGCGCGCGTACCATCGCCGCCGCGCTGTCGAAGATTCTCAAGGCGGCAGGGGTGGACTTCGCCATCCTCGGCACCGAGGAGAAGTGCACCGGCGATCCCGCGCGGAGGATCGGCAACGAATACCTCTTTCAGGAGCGCGCGAAGGAGAACGTCCAAGTACTCAAGAAGTACAGCGTCCGCAAGATCATCGCGTCGTGCCCGCACTGCTTCAACACGTTCGCCAACGAGTACAAGGACTTCGGCGGGGATTACGAGGTGATCCACCATACGCAGCTGATCGACCGCCTCCTCAAGGAGGGTCGCATCACCCTCGAGGACAAGTCCGCGGCCGAGGAGACGATCACGTACCACGACTCCTGCTATCTCGGACGCTGGAACGACATCTTCGCGCCGCCGCGGGACATCCTCGAGCGCATACCAGGGCTCAAGGTCGTCGAGATGGCCCGGAGCAAGAGTGAGGGCATGTGCTGCGGCGCCGGCGGCGGCAGGATGTGGATGGAGGAGGACCAGCCACGCGTCAACCATCGCAGGGTGGATCAGGCCGTGGACACACACGCCACCAAGGTCGCAACCGCGTGCCCCTTCTGCCTCGCGATGTTCGATGAGGGCATATCCGCAAAGCAGATTGGCGCGTCGCTCGCCGTCGATGATGTCGCGGTCTATGTGGCGCGCGCGCTCAAAGAGCCTCCGCGCTGACATGAACGTGGCGTAATTTCTTCGGGTCGACGATCGCGTAGATCGCCGTGATCAGCTCATCACGAACCGTGAGCACGATGACTGCGATCGGCCGCCGGCGAACGGCGACCACAATGCCCGCTTCGCCGTTCACCTCCGCAAGAGTCAGCCGCGCTGCCGACCGCGTTCCGAAGAGCCGCATCGCTCCCTGCGCGACGTCATCAGCGCCGATGGTGGGCTGCGGACCTGCCGCCTTCATGCCGTCCATGTCGGCCCAGCCGACGACATCCGGGTCGAGCACCTCGAGAAGGGCGTGCACGTTCCCAGTCGAGCATGCCGCTATGAAGCGCTCGGCCACGTGCCGGAGCTCGGCAACGTCGACGTCCGTCCGTCGCTCGGCGCTCCCGGCGCGAATCGCACGACGAGCCCGGCTCCCGAGTTGCCGGCACGCGGCAGGACTCCGCTCGACGATGTTCGCGATCTCCTCGAACGTGAACTGAAACGCGTCGTGGAGGACGAACACCGCGCGTTCCGCCGGCGTCAACTGCTCGAGCACGATGAGCAGCGCCATCCTCACGCTCTCGTCGAGGGTGACCACGTCGGCGGGGTCGGCGCCGACGCCAACCTGGAGGGCCAGTGGCTCCGGCAGCCACGGGCCGAACGTGCTTTCACGGCGCACTCGCGCGGAGCGAAGGTGGTCGAGCGAAAGGCGCGTCACGACGACGACGAGCCAGCCGCGGATGTCGTCCAGGCCGCCGTCGTCAGTCCGCAGGAGGCGCGAGTAGGCCTCCTGCACCAGGTCTTCCGCCTCGCTGAAGCTGCCGACCATGCGGTAGGCGATGTTCAGCAGATAGTTGCGATGCGTCGCCCACGCCTCGTTGAAGGCAGTGCCGTGAGCACGCTCAGGCCCGAGGTCGTTGCCTTCCATTCAGACTCCAGTTGCCAGGCCGGTTGCGAGTTGGTGTTGTCAAGGGGACGCTTTCACCACGCGTTGTGTGACACGCCGGCCGTTTGAGCCTAGCTCGACTCGATGTCACACTCCCGCCTGGCGCGCCGTCCGTTGAGTAGTGGATCGATTCAGCGATCGCTTTTCGCGGCAACTCCGCACTGGAGCCTCAATGCGTACGGCATACCTCGTCGTGACCATCGCTCTCGCCGGATTCCTCGTTCTCTCGACCGCAGCCGATTTCGGCCGCTATCACAGAGTGCTCACCGCAATGAGCCGGGCAGGCGTCCCGCAGTCGTGGCTCCCGACACTCGGCGCGCTCAAGGGCGCGGCGGCCGTCGGTCTTCTGGTGGGCATCGTCGTGCCGGCCCTCGGCATCGCCGCGGGAGCGGGCACCATCGTGTTCTTTCTCGGCGCGATCGCCACGCACCTCCGCGCGCACTGGTACTCGTTCGGCGCACCTGCGACGTTCCTGACACTCGGGGTAGCCGCACTCACGCTGTCGCTCGTCGTGCTCTAACGGTCAGGGCACCTGTCGCCTCCGAGGTGGCGCGGGTTCAGGTCGGAGGGGCACACTTGCCTGCCGGCGGTTCCCGCGCGCACCTCGAGAGGAGACAGCAATGGCAAACACCGAGGCCCCCGTCGTCGATGCGTACAGCCCAGAGTGGGCTGACGCATTCAAGGCCGAGATCAACCATTCCTCGAAGTACCGGCAGGCTGCCGCGGGCTGGGAGGGGACGGTCGGTCTGGTCGTGCTCGCCGAGCCGGACAAGAACTTCCCGGAGGACAAGGGCGTCTTCCTCGATCTGTGGCACGGCGAAGCCCGTGATGTTCGAGTCGGCACGCGCGAGGATGCGCAACAGGCGAAGTTCGTGATCACCGGCGCGTACTCGCGCTGGAAGCAGGTGGCGCAGAAAGAGCTCGACGCCACCAAGGGGATCATGCTCGGCCGCCTCAAGCTGAAGGGCGACTTCCCGACGATCGTGCGCTACACCAAGGCCTCCCAGGAGCTGACGGAATGCACGACGCGCGTGCCCGTCCGCTGGCCCGACGAGGTGTGACGCCAGTGGCAGGCAACGACGGGGCTGACGGACGCCTGCTCGTCGTCGGCGCGGGCACCATGGGTGCGCAGATCGCGCAGCAGGCAGCCCTCAACGGCATCGACGTGTCGCTCGTCGACGTCGGCGCCGAGGTGCTGCAGCGCGCGATGGGGACGAACCGGAAATGGCTGGACCGCCAGGTTGAGAAAGGCAGGATGCATCGCGGATCCGCGGATGCCGCCGCCGGCAGGGTCACGCCGACGAGCGACCTCGCAACGGCCGCCGCGGATGCGGCGTGGGCCATTGAGGCGGTGGTTGAGATTCCGTCAGTCAAACGCGAGATCTTCACGGCACTCGACGCGAATCTGCCGGCCGGTGCGGGCATTGCGACCAACTCGAGCAACATCGTCGTCTCGCGCCTCGCCGATGCGACCGCGCGTCCCGAGCTCTGCTGCAACATGCACTTCTTTCACCCGGTGCTCGTGATGGACCTGTGCGAAGTGGTGCGCGGCCCGCAGACGTCCGACGAGACCACCGCGCGGGCAGTTGCCTGGTCGCGCCGCATGGGGCGGACGCCCATCGTCGTCGAGAAGGAGATTGACGGGTTCATCGTCAACCGCATTCTCGGCTCAGCATCGCGCGAAGCCTTCTCGCTGTTGCAGGGCGGCGTTGCGTCCGCGGAGGACATCGACATCGCGGTGCGCAAGGGACTGAACTGGCCGATGGGGCCGTTCCAGCTGTCCGACTTCTCAGGTCTCGACACCGTGCTGACGATCCGTCGCGACCGGATGGAGCGCGACCACGCGCCCGGTGACGTGGCAACTGTCGCGATCCTCGAGCGTATGGTCGCGGCCGGCCGTCTCGGCCGCAAGAGTGGTCGAGGTTTTTACGACTACGCTGTCGACCCGCCGGCCCCGCTGCCACTCCCCGAGTGAGCCAGGGCGGCGATCCGCGCCGGCGAACCGGCCGGTGATCGCCGTCCAGTGATCACCAGCGCAGCCGCACCGATCGCCACGAGTGCCAGCGGCACGAGGCGTCCGGGCGGCGCGGGCGCTGAGTTCCCAGTGTCGAGGTAGGCGACGAGTCCGAGCACCGCCCACGTGCCGATCACACGGAGCGTTGCCATGCCGGGCCAGGGCGTCGTGTCAGCCGCGGCCGCGCGAGCCACGCACCATGCGAAGACCGGGGCAAGGATCACGAGATCGTGGCCGAGCAGGTGAGGCGACGCGACGAGCGAGAGGGCAGCGGCGCCCGCGAGTGAGATCTCGAGCGTGGCCACGGATCCCTTCGACCGTACTCCGAGGATGGCGCAGCCCGCCAGGGCGAGCAGCGCACCGACGACACCGACAGCTGCAGGGACGGTGCCGGTGCCAAACCACGACGCGATCAGGCCCGGGATGCCGACCGTGCTCGACGCCGGCGTGTTCCCGTATGCGAAGCCGAGTGCGGAGAGGAAGTCCCCGATGCCCGACGGCCCAACGAGCACGAGCGAGACGGCCGCGACAAGGGCGCACCCGGTTGCCGCTCCGGCGAGTGCGCGCCAGTCACGCCGCGCGAGCAGCCAGATGCCGAGCCCGATCGCGAGGTGCGGCTTCGTCGCGGCGAACGCCAGCCCGAGCCAGAAGCCGGCGAGCGCGCTTCGCTCCCGGCGCCACGAGGCGTAAGCGGCGGCGAGACCGAGCGCCGCGATCCCGTCGATCTGGCCGAGCAGGAGAAACGCGAACGTGCCACCTCCGGCAAGCGCCATGAGCAGCACCGCGGCACGGCTGCCCCGTGCACGTTCCGCCGGCCATGGACCGGCCCGAATCGCTATCCAGACCGCCAGCACCAGCAGCAGGAGCTCGGCCACCGACCACACCCGATAGGCGGTGCCGGGGTCCAGCGCCGTGAATGGCAGCGCCAGCAGCGCCGTCGTGGGCGGCGTGATGAACGGGAGGTTGACCACGGTCCCGGGCGGGAGCAGCTCGAGATGGCGGGTGCGCTCGACCTGCTGGTCGTACAGCTGACTCCCGTCGCCGCTGCGCAGCAGCAGGGCCGCGACGTACGAGGCTGAAAAGTCGGTGCCGCGCTCGCGGCTGGGGGTCACCTGCGCCCAACTGATCGCGTAGTACGCGAGGAGGACGGCGGCGATCCCGGTCGCCATGGCGACCGCTTGTCGGGTTCTCACGGCGACTGCGACGCTATCAGCCGTTCCGCCGGTGCGAACGCCGCGTTGCCGTATTGCTTCCTATACTCGGCCGACGATGGCGAGCGCATTCACCAGGATCGATCACGTGGGGATCGCGGTCGCGGATCTCGACGTCGCGGTCGCCGCGTACGAGCGCTTGACGGGCTCCGCGCCCGCTCATCGCCAGTCCGTCGCGTCCGACGGCATCGAGGCAGTCATGTTCGAGGTGGGCGAATCGCGCATCGAGCTGCTCGGCAGCACCGGGCCGGATTCGAAGATCGCCGGCTTTCTTGCCAAGCGTGGGAGTGGTCTCCACCACGTCGCGTACGGCGTGGATGACGTCCAGGTGAGCCTCGATCACTTTGCGGAGCTCGGCCTGCAGTTGCTCGATACCTGCCCGCGGCAAGGGGCGGCGGGCCGCCTGGTGGCATTCCTGCACCCGTCGGCGGCGGGGGGTGTGCTGACGGAGCTCTGCCAGACCGACGAGGAGCACAGCGGGTCGAACCGGTGAGCGACGAGCCCGAGGCACAGACGGAATCCGGACTACCGCTGGAGCCGTTCTACGTCGACGAGGCCAACGGCTGGCCGGCGCCGGGCGAGTACCCGTTCACCCGCGGGATTCGCTCCGAAGGGTACCGATCGCGGCTCTGGACCATGCGCCAGTACGCGGGCTTCGGCAGCGCGGAACAGACCAACGAGCGCTTCCACTATCTCCTGCGCGCGGGCCAGAGCGGCCTCTCGGTCGCGTTCGACCTGCCCACGCAGATGGGCTACGACAGCGACGACCCGCTCGCGCACGGTGAGGTGGGCAAGGTCGGCGTCGCCATCGACTCGCTCGACGACATGGAGCTGCTGATGCGCGGCATCCCGCAGGACGAGGTGACGACCTCGATGACCATCAACGCCCCGGCGTCGGTGCTCCTCCTGCTGTACGAGCTGGCCGCGGAGCGCAAGGGCATCGCGGCCGGCGTGCTCGGCGGGACGATCCAGAACGACATCCTCAAGGAGTACGCGGCCCGCGGTACGTACATCTTTCCGCCGCGCCCGTCGATGCGCCTGGTGACCGACACGTTCGCGTACTGCGCCAAACGCCTTCCGCGCTGGAACACGATCAGCATCAGCGGCTATCACATTCGAGAGGCCGGGTCGACGGCGCCACAGGAGATCGCGTTCACGCTCAGCAACGGGATCGCCTATGTGCAGGCCGCTATCGACGCGGGACTCCAGGTCGACGACTTCGCGCCGCGTCTGAGCTTCTTCTTCAACGTGAGCAACGACTTCTTCGAGGAGGTCGCGAAGTTCCGCGCTGCGCGTGCGCTGTGGGCGGAGGTGATGCGTGAGCGTTTCGGTGCTCGTGAGGAACGGAGCCTGCACATGCGGTTCCACGCGCAGACGAGCGGCGCGACGCTGACGGCGCAGCAGCCGCTCAACAACGTTGTTCGTGTGGCGCTGCAGGCGCTGGCCGCAATCTGCGGTGGCACGCAGTCGCTGCACACCAACAGCTACGACGAAGCGCTGGCGCTGCCGTCCGAGCAGGCGGCGGAGATCGCGTTGCGCACGCAGCAGGTGCTCGGCTTCGAGTCCGGTGCCGCCAATGTCACCGATCCGCTCGGTGGGTCCCATCTCGTCGAGTCGCTGACGCACGCCCTGATGGACGAGTCGCGCGCGCTCATGCGTCGCGTCGATGACCTCGGCGGCGCTGTCGCCGCGATCGAAGCGGGCTTCTACCAGCAGCAGATCCAGGAGTCGGCATACCGGCACCAGCGTCTCGTCGAGTCCGGCGAGCGGGTCATCGTCGGCGTCAACAAGTTCACCGAGACATCGCAGCGCGAAGTCGAGATCCTGCGCGTCGGAGCCGAGCTCGAAGCGGCGCAGATCGAACGCCTCGCCAAAGTTCGCGCGCATCGGATCGCGGGCGATGTCAGCCGCGCGCTCGACGCACTCCGGCGGGGCGCCGAGGGCACCGACAATCTGCTGCCCCTGATGCGCGATGCGCTCGATGTCCAGGCGACGGTCGGCGAGGTGTGTGGCGCGTTACGCGAGATCTTCGGGGTCTATCACCCGCAGGTCTCCGTATGAAGTTGCGTGCGCGCGCGACCCCCCTGGTAGCCTGACGCCGTGACCAGGCAGACGAGCGGCATCGTGCCGCCCGAAGGCGAGCCGCCGAGCGGTTCGCGGGGCGGAACCGGACGAAAGATCAACATGCTGCGTAAGCGCCGCTACGACGCGGTGCACCGCGCCGGCGCTGCCGAGCGCTCCCAGCACGCGAAAGGCAAGCTCACCGCCCGCGAGCGCATCGACAAGCTGCTCGACCCCGGATCGTTCACCGAGGTGGATCTGTTCGCGTTGCACCGGACGACGACGTTCGGCATGGAGGAGCGCCGGATCCCCGGTGATGGAGTCGTCACCGGCTGGGGCACCGTCGAGGGGCGGCAGGTCTTCATCTTCAGTCACGACGCGTCCGTCTTCGGTGGGTCGCTCGGTGAGGTGTTCGCGGAGAAGGTCACGAAGATCATGGACCTCGCGCAGCGGACAGGATGCCCATGCATCGGCATCAACGACTCCGGCGGCGCGCGTATCCAGGAGGGGGTCGTTTCGCTTGCCGGATACGCGGAGATCTTCTACCGCAACGTCGAATCGAGCGGCGTGATCCCGCAGCTGTCGCTCGTCGTTGGCCCGTGCACCGGTGGCGCCGTGTACTCGCCGGCGATGACCGACTTCATCTTCATGGTCCGCAAAGTCGGCTACATGTTCATCACCGGTCCCGACGTCATCAAGGTGACGACCGGGGAGGAGGTGACGTTCGAGGAGCTCGGCGGCTCGGACGTTCACAACCAGCGCAGCGGTGTCGCGCATTTCGTGGCCGATACCGAGGACGAGGCGTTTCTACAGATGCGCGAGCTGCTCTCCTATCTGCCGGCGAACAACCGTGAGCAGCCACCGTACCGGCCGACGCTCGACGACCCACTTCGCGAGGATCCCGAGCTCCAGACGATCATTCCCAACAACCCGAATCAGCCGTATGACATGCGCGGTGTCGTCACCCGCATCGTCGACGACGGCAGGTTCGTCGAGGTGATGCAGTACCACGCGGAGAACATCATCTGCGGTTTCGCGCGGCTCGACGGACACCCCGTCGGCGTCGTCGGCAACCAACCTCGGGTGTTGGCGGGCGCGCTCGACATCTCGGCTTCGATCAAGGCCGCGCGCTTCGTTCGCTTCTGCGACGCCTTCAACGTGCCGCTCATCACGTTCGTCGACGTGCCGGGTTTTCTGCCGGGCACCGACCAGGAGTACGGCGGCATCATCCGGCACGGCGCAAAGCTGCTGTACGCGTACTGCGAGGCGACGGTACCGAAGCTCACGGTCATCACGCGCAAGGCGTACGGCGGCGCCTACGACGTGATGTGCTCGAAGCACATTCGCGCGGATTACAACGTCGCGTGGCCCACCGCCGAAATCGCGGTCATGGGTCCGCAGGGTGCAGTCAGCGTCATCTTCAAGAAGGAGATCGCGCAGTCGGACGATCCCGTGCAGCGCTCAGAGCAGCTCATCGACGACTATCGTGAGCAGTTCGCGAACCCGTACTACGCAGCCGAGCGTGGGTATGTCGACGACGTCATCGAGCCACGGCAGACACGCGGTGCGCTCATCAGCGCGTTGCGCATGGCCCGCAACAAAGAGGTCCCGACACCGCGCCGCAAGCACGGCAACATCCCGCTCTGATCCGCGCCCTCTTCAGGTGGTTGGCAGCGCGACGGTCACCGCCTGCATGATCCTTGCACCCACCGACTCCGTGACGCCGCGTGAGCAGATATCGATCTCGATCCAGTTGTCCGTCTCGGCAGGAAACGGGATGAACTCGCTGCGGCTTCGGTCGGCGCCGAGCCCGCTGCAGTACCCCTGACCACCCGCCAGGTTCGTCACCCGCGCCGGCTGTCCCGACACGGTTGTCGGGGTTCCCGGCGCACTGTCGAGGTTCCAGTTCGGACTGCCGTTCTGAAAGATCTCGACGAGCATGGTGCCCGGCTGCAACGACTGCAGCGGGGGGCCACACTCGATCGAGTTCGCGCTGGTCGTGCACGGTGCCGACAGCGACTGATTGCTGAAGCTCGCGACCAGATCCGTGAAGGAGCTTGGCTGTATCCACGCCTCTCCAACGTTCCAGTTGGACGGCACGGAGATGGACACGTACTTGTGGTCGAGCGTCCGAGTCGCCCAAGTTCCACTTGCATTGATGGGCAGTGGTAATGGTGAGCCACAACCGGCCACCGTCCCGATCAGCAGCGCGAGCGCGCAAAGCTCGGCGATCCGAGAAGCACGCGGTCGCAGCCCGTGGTTCACGGCTGATCAGCGAGGGTTGACGCGCCGTCCACCCATGCGCGGCGCGGAATCCTTGAGGTGCGGTGAAAGCGGCACGTACGCTTTCGCGTAGGCCCGATCGGTACGTCCCTGCGCGTGATGTATCGCGGGAACCATCGCGCGCACGAGGAGCACCTGGAGCGCCGCGGCCACCGGGACGGCGAGGAGTGCCCCGATGAGCCCCTGCAGTGCACCGCCGACAAGGAGCGCGAGGACGACACCGAGCGCGGGGAGCGAGACGACGCGATTCATGACGATGGGGACGACAGTGTTGGCATCGACGAGTTGGATCACGAGCAGGACTGCAAGCACGAGGATCGGGTACTCGGGGCTGATGGTGAAGCCGAGGAGCACGGCGGGGACAACACCGAGGATCCCACCCACCATCGGGATCGCCGCGCAGAGACCGGCGAAGATGCCGAGGATCACCGAGTCGGGAAGGCGCAGGATCGCGCACGCGACGCCGACGACCAATCCCACGGCAACGCTGTTGAGCGCACTCGCGCGCAGGAAGCCGCCCATGCGAAAGCCCATCTCGCGAAAGATGTCGATGGCAAGCTCGTGGTGCGCTTCGGGGAACAGGTCGACGGTGAACGCCTTCAGACGGTCGCTGCTCACCAGCCACAGGAAGCCGACGACCAGTACGAGGACGAAGTTCACGATGAGGCTGAACATCGTCCCGCCGATGGCGATGAGGACCTTCTGCGTGGCATCGACGACGCTTCCCAGCTGCTTGCCGATGTCGACGTTGAAATGAAACTGCTTCTCGATCCCGGCGAACCAGCCGAGAAAGTCCTTCTGGTACGTGGGGAAGTTGGAGGCGAGCGACTGCGCTTCACTGACGATCGGCTGTACCAGGAGCAGCACCATGATCGCCATCAGCGCCAGCAGCGCGATGTACACGATCAGGATGCCGACAGGAGTGGGAATCTTGCGGCGACGCAGGTCGGCGACGAGCGGGCGGATGCCCTCGGCGAACACGATCGCGACAAGGACGACCAGCACGATGCTGACGATGCTGGCCAGAAATGCCACGATCGCCACGATCGCGAGGACGATCAGCGCCGCCGTGACGAGGGTTCGAACCGAGATGGCCGAACTGATATCGCGACGGGCCGCCATCTGCCGCTCCGCGCCGAGGCGGTCCGCCTCTGCCTTCACCTCGGGTCTGGCCGGTTCGGGCGTGGCTCCTTCGTCTGCCGCGGGCGCCGGGGGGTCGCGTCTTGCCACCTCCGGCAGCCTACCAGCCTTCGTGCAGCCGCACGGGCTGCGCGGCCGATGCGTTTGCGTACTCTGTCCGGCGTGAGTGACGCGGAGACGCGCCCACTCGGTGGCGTGCTGCAGGTCACCGTGGTGGGCATCGGCTGCAACAACTTCGGGCGGAGGCTCGACGCAGCCGGAACCGCAACAGTCGTGCATGCGGCGCTCGACGAAGGCATCACCTTCTTCGACACTGCCGACATCTACGGCGAAGGCAAGAGCGAGGAGATGCTCGGCGCGGCACTCAGAGGTCGGCGGGAGTCGGCCATCATCGCGTCGAAGTTCGGACACGTCTCGGGTGGTCCCGGACGCAGTGGCGGGTCACGCCGCTGGATCCGCATCGCGATCGAGAACAGCCTGCGACGTCTCGACACCGACTGGATCGACCTCTATCAGCTGCACACGCCGGACCCCGACACGCCCATCGAGGAGACGCTCGAGACGCTCACCGAGCTGGTCAACGAAGGGAAGATCCGCTGTGCCGGATCGTCGAATCTCGCGGGCTGGCAGATCGCTGACGCGGACTGGGTGGCCCGGAGCCGCGGGCTGACGAGGTTCGTGAGCGCCCAGAACGCCTACAGCCTCGTGGATCGCTCTGTCGAGGAAGAGGTCATTCCTGCCTGCGAGCGTTTCGACGTCGGGATGATTCCCTACAGCCCGCTCGGGAATGGAGTGCTCACAGGGAAGCATCGTCGTGGCGAGCCTCCGGTACCCGGCACCCGGCTCGCGAACGCGCCGGCCAACGCGAGTCGATGGCTCACCGACCGCAACTTCGACATCGTCGAGGCGCTCGAGCGGTTCGCACAGGAACGCAACGTCACGCTGCTCGATGTCGCCATCGGAGGGCTCGCCGCGCAGCCGCGCGTCACATCAGTCATCGCTGGAGCGATGACCGCCGAGCAGGTGCAGGCGAACGCCCGGGCCGGACGCTGGCGGCCGTCTGCGGTCGATCTTGAGGAACTGGACCGGATCGCTCCCTCTAGACTGGGCCGCCGATGAAGCTCCTCGAATACCAGGCAAAGCAGCAATTCGCCGCCGCGGGAATCTCGGTGCCTCCGGGCCGTCTGGCACGCACGCCCGACGAGGCTGCAGCTGCCGCCAGGGAGCTCGGTCGTGTCGCCGTCAAGGCGCAGGTGCCGATCGGCGGTCGTGGCAAGGCGGGCGGCATCGCTGTCGTGGACACCCCCGAAGAGGCCCACCGCGAGGCCGCTCGAATCCTCGCCATGGACATCCGCGGGTATCCCGTCCGCAGTGTCTGGTGTGAGACGGGGCTCGACATCGAAGCCGAGCTGTACCTCGGCATCACGCTCGATCGCGACCGGCGGCGGCTCGTGATCATCTTCTCCGCCGCCGGCGGCATGGAGATCGAGCAGGTCGCGGTCGAGGCGCCTGAACGCATCGCGAAGCTCTGGCCCGATCCGTTCGCCGGCCCGCAACCGTACGAGATCCGGCAACTCGCATTCGCCGGCCTTGGGCATGCGCCGCAACTGCGCGACCGCGCGCACAAGCTCGTCAACGCGCTGGTCGGGATGACAGCGCGGCTCTACAAGGTCGCGACGTCACTCGACGCGCTGACCTGCGAGATCAATCCATTGGTGATCACACCCGACGGCTCGCTCGTCGCCGCCGACGGCAAGCTCGAGATCGACGAGAACGCGCACTACCGGCACGCGGACGTTGCCGAGGAACTGGCCAAGGACGAGACCGGCGACGACGGTCGTACCGGTGATGATCCCTTCGAGGTCGAGGCGCGGCGGCGCGGGCTGACGTACGTGCATCTCGACGGCGACATCGGCTGCATCGGCAACGGCGCGGGACTGACGATGAACACGCTCGACCTCGTCAAGCAGCACGGCGGTGAGCCGGCCTGCTTCCTCGACATCGGTGGCGGCGCGAACGCAGAACGCGTGCGCAACGCGCTCGACATGGTGCTGCTCGATCCGAAGGTGCGCGGCGTCTTCATCAATGTCTTCGGCGGCATCACGCGTGGTGACGAGGTCGCACGCGGGATCATCACCGCCCGCGATCAGCTGCACATCACCAAACCGTTGGTCGTGCGCATGACGGGCACGATGGAAGCCGAGGGCCGGAAGCTCCTGCAGGAGGCCGGCATCACCCCGGGTAAGAGCGCGCCTGAGGCAGCCGCGGCGATCGTGGCGCTCACGAGGGAGGTGTCGGCGTGAATCGTGCCGCACACAGTGGGGAGGGCATGGCCTGCGCGGGGCACGGGGTCGGA
>DATDID010000041.1:0-3312 GCA_036521195.1 Candidatus Dormiibacterota bacterium
GATGGCGACGACGGCGAAGATGATCACGGCGTACTGGACGCCGCCGACGCTGTGCTGGCCGATGAAGGTGAACGCGCTGCTGGTCGGCGTGATCAGCAGTCCCCCGTGTGTCACTCCGACCGCGATGCCGCCGAAGGTGAGAGCTGACGCGAGCGTCGCCAGGAATGCGTTGATGCGCAGCTTCGTCACCAGCAACCCGTTGATGGCGCCCATCGCCGCGCCGGACAGCAGCGCGACCGGGAAGGCCCACGCGACCCCCATGTGGACGGCGGCGTACGCAGCCAGTACCTCTGCCAGAACGAAGATCGACCCGAGCGAAAGGTCGAAGTTGCCGGCGATGATCGTCAGGGTCACAGCGCAGGCGGCGACCCCGATGGTCGCGTTCTGGGAGACGAGGTTGAGGAGGTTGCTCTTGGTGAGGAAGACCGACGAGGCGATCGTGAAATAGGCGAACAGCGCGATGGCGAACACGACGATGCCGTAGTCGCGCACGTGCTCAGCCTTGATCCGGCGCTGGGCGCGGAGGCGCGGAGCGGCGATCGTGTCTGCGCTGACGCGGTCCCCTGCCCCAACGGGGTCCGGGGCGACGGGATCGGGCGGCTGCGTGGCGCTCATGGGGTGGTGCTCCCTCCAAGGCCGAACGCGGCCTCCATCACGGCCTCCAGCGGCGGGTCGGCGGCGAACTCGCGGGTGATCGAGCCGAGGCGCATCACAAGCACGCGGTGGGCGAGCCCGAGCACCTCCTCGATCTCCGACGAGATCAGCAGCACGGCGGTGCCCTCGGTGGCCAGGTCGTTGATCAGGCGGTGGATCGCTGCGCGCGCCGCGACGTCGACGCCGCGCGTCGGCTCGTCCAGGATCAGCACACGCGGGTTGCGGAACAGCCAGCGGGCGAACAGGACCTTCTGCTGATTACCGCCAGAGAGGTTCGCCACCCTGGTCGACGGGTTCGGCGGCTCGACCGATAGCGAGTTCAGCAGCGCGCGCGTCTTGACCCGCTCGAGGGCGCGACGCAGTAGTCCGAATCGTGAGGCGACTGCGGGGAGATCCGCGAAGGTGGTGTTCGACGCCAGCGAGAGCTCCATGAACAGGCCGTCGTCCTTGCGGCTCTCGGGCAGGAACGCGATGCCGGCCGCCATCGCGTCGGCAGGCGAGCGGATGCGGCGTGCCGTGCCTTCGACGACGATCGTGCCGCCATCGATCGGATCGGCGCCGGCGATCGCGCGGGCCAGCTCGGAGCGGCCGCTGCCGACGAGGCCGGCGAGGCCGACGATCTCGCCCGCCCGGATCTGCAGCGAGATGTCCCTGAGCACGGCCTTCCGGTTCAGACCCGAGACCTCCAGGAGCACCGGTGCGGTCGAGCCCTGCGGCTTCTCGAAATGTTCCGCCTCCGCGGCGGCACCGAACATCCCGGCGACGAGGCTGCCCTCGGTTTCCGTCGCAGCCGGCCCGGTCCGGACCAGGCGCCCACTGCGCAGCACCGTCACCGTGTCGGCGAGCTCGAGCACCTCGTCGAGGAAGTGGCTCACGTAGACGATCGTCCGGCCGCTCGCACGCAGGGCCCGAATCATCCGGTGGAGCGTCTCGATCTCGACGCTGGTCAGCGACGAGGTCGGCTCGTCCATCACGATCACCCGCGCCTCGCACGCGACCGCACGCAGAATCTCGACCTTCTGCTTGTCGGCGGTGCGCAACGCGCCGACCTTGGCGTGCCCGTCGAGCTCGAAGCCCCACTGTGCGATCAGCTTCTCGTACTGAGTGCGCATCTGGCGCCGGTGCACGAGCCCGGAGCCACGCGGCTCGATGCCGAGGAAGACGTTTTCGATCACGCTCATCTGCGGCACCGGCGAGAGCTCCTGCGCGATCGTCGCGATCCCGTCGATGCGCGCCTCACGGGGGCTCGCGTAGCGGACCGGGCGATCGTCGATGAACAGCTGTCCGTCGTCGGGACGGATCACGCCGCCGACGATCTTCCCGAGCGTCGACTTCCCGGCGCCGTTCGCGCCGACGAGCGCGTGCACGGTGCCTCCGGCAACCTCGACGCTGACATCGTCGAGCGCCTTGGTGCCGGAGTACCGCTTGCCGATCGAGACAAGCCGGACCGGCGCAACTGCCGTTGCACTCATCCGACTCGTACTCGGGCTGTCATCCGGCTCGTCCTCGATCTGTGACTTGGCTGGCTGACTAACCGATCCCGCCTTCGAGCGTCCAGTCGGGCACGTAGTTGGGGTGCGCGGTCAGGAACGCCTGGTCGATGATCGGCGGGTGGGTCGCCGCGTTGATGATGTTGACGAGGTTCGGCACCGGCTTCCCTTGTACCGCGTCGTTGAGGTACTTGATTCCCAGCAGCGACTCGGCGACCGGATACAGGCCGAGGGTGGCGTACCAGGTCCCGGCCTTGACCTTGGCGACAGCCTCCTTGGCGCCACCGTAGCCGATGATCGCGATGTTCTTGCCGGGGGTGTAGCCACCGACCAGCTTGAGCGCGGTCTCGGTCCCCGCCGCCATCTGGTCGCCGAACGTCGCGAACACGTTGACGTTCTTGTTGGCGGTGAAGTACGTCTGGGCGACCTTCTGCGAGGCCGCCTGGTCGTACATCCCGGGCGGCATGATCGTGAACGTGTAATTGGGCTTGCCCTTGTAGTACGCGGTCATCGCGTTCTCACGAACAGTGTCAGTCGGGTAGTTGGCGAGACCCGGCAGGAAGGCGATGTTGCAATGGCCACTTCCCACCTGCTTCTTGCAGGCCTCGTTCATCGCGACGATCAGGTTCGATGACTCCGAGCCGAGCGCCTGGCCGACGGTCGTGACGAGTTGCGGGTCGGCAGTCAGCTTTTCCTGGGCCGACAATGGGCCCCAGGTGTAGTCGGCCGACGCGACCTTGATGCCGGCCGCGCGCGCCTTGTTGATGATCGGTGTCAGTGCAACGTCATTGAGTCCCCACACCCAGAACGCCTTGTACTTCCCGGTGGTGATCGCGTCCTGAATCTGTGTGGACTGCGTCTGCGGGTCGTTGTTGGCGTCGAAGGCGTCGAGCTTGATGCCCAGCTTCGCGGCCTCCGCCTGAGCGCCCTTCAGCGACGCGATCCCATAGGGGCTCGGGTTGTAATAGAAGATCGCCATCCGGTTCCCCGACCCGCTCGCCGCCGCTGCGCTCGAGGTGGTCGATGACGCCGCGGCCGCCGACGAGCTCGACGTCGACGACGTCGACCCGCATCCGCAGAGCGCTGCCGCCATCATGGCGACCACTACCGTGCCCGCGCTGACGCGCGCGCGCCTGGACTTAAACATGGGTGCGACTCCTCCTCTCGA
>DATDID010000042.1:0-2795 GCA_036521195.1 Candidatus Dormiibacterota bacterium
CGAACTATCCGTATCTGAGCGATCCAACACTTGCTCCGGGAGGTACCTGTGAGGTCAAGTTCACGAAGGCGGGGACGTATCCGAATCAATGCACGATCCATCCCGGTATGACGGGGAAGCTGGTCGTCACTGGTGGATGACATGTCGATCGCACGAGCATCAACGCGGGGGCAGCTCACGCGCCGAACGGAGGCACGTCTCGCGGCCGTGACAGCGCGATCGACATCGGTGCTTGCAGCGGACAGATGCCGCCGCGTTGCGCCAAATGCACCGGAGCTGCTCGCCGCACCGCTCCGCCTTCCCTCGGTTCCCGGTGGGGTACCCGCACATCCCTTGCTGCTTGCGGTAGCAACACTGGCCACCGCCAATGCCGCGGTCGCGCTTGCGCTCGAACTGGCATCGGCGCGGGGGGAGGCGGTCGCGATCGATCGGATGCTCTTCACCGCACACCGGACGGCCAGCGCGGCGCGCGACGCAATCTATACGTTGGATACGGCCGACACTCCGCGTCAACGGCAGTTGCTTGCGCACGCCGCGGCGCAGGCGACGTACGCCGCGGCGGACGCGCTCGCCATCTACGCACTGCCGGGATCGGAGGAATCGAGCCAACCACCGCGCGCCGAGTACACATTGCCGCGAGCCTGGCGGACAGGGGTCGGACGTCTGGAGTTGGCACTGTACGGACCGGCCGGAACGGCGGGGGAACGCAGCACTGAGCGGGACTCCGTCGTTGCCGCTGAGGTGGCCTACGACTCCGCGGCGCATGCAGTGCAGGTGTGCTCGCTCCATTTCCCACGGCTCGGCGCCTGCTCGGCTACCCACCGTGTGACCAGGGCCACGTGTCTGGCGTCGACGTTTGTCGGATGGGCCGCTCTCGAAGCAGCAGGGACCCAGGGATCGCGCGACACCTGAACCACGGTGCCGGCGCCGGCTCAGATACCGAAATACTGCTCCAACCGCATTGCAAGACTCGCTTCGCCGAGTGCGCCCTGCACGACTCCGACGAGCCTTCCTTTCGCGTTGTAGCAGGCGGTCATGGGCAGCCGATGCCTCCCAGCGCCATGGTGCCGTGCGTTGATGCTCAGATGCCGCCCAGGTCGTCAGATCCCCGTCCAGCCGGCGGTGACCAGACGCTTGAGGTCGTGTGCAACACCGCGAGCAGCCATGCCCTCGAAGAACTCGATATGAGCGATGTTGTCTGGCGTGCACACGATGATCTGCGCTGGATGATCAACCAGCTACCCGGCTCCGGTCACGTCCAGAACAGGCGAGGCGATGGGGACGTGCGCGTATGCCTGAACAACATTCACCTCGCTGATGCTCGCGGTGAGGCCCATGAATGCCAGATTGAACTTATCGAGCCACGCCGCGAGAACATCCGGCGTATCGAGGTGTGGATCCGTCGTGACAAACACAACCGTGACCCTCGCTTGGATGGACGCGGGCACCTCCGGCGAGAGCACAACACACGAAGGTGACGACGCATACCCGAGCGATCATGGATGTGCCCCTTGGGTTGTCGAGGGTGGCACCGGCACCGGCTCCGTGACGGGAGTAGCGGCTGGTCTCGTCTCGAGTCGTGCGTGATAAGCGACGAGGATGTCGCGTTGCGTGAGCCACCCAACGAGCGTGGAACCATCCGGCTCCAGAACCGGCAATGCCGCGGTCCCCTGCTGGACGAACCTCGTGAGTGCGGTGTCCAATGGAGCATCCGAGGCAATGCCGCTCGCCCGCGTGGCGAGGCCGCCCGCCGTCACATCGGCCGTTCCCTCACCCAACGCGGTTTCGACGTCCTCAGCCGTCACCACGCCGCGATAGTCGCCGTCGGCATCGACCACCGGGAGTGCCGCGACGTCGCGCCGTGCGAAGCGGCCGACCATCTCGTCGAGCGGCGTGGCGGCGTCAAGAGGCTTTGGCAGCGGCTGCATGGCGTCGCGGACACGCAGGTCACGCATGAGGTTTGCGCCTCGGGTGCGCAGGATGTCGATCCCTCTGCGACGTAGCTTGAGCGTGTAGATGGTGTCCTTGGAGAGCAGGCTGCTCAGTCCTGCAGCGGCAACGATGGCCACCATCAACGGCAGGATGATCGTGTAGTCGCCGGTGAGCTCGAAGATGATGATCACGGCCGTGATCGGCGCCCTTGCAGCTCCGGCGAACACGGCCCCCATGCCCACGAGCCCGTAGGCGCCGGCTGGTGCCACTGCGCCGTGGAACAGCGCGTGCGCAAGGAGACCAAACGCGGTGCCGAGCATCGCACCCATGAAGAGCGATGGCGCGAAGACTCCGCCGGATCCACCGATACCGATGGTCAGGCTCGTCGCGAGCATCTTGCCAACGAGCAGCACGAGCAGCAGTCCCAGGACGATATTCCCGGCGACCGCGTTCTGCAGCACCGGATAACCGACGCCGTACAGCTCGGGGAGCGCCAGGAGGAGCAACCCGAGCAGCACCCCCCCTGCCACGGGACGCAGCCACTCTGGCCCGCGCCAGACGCGGTCGATCAGATCCTCGGTCCCGTAGAGCACGCGTATGAACGCAAGCCCGGCGAGCCCTCCGAGCACGCCGAGCACTGCGTAGAGCCCGAACTCCCAGGTGGAGACGATGTGGAACGCCGGCAAGGTGAGGAAGGCCTGGCTCCCGAAGGCGGCTCGCCCGATGACATCTGCAACAACGGAGGTGAGGACCACGGCGCCGAACGCATCGACGGCGAAGTCCTGAAGGATGAGCTCGAGGGCGAAGAAGCTTCCCCCGATCGGCGCGTTGAATGTTGCCGAGATGCCGGCCGCTGTCCCGCA
>DATDID010000043.1:0-76404 GCA_036521195.1 Candidatus Dormiibacterota bacterium
GCGCACCACCTTCGGGCGGATCGGCGTGCAGTGCTGGCTGTACCTCGGCGATTACGTCACCGCCACGGGCGAACCGATCGCCCCGGGCAAGGACCGCACCGAGGATCGCGGCCTCGAGGATCGCGTGCCGGTCGCCGCGCCGCGCATCACGACCGAGGCTCCGGTTGAGGAAGTCGAGGTCGTCGAGGTCGAAGCGCCGGATATCGAGATCGAGGCACCCGTCGAGGAGGTCCCCGAGATCGATGAGGACGAGGAGGTCATCGCGGCCGCCGGCGTCGATCCCGCCGCCGGCGGCCAGAAGGTCGAGAAGCTCACGCCGAAACGCGCTCCCGCGCGTCGCAAGCCGGTTGCGGCCAAGAAGCCCATCTCCGCCGCTCGTGCGCCCAAGAAGCCCGCGAGCAAGACCGACGCGCCCGCCGACGTCGCCGAAGAGGAGGAGGAGTAAGCGATGTTGATGCCCAAGCGCACCAAGCACCGCAAGCTTCATCGCGGACGCCGTACCGGTGCCGCGCAGCGCGGCAACAAGCTCGACTTCGGCACGTACGGGCTCCAGGCCGTGGAGCAGTGCTGGATGACCAACCGGCAGATCGAGGCCGCCCGGCGTGCCATGACCCGTCACGTCAAGCGTGGCGGCAAGATCTGGATCCGCATCTTCCCCGACCATGCGTTCACGAAGAAGCCCGCGGAGACCCGCATGGGCAGCGGCAAGGGCCAGCCCGAGGGCTGGGTGGCAGTCGTGCTTCCCGGACGCGTGCTCTTCGAGATGGCCGGCGTGAGTCGCGAGACGGCGCAGGAGGCGATGCGCCTTGCCGCCTTCAAGTTGCCGATCAAGACCCGATTCCTGCAGCGCGAGGAGACGGGCGCCGATCTGGAGGCGACGACGGTATGACGAAGCAGAACGAGGCACTTGTCGAGTTGCGCCGCATGACCGTGGCCGAGCTCGACGATCACCTCAGCAAGCAGCGCCGCCGCCTCTTCGAGGTGCGCTTCCAGCAGGCGACCGGCCAGGTCGAGAACCACCGTCAGGTGCGTGAGATCCGCCATGAGATCGCGCGGACCATGACCGTGAAGATCGAGATCGAGCGCGGCCTGCGCCCCGAGTTGCTGCTCGCCGCCGCGGCGGCGCCCGCACCCGCGAAGGCTGCTGCCAAGCCCAAGCCGAAGCCGAAAGCAAAAGCCGAGCAGCGCCTGCAGGTGCCCGCAGTGGTGCCGGCCGCGGTTCCCGTCGTCGAGTCCCCTGAGCCCGAGGAGGAGGTCGCCGATGCCGCCGACGATCAGGAGAATGGCGATGACTGACGCGACCCCTGCTGTCACCGTGCGCACGCGTCGCAAGAGTCGCGACGGCGTCGTGGTGAGCGACAACATGGAGAAGACCGTGATCGTGGTGGTGCAGGAGCAAAAGCCGCACCCGCTCTACAAGAAGGTCGTCCGTCACACTCGCCGCTTCAAGGTCCACGACGAGGAGAGCTGCGGCGTGGGCGATCGCGTGCGGATCGTCGAGACGCGGCCGATCTCCAAGGAGATTCGCTGGCGCGTGGCCGAAGTGCTGGAAAAGGCCCGCTGACATGATCCAGCAGGAATCGGTCCTCAAAGTGGCCGACAACAGCGGCGCTCGCGAGTTGCTCTGCATCCGCGTGCTCGGCGGCAGCTATCGCAAGTACGCGTCTGTCGGCGACGTGATCATCGGGACCGTCAAGGTCGCGCAGCCGAACGCGCAGGTCAAGAAAGGCGATGTGGTGCGCGCAGTCGTCGTGCGCACGACCAAGGAATACAAGCGCCCCGACGGCAGCAACATCCGCTTCGACGAGAACGCGGCTGTGCTCATCACCCCGCAGAACAACCCGCGCGGATCGCGCATCTTCGGACCGGTCGCGCGCGAGCTGCGCGAGCGCAACTTCATGAAGATCGTCAGCCTCGCGCCGGAGGTCATCTGACATGCCCACGCCACGCGTCGTACGCAAGCGCCGGGCCACGCTTCGCCATGAGGGCTGGGCCGGTGGACAGCTGCGTCCGCTCGACATCCGCCAGGGCGACAACGTCGAAGTGCTCAGCGGCAAGGACAAGGGCAAGCGCGGTGTCGTCGAACGCGTCCTCACGGATCAGCAGCGTGTCGCGGTGCGCGGCATCAACCTGCTCAAGCGCCACACCAAGTCCGGTGTGCAGGGCAACATCCAGGGCGGCATCGTCGATTTCGACGGCCCGATCAGCTACAGCAACGTCATGCTCGTCTGCAATCGCTGCGACAAGCGCACCCGCATCGCCCACGGCGTGGACGAGCTCGGGCGTCGCGTGATCGTCTGCAAGAAGTGCGGCGAGCACTACGACAGGGCACAGGTCTGATGGCAGTCGCAGTCGCTGAGCTTCCGCGCCTCCGCCGCCGCTACGTGGACGAGATCGTGCCCGCGCTGGTGGCCGAGTTCCGCTATCTCAATGCCATGCAGGTGCCGGCGATCGAGAAGGTGGTCGTCAACATCGGCATGGGCGAGGCCATCACCAACGCTCGTGCCATCGACGCCGCCATCTCCGATCTCAAGCAGATCACGGGCCAGGCGCCGATCGTCATTCGCGCACGCAAGTCCGTCGCGGCGTTCAAGCTCCGCGAGGGCATGCCGATCGGCATCAAGGTGACGCTCCGCGGCCGGCGCATGTACGACTTCCTCGACAAGCTGCTCAACGTCGCGTTGCCCCGCATCCGCGACTTCCGCGGCGTCGACTCGAAGGCGTTCGACGGCCACGGCAATTACACGCTCGGGTTGCGTGAGCAACTCGTGTTCCCGGAGATCGACTACGACAAGATCGACAAGTTGCGCGGGTTGGAGGTATGCATCGTGACCACTGCCCGCACCGACGCGGAGGGCCGTGCGCTCCTCACCGGGCTCGGAATGCCCTTCAGGAAGAACTGAGCGATGGCAAAGAAGTCGTTGATCGCAAAGGCGAATCGACCGGCCCGTTACTCCACGCAGGCGCACCATCGGTGCGGTGTGTGCGGGCGCCCGCGTGCCTACATGCGTAAGTTCGGCATGTGCCGTATCTGTTTCCGTCAACTCGCCAGCATCGGTCAGATTCCTGGCGTCCAGAAGAGTTCGTGGTGAGCCATGACCAGTGACAGCATCGCGGACATGCTGACCCGCATCCGCAACGCCAACCAGGCCCATCACCGCACCGTGGAGATCCCGGTGTCGAAGATGAAGGTCGAGATTGCGCGCGTCCTCACCGAGGAGGGCTTCGTGGACGGCTACGAGGTCTCCGGCGACGCGCCGATGCAGCTTCTCACCGTGACGCTCAAGCCGGGCAGCCCGCGCGGGCGCGCGCTCTCCGGTCTCCGGCGCATCAGCCGGCCCGGTCTTCGTGTCTACGCGCGCAAGTCGGAGATTCCGCGCGTGCTCGGCGGGCTCGGTGTTGCGATCATCTCGACGTCACGTGGACTGATGACCGGACGCGCGGCGCAGCGAGCTGGACTGGGCGGCGAAGTCGTCGCGTTCGTGTGGTGAGGCGCAGGTAATGTCGCGCATCGGTAAGCTCCCCATTCCCGTGCCCGCAGGAGTCGAGGTTGCACTGGAAACGGGCAACCGCCTCAGCGTGACCGGCTCGCGCGGGACGCTGCAGCGCACGTTCGCGCCGTCGATGAGCATCAACGTCGAGCCGGGGACGATCACGGTCAGCCGTCCGTCGAACGCGCGAATCCACCGCTCGATGCACGGGCTGACGCGAACGCTCGTCGCCAACATGGTGCAGGGCGTGAGCGGTGGTTTCACACGCGAGCTCGACCTTGTCGGCGTCGGGTTCCGCGCAACGCGCCAGGGCGGCGACCTCGTGCTGACGCTCGGTTATTCGCACCCCATCCGCTACACGCCACCCGAAGGGATCAACATCGACGTCCCGGCTCCGACGCAGATCTCGATCAGCGGATCGGACAAAGAGGTCGTCGGCCAGGTGGCTGCGAAGATTCGCTCCTTCCGCAAGCCCGAGCCGTACAAGGGCAAGGGCATCCTGTATCGCGGCGAGAAGCTGCGGCGCAAGGCGGGCAAGTCGGGCAAGGCCGGCAAGACCAAGTAACAAAAAGACGTAAGTAAAGACATAAGTAGAGTAGAGGCTGATTCAGGATGTTCACGAAGCACGATCGACGCGCCGCTCGCGCGCGGCGCCACCGCCGCGTACGCAAGCACGTGTCCGGCACGGCCGCGCGTCCGCGTCTCGCGGTGTTCCGCAGCCTCCGCCACATCGGCGCACAGCTTGTCGATGACGCCACGGGGCACACCATTGTCGCCGCGTCGACGACCGAGCCTGCGCTGCGTTCCGTCCTCGGCGATGCAAACGCGTGCACCACTGCCGGCGCGGCCGCGATCGGCAAGACCATCTCCGAGCGTGCGAAGGCTGCCGGTGTCGACACCGTGGTGTTCGACCGTGCCGGCTACCTCTTCCACGGCCGCGTCAAGGCGCTTGCGGAGGCTGCCCGTGAGGGTGGCCTGAAGTTCTGATGGGCATGCGCATGGACCGCCGCGATGATCGCGGCAGTGAGTTCCAGGAGAAGATCGTCTCGCTGAACCGTGTGGCCAAAGTGGTCAAGGGTGGACGCCGCTTCTCGTTCAGCGCCCTCGTGGTCGTCGGTGACGGCAAGGGTCGCGTCGGCGCGGGTCTCGGCAAGGCCGGCGAGGTGCCGGACGCCATCCGCAAGGGCGTCGACGATGCCAAGAAACACATGATCACCGTGCCGATGGTCGGAACGACCATCCCGCACGAGGTGCGCTACAAGCTCGGCGCCGCCAAGGTGATGCTCAAGCCGGGCGTCCCCGGAACCGGAGTTATCAGCGGCAGCTCGATGCGCGCCGTCGTCGAGGCCGCGGGCATCAAGGACATCCTCACCAAGAGCCTCGGGACGGACAACCCGATCAACGTCGTGCGCGCGACCGTCTCGGCACTCGCGAGCCTGCGCACGCTGGCATCCGTCGCGGAGCTGCGCGGCCGCAGCCCTGAGCAGATCGTCGGCAGCCGCAAGATGGCCGATCGGATGCTCGGACGCACGCCGGCCGCAGCCGATGTCGCGCCAGTCGAGGTCGTCGCGCCGTGAGCACTGTTCGCGTGACCTACCGCAAGAGCTCGATCGGCTACGCCTGGGACCAGAAGCGCACGCTCGCGGCGCTCGGCCTCAAGAAGCTGAACCACACCGTCGAGCACGAGGCCACGCCCTCGATCCGGGGCATGGTGCACAAGGTCCGCCACCTGGTCGCCGTCAACGGCGAACCGGCGGACTCGCCTGCAGGCGTCGCGCTGCTGCAGAGCCTCGCCTCGGAGGATGCGGCATGAAGCTGCACGAGCTGGTTCCCGCCAAGGGCAACCGCAAGACCCGCAAACGGATCGGCCGCGGTCATGGCGCAGGCCAGGGCAAGACCAGCGGTCGTGGCCAGAAGGGTCAGGGCTCGCGCTCGAGCGTCGGGCTTCCCACCGGTTTCGAAGGTGGCCAGATGCCACTCAAGCAGCGGCTGCCGAAGCTTCGCGGCTTCCACAACCGCTGGCGCAAGGAATTCGTCGTCGTCAACCTCGGCAAGCTCACCCGGTTCGAGAAGGGAAGCGTCGTCGACGCCGACGTCTTGACCGAAGCGGGGCTCATCCCGCGCGCGTCCTCGCCGATCAAGGTGCTCGCAGCCGGTCATCTGACCCATGCGCTGACGCTCCGCGTCGATCGGATCTCGGTTGCGGCGCGCGCCGCGGTGGAGGCCGCCGGCGGCAGTGTCGAGCTCGTCGGCCCGCAGCCCGAGTCGGAGATCGTCACCCGGGGCCGCGCCGCCGCACGCGCGACGAAGCAGGCCGCCAAGGCCGAGGCGTCGGACGCACGCGCCGCCGCGGCTGAGCACGCTCCCGCGGCAGAGGCACCGAGCCGCCGCACCAAGAAAGCTGAGACGAAAGCAAAAGCGGGCAAGGCATCCGAGGCAGCACCCGAAGCCACGCCCGCTCCAGACACAGAGCCCGAGGGCGCACCTGACAACGAGGCGGAGACCGAGGACTCGGAGTGAACCTCCTTCAGGCGCTTGCCCAGGCACTGCGGATTCCGGAGCTGCGACGCAAGCTGCTCTTCACTCTCGGCCTGCTGCTCGCCTTCCGGGTCCTCGCCAGCATCTCGATCCCGGGTGCGGACGCGCAAGCACTGAACGACCTCTTCTCGGGCAACTCGCTGCTCGGCCTGCTCAACCTCTTCAGCGGCGGCGGGTTGCAGCGGTTCACGATCGTGGCGCTGGGGCTGAACCCGTACATCAACGCCACGATCATCATGCAGTTGATGACGGTCGTCTCCGTCCGGCTCAAGGAGTTGAGCAAGGAAGGGGAGATCGGGCGCAAGAAGATCACCCGATATACGCGCTGGCTGACCGTGCCGCTGGCGATGCTCCAGGCGTACGGTTACCTCGCGCTCTTCACCAACCCGCAGGTCACCGCCGCCGGCGCGATTCTCAAGAATCCCTCCGGTGCGACCGAGATCAGCATCATCCTGACGCTCACCGCGGGCACGATCATCGCGATGTGGCTCGGTGAGCTCATCACCGAGTACGGCGTCGGCAACGGTGTGTCACTGATCATCTTCGTCGGCATCATCGGCCGGCTCCCGGCGGCAATCGTCGGCTACGGCGGTACCGGTGGTACCGCGCATCTGGTGCAACTCGCCGTGATGACGATCATCGCCGTCGCGGTCACCGCCGGAGTCATCGAGGTCCAGCAAGCGCAGCGCAAAGTACCGGTTCAATCGGCGCAACGCGTCCTCAACGTGCGCACCGGTATGGCCTCACAAGGACGGCGCAACTTCTTACCACTGCGAGTTAACGCCGCGGGAGTCATCCCGATCATCTTCGCGATCTCGATCATGACCTTCCCGACGATCTTCGCCAACCTGTTCCAGAGCAGCAGCGGGTGGACCCTGGCGGTGTCCACGTGGATCACGACGAACTGGCAGGCGACGGGCGGATTCATTCCGCTCAACTTCCTCTACAACGGCATCTATTTCCTGCTCGTCATGGGCTTCACGTACTTCTACACGGCGATCGTGTTCGACCCCGTCGACGTCGCCGACAATCTCAAGAAACAGTCGACGTTCATCCCGGGCATCAGGCCAGGGCGAAGTACGGCCGAGTATCTCGGCAAGGTCATGGGCCGGATCACGCTTGCCGGCGCGCTCTTCCTCGCGATGATCACCGTCGTGCTCCCGCTGCTGACGGCCGTGCTCACGGGCGTTCCGTCGACGAGCCTGTACCTGGGCGGCACGGCGATCCTCATCGTCGTCGGCGTCGCGCTCGACACCATGAAGCAGATCGAGACCCAGCTGCTGATGCGCCAGTACAAGGGCTTCATCAAATGATCGCTGTGATGTTCGGGCCGCCCGGGAGCGGCAAAGGCACGCAGGCGTCGCGCGTTGCGGTTCGCCTCGGCATCCCGCACGTCGCCGCGGGCGACATGCTCCGCAACGAGGTTGCGCGCGGCACCGACCTCGGCCGTGAGGCGAAGCCGATCATGGATTCCGGCGGCCTCGTGCCCGATGATCTCGTCGTGCGCATGATCAACGCCCGCCTCAACCAGCAGGACGCTGCCAAGGGAGTCCTGCTCGACGGGTTCCCGCGCACGGTCCCGCAGGCGACGACGCTCGATCGGATGCTCAAGGTGCGCGACGACTACGTCGCCGAGGTGATCTCGCTCGAGGTTCCGGACGACGAGCTCAAGACCCGCATCCTCAAGCGCGCCGACATCGAGGGCCGCAGTGACGACACCGCCGAGGGTCTTGCCAATCGCCTCGTCGTCTACCGCCAGGACACCCATCCCGTCCTCGAGCATTACCGCTCAGTCGGGACGCGCATCGAGGCGATCGACGGGGTCGGCGACATCGACACAATCACCGAGCGCATCCTCACCGCCCTGCGTCTGCACGGCGTCGTGGTTGCCGGCAAATGAGCTCACGAAACGTGGTCAGCTTTCGCCTGAAGCGGCCGGACGAGATCGAGAAGATGCGTGTCTCGGGCAGGATCCTCGGCGCGTGCCTGTCGCACCTGGCGGCCGAGGTGCGACCCGGCATCACGACGCTCGACCTCGACCGCGAGGCGGAGACATTCATTCGCGACCACAACTGCATTCCCGGCTTTCTCGGCTACGACGGCTTCCCGAACTCGCTCTGCGTCTCGATCAACGAGCAGGTGGTGCACGGCATCCCCGGGCCTCAGGTGATCCACGAGGGCGATCTCGTCTCCCTCGATTGCGGGCTCATCCTGGACGGGTGGTGGGCGGACAGCGGTCTGTCGGTCGCCTGCGGAGAGGCCTCGCCGGAGGTCCTGCGCCTGATCGACGTCACCCGCGAGGCGCTCGATCTCGGCATCGCAGCGGCGCGCCCGGGCAACCACATCGGTGACATCGGTGCGGCCGTCCAGAAGTTCGTCGAAGCCAACGGGTATTCGGTGGTCCGTCAGTACGTTGGCCACGGCATCGGCCGGGACATGCACGAGCTGCCGCAGATCCCGAACTACGGCAGCCCCGGTACCGGCAACATGCTCAAGCCCGGCTACGTCATCGCGATCGAGCCCATGGTGAACGTGGGACGGGCCGAGACCCGGGTCCTCGACGACGACTGGACGGTGGTCACCACCGACGGAAAGCTCTCCTGCTACTTCGAGCACACGATTGCAATCACCGAATCCGGACCCGAGGTCCTGACGCTGCGGCCCGATATGGTCACGGCGGACGTCTAGGTGGGTTCGACCGGTTTGCTTGAGATCCCGGCTGCGGTTTATACTCATCACCTCGGGCTCTCGTCAGAGCCTGGTTCGGCGCGCACGCATCGGGGTACCGCCGGCACCAGCGTCACGGGTCGATCCGGGGCGCAACGAGCAACTAGCCATCGGCTCCCTACGCCGCCAACCACGAGGAACACGTCACCGGAATGAAGGTCAGAGCATCAGTCAAGCGTCTCTGTGATCACTGCAAGGTCATCAAGCGCCATGGGGCGGTCCGCGTGATCTGCGAGAACCCCAAGCACAAGCAGCGGCAGGGGTAGCGCACACCTATGGCACGTATTGCAGGCGTCGACGTCCCTCGTGACAAACGCATCGAGATCGCCCTCACGTACATCTACGGGATTGGGCCGACCACAGCCAAGCGAATGCTGTCGCTGGCCGGTGTCGCCGGCGATACGCGGACGAAGGATTTGAACGACGCGCAGGTCGGCAAATTGCGCGACGTCATCGCCAAGCAATTGCAGGGCCGTGTGGAAGGCGATCTCCGCCGCATGATCGCGCTCAACATCAAGCGTCTCACCGAGATCGGCACGTATCGAGGTCTGCGCCACCGTCGTGGCCTGCCCGTCCGCGGCCAACGCACCCGCACCAATGCGCGCACTCGTCGCGGGCCGAAGAAAACAGTCGGCGTGCGCCGCAAGAAGGCGACGAAGTAGTCATGGCCAAGAAGAAGAAAGTCGTTCGAACCCGGCGCCGCGAGCGCAAGAACATTGCGGTCGGTCACGCGCACGTGCTGGCGACGTTCAACAACACGATCGTCAGCCTCACCGATCCCGACGGCAACGTCATCGCGTGGGGCTCGGCAGGCGCGCAGGGCTTCAAGGGCTCGCGCAAGAGCACGCCGTTCGCCGCGCAGGTCACCGCTGAGGCGGCGGCTCGGCGCGCGATGGAACACGGCCTCAAGTCGATCGAGATCTTCGTCAAGGGGCCGGGCGCCGGCCGCGAGGCGGCGATCCGCAGCCTCCAGGCGAGCGGCCTCGATGTCAGCGCCATCTCCGACGTCACCCCGATCCCGCACAACGGCTGCCGCCCGCCGAAGCGGCGGCGGGTCTAGGGAGCGCCGATGGCCAATCAAGCCGGTCCCGTCTGCAGGCTCTGCCGTCGCGAGGGCGCCAAGCTCTATCTCAAGGGCTCGAAGTGCCTGACCAACTGCACGTTCGACAAGCGCAGCGGTCTGCTCCCCGGACAGCATGGGCTGGCGCGCCGCCGCAAGTCGAGCGATTACGGCATCCAGCTGCGCGCGAAGCAGAAGGCGCGTCGCATCTACGGCGTCCTCGAAACCCAGTTCCGTCACTATTTCGAGCGCGCGGAGGGCGCCGAGGGAGTCACCGGCACCGTGCTGCTCCAGCACCTGGAGCGCCGTCTCGACAACGTCGTCTACCGGCTCGGACTGGCCAGTTCGCGACGCGAGGCACGCCAACTCGTCAGCCATCGCCACTTCAAGGTCAACGGCAAGGCGCTGAACATCGCATCGGCGCAGCTCCGCCCCGGCGACATCGTCGAAGTCCGCGAGCGCAGTCGCAAGATGCTCGTGGTCGAGAACGCGCAGTCACTGGTGAGCGGCCGCGCTGTGCCGGAATGGTTGACCCTCGACGCGGCAGCGTTGCGCGGCACGGTGATGCGCCTGCCCGAACGCCACGAAATGGAAACCCAGATCGAAGAGCAGCTCATCGTTGAGTGGTACTCGAGATGACCATGCTTCGCGCCCGCTGTGGCGCCACGTTTACCCCTGAGGAGGCCTGAATGGCAATCGACATGATCACGTCCCCCGCGGTCAAAGAGATCGAGAGCAGCGCCGATTACGGCAAGTTCGAGATCGAGCCCCTGGAGCCCGGTTTCGGCGTTACGCTCGGCAACTCGTTGCGCCGCGTGCTCCTTTCGTCCCTTCCTGGTGCCGCAATCACCTCGGTCTCGATCGAGGGCATCGCGCACGAGTTCAGCTCCATCGAGAACGTCAAGGAAGACGTCACCGAGATCCTGCTGAACATCAAGGAGATCAACGTCCTCTCGCACAGCGCTGATCCCGTGCGCATCAGCCTGGATCAGCACGGCCCGAAGGAAGTCACCGCGGCTGACATCGAGCTGTCGAGTGACGTCGAGATCCGCAACCCCGGCCAGCACATCGCGACGCTCGACTCGCCCAAGGCACAGCTGCGCATGGACCTCATGGTCGAGCGCGGCAAGGGCTACGTCACCGCCGAGCGCAACAAGAAAGAGGGTCAGGCAATCGGCGTGATCCCCATCGACGCCATCTTCACACCGGTCCGCAAGGCGAACTTCTACGTCGAGAAGACCCGCGTCGGACAGGAGACGGAGTGGGACAAGCTGGTGGTCGAGGTCTGGACCGACGGCACGCTCGCACCGGTCGAGGCGGTCAGCCGCGCTGCCGGACTCTTCACCGAGCACCTCGGGCTCTTCGTCCGTTTCGGCGACAACCTCGCCGCGCCGGCGCACACGACCACTCGCGGCAACGACCTCCCGAGCCGCCTGGCCGACGTGCCGATCGAGGATCTCGAGCTCAGCGTTCGCGCGCTGAACTGCCTCAAGGCCAACGACATCACCAAGGTCGGACAGCTGGTCGCGATGAAGCAGGAAGAGTTGCTCACCCTGCGCAACTTCGGTCAGAAGTCGCTCGACGAGATTCGCGAGAAGCTCGTGCAGCGCGAGCTGGTCACGCCTGAAGAGCTGGAGACGTTGTTCCAGCCGATGGCGAGGTAAGAGGCTCACCTCATGCGACACCGGATCGCCGGCAGAAAGTTCGGGCGCAGCGCGGCGCATCGTCAGTCGATGACGCGCAACCAGATCACATCGCTGCTGCGCTACGGGCGGATCACAACCACTGAGGCCAAGGCCAAGGAGTTGCGGCGCTGGGTCGAGCGCGTCATCACGGACGCAAAGCCGGACGATCTGAACGCGCGCCGCAAGGTCGCGCTCTATGTCATTGATCGCGAAGTCTCGAACAAGCTGTTCGGGACGTACCTCGACCGCTACAAGGAGCGCCCCGGCGGCTACACGCGAGTGATCAAGCTGCCGCCGCGCAAGAGCGACGCATCGCCGATGGCGATCATCGAGCTGGTCGAATAGGAACGGACGCCGTGCCCACCTACAGCCTCACGCTCGAATACGACGGCACCGATTTTGCCGGGTGGCAGATCCAGCCGCGCGTTCGCACCGCCATGGGCGTCCTCCAGGACGCGATCCGGACGGTGACGGGCGAGTCACCTGCGCTCACCGCAGCCGGACGCACCGATGCAGGCGCGCACGCGCACGGTCAGGTCGCCGGCATCGTGCTCGAGCGCGCATGGCCCACCGAAGCGTTGCGTCACGCGCTCAACGCGGCACTTCCGGCAGATCTCGCGGTGCGCGACGTCGCGGTCGCCGCCGACGGTTTTCATGCCCGCCGCGACGCGGTGGAACGCAGCTACCGCTACCTCATCGTGTGCAGAGACGGGAACGCGCCGGTCTCTCGGCGATCGGCATGGACGGTTCGCGGCCGGCTCGACATCGACGCGATGCGCGTTGCAGCGCAACAGCTTGTCGGCCGGCACGACTTCGCCGCCTTCGGCAGCGCACCACGCGCCGGCGGGAGCACGGTCCGCACGGTGTCGTCGATCAGCGTTGACCGCCAAGTCTTCGACGCCGCAGCCGGCGCCGCCTCGCCGTCGCCCATCCTCGAGACCGTGATCATCACCGTCAAGGCGGACGCATTTCTGCGCGGGATGATGCGCACGTTCACCGGGGCACTCGTGAAGATCGGCCGTGGACGCGCGACGGTCGAATGGCTCGCATCGCTCGTCGACAACGCGACGGAGCGCGACTCGTCGGTGACGGTCGCCCCTGCGCGCGGCCTCCATCAGTGGTCGGTCAGCTACGCTCCGGCGCAGACGAATCCCATGATGAAGCAGGAAATCGCAGCATGAACCCGACGACCTACCAGGCAAAGCCTGGCGAGCTGGAGCAGCGCTGGCTCCTCGTGGACGCGCGCGGGCAGACGCTCGGCCGTCTTGCGGTGAACATCGCGCGCGTGTTGCGCGGCAAGCACCGCCCGCAGTTCACGCAGCACATCAACACCGGCGAGCACGTCATCGTCATCAACTCGCGTGACATCGTGGTCACCGGGCGCAAGGGCACGCTCAAGACATACGACCGCTACTCGGGATATCCGAGCGGCCGCCACGTGCGCACATACGACGAGGCGATGAAAGTCGACCCAACCGCGCCCATCATGCACGCAGTGCGCGGCATGCTCCAGCACAACACCATCGGCGCCGAGCAGCTCACGCACCTTCGTGTGTACGCGGGCTCGGAGCACAAACATGAAGCCCAGCGACCGCAGCCGATTACCTTCGGCGAGCTAGGGGAGATCATCGTTGCCAGCAGCAGTTGAGGCGTACAAGCAGGCGACCGGCCGGCGCAAGACGGCTGTCGCACGTGTGCGCATCGTCCCTGGCGACGGCGTCATCACCGTCAACGACCGCTCCCCGAGCGAGTACTTCGGTCGCCGTGACCTCGAGACCGTCGTCACGCAGCCGCTGCGGCTCACCGACACGACGGGTCGTTTCACGGTGTCGGTGAAAGTTGGCGGCGGCGGTATCGCCGGTCAGGCCGGCGCAGTCTGCCACGGCATCGCGCGTGCGCTCATCGCGGCGGACCCCGAGCTGCGCGCTGTCCTGAAGGCGGCCGGCATGCTCACTCGCGACTCGCGCGAGAAAGAGCGCAAGAAGTACGGCCTCAAACGAGCCCGGAAGGCGCCGCAGTACACCAAGCGGTAGTGGCCTCGCTGCCCGTCGCCAGAGACACGGCGAGGGCTCGGGTGCTCGGATGCCCCGTCGACGTTGTCGACATGGCCGTCGCGGTGCGGACGTTGACCGAGTTCGTCGAGCGACGCCGTCGCGATGCCTCGGCGTCGCCCGCGGTGGTCGTCACGTTCAACCCCGAGATGGTGATGCTGGCACGGCGGGACCGCGACTTCGCGTCGCTGCTCGAGTCGGCGGCGATGCTCGTCCCCGACGGCATCGGCATCGTGCGGGCGTTGCATCGCCGGGGTTATCCCGAGGCGGTGCGCGTTGGGGGTGCCGACCTCATTGACGCGTACCTTCCCGAGGCGGAACGCCGAGCGCACCGGATTGCTCTGGTCGGGGGCGCGCCGGGCGTGGCCCGTGCGGCCCGCGATCGCATGGTGGCCGCGCGTCCCCGGCTCCGTGTCGTTGCGGCCAGTGCGGGCGCTCCGGACGCCCTCACGGCGTCGCGGCTCGCCGAGGCGAAGCCGGACATCGTGCTGGCCGCGTTCGGCGCAGGGCGCCAGGAGCAGTTCCTCGACCAGCACCTGAGCGAGATCGGCGCCGGCGCCGGCATCGGGGTGGGCGGCTCGCTCGACTTCCTCGCGGGACGGGTGCGCCGCGCACCGTCGACAGTTCGCAAATTGGGGCTGGAATGGGCGTGGCGGCTCGCGATACAACCGTGGCGAGTTCGTCGCCAAGCCGTGCTTCCCGTGTACTGGTGGCTCGAACGTCGTGAAGCACGGCAGGCGATGGACGCTCCGCGGCGATGATCTCCCGGTGCTGAGCATCATCGTTCCTGCGTACAACGAGGAGCAGCGCCTGCCCGCCACCCTGGTGAGGATGCGTGAGTACCTCGACGGTCGTGACGAGCCGTACGAGTTGCTCGTCGTGGATGACGGGAGCGCCGATTCCACACTGTCCATGGCGCGCAAGATCGCCGAGGACTGGCCGCAGATGCAGATGCTCGCGCTGCCGGAGAACACGGGCAAGGGCGCGGCCGTGCGGCTCGGCATGCTCACCGCCAAGGGAGAGCACCGCATCTTCAGTGACGCGGACCTGAGCACGCCTATCGAGGAGATCGAACGTCTGCGCGAGCGGTTGCACGGGCAATGCGCGGTTGCCATCGCGTCTCGAGCGCTGCCGGAATCGCAGATCGATGTGCATCAGCCGGGGCGTCGCGAGGTAATGGGGCGGATCTACAACCGCCTGCTCCAGATCGCAGCGTTGAAGGGCCTGCACGACACCCAATGCGGTTTCAAGGCGTTTACGGCGGAAGCGGCGATTGCGTGCTTCGAGCCCTTGCGGACACTGCGATTCGGGTTCGACGCGGAAGTGCTGCTCCGCGCACGGCGTCTGGGATGGACGGTGGCGGAGGTTCCGGTGCGCTGGGAGCATAGGGAGGACTCGCGAGTGAGCGCGGTTCGCGATTCCGTCGGCACTCTTTACGATCTTTTGCGTCTTCGGTTCATAGTCCGGCGATAATCGTCGGGTGAGAACCGCGCAGCGAGCGACCGCCGCGGGGCATATCGACGTTCGGGTGGCGGGGGCTCCTCTCGTGGGGCTGCGCTTTCACATGGATTGCCGGGCGGCGGACCTCGAGGAGCTTTCGGCCGCCCTGGAGCGCCAGTTGATCGACATCGGCGCTCGGCGGGCGAACCTGTTGGCGCGCCTGCGCCGGGTGGAGGATGCCCGCCAGGCAGCGCTCGAGGTGCTGCCTGCGCTGTCGTCGCGGCCACCGAAGCTTCTCGCCGACATTGCGGCGACGTTTGCCGAGGATCTCGACATCACCACCGAGATCACCCGCCTCGAGGCGCGCGCTGCCGGGATTCGGGTCCGCCTCACCGAGATTGGGAGCGAGCAGGCGGTGCTGCGCAAGGTGAGCCGCGAGCTCGCGCAGGTGCCCGGGCAGTCAAACGTCGACCCCGACGAGCGTGCCAGCCGGTACAGTCAGGCGGCGCGCCAGATCTACGAGATCGCCGACATCGAGCACGCCGAGACCGCGCGCCTGATCCTTGAGGGGCCGATGCAGCGTCTCTGGGATGCTGCGCTCGAGGCGGAGCTGATCGGGCGTAGCATCGCCCGCGAGCCGGCGACGGCGGTCGGCGCCAGCGCTCGCTGCCGCACAGCGGCTGCGGACGCGTCGGAGCGCCTCGAAGAGGTCATCGCGGGGCTCCTGCCACTCAATCCCGACCGCGGGCTCGTGGGTGCGCTCCGGGAGCTCATCGCGGGGTGGGCCGAACGCGGCAACGTGATGCTCCACATCCTGGGGAGCGAGCGGCGGATGTCGCAGATCGCCGAGATCACGATGTACCGGATCCTCGAGCAGGCCATCGACAACGCGCTCTCACACGGCCGCCCGCAGCGCGTGGACACGATCATCTCGTTCCTGCCCCGGATGGTCGTCGCCGTGATCAAGGACGATGGGGATGGGTTCGACGTCGGCGCCACCGATGCGCGTCTCGGCCGCACCGACGGGCTCGGGATGATCGAGATGCGGGAGCGTGCCGCGCTGGTGGGCGGCCGAGTGCAGGTGCGCAGCGGGCTCGGGCTCGGGACCGAGGTGCGCGTCACTGTCCCTGACAGCCGCGCGACGACCTAGCGACGATACCGGCGGCGCGGGAGCGGGTCAGTACGATCCTGCGCATGGCATCGAAACCGCAGAGCCTCCGTCTCGCCACGTCGGCCGGGACAACGGTCGCCGCTGACGTCGCCGTCGCCGACAACCCCTACCGGCGCTTCATGGGCCTGATGGGGAAGCGCGAGCTCAAGGACGGCGCCGGCCTGTACCTGAAGCCGTGCAGCTCGATCCACATGTTCTTCATGCGCATCGCGCTTGACGTGGTGTTCGTGGACGCCGACGGCCAGATCGTGCACATCTGCCATTCGATCAAGCCGTGGCGAATGAGCCGGATCGTGCGGCACGCGAAGGCTGCCATCGAGTTGCCGGCCGGGACGATGCATCGCTTCGGCGTCAAGAAAGGCGACGTCCTCCAACTGACGTAGGGCGGCGGCGCGCTGAGGACGGCGGCACGGCTGAGCAAGGCTTGATTGCGCGGCTGAGCAAGGCTCGATTGCGCGGCTCAACGTAGCGCGGCGACTCGACCAAGCTCGCCCATCGGGGCAGACCTCGTCGCGATCGCTCGATTCGGTACCGTCCTCCATCGCATCACCAGCGCTGGAGGATCGACGTGTACGAAGGACTGATCGCTGAGACCGTGACGCTCACGGGGCATGGGGGCGACGAGATCGGCGCGTACCTTGCCCGCCCGCTCGGGGCCGGCCCGTTTCCGGGGGTGATCGTGATTCACCACGCGCCGGGCTGGGACGAGGGGAGCAAGGAGATCGCGCGCAAGTTCGCGTACCACGGCTACATGGCGATCTGCCCGAACCTGTATCACCGCTTCGGTCCCGAGCTTGCCCCCGACGACGCCGCGGCTGCCGCCCGCGCCGGGGGGTGGGTGACGACCGATCAGTTCCTCGCTGACGCCGCTGGGGCGTTGACGTACCTGCGGGGACTGCCGGTGAGCAACGGGAAGGTCGGCACGATCGGGTACTGCTCGGGTGGGCGCCAGTCATTTCTCGCGGCGTGCGAGTTGCCGATCGATGCGGCGGTCGACTGCTACGGCGCCCGCGTGATGGAGGATTCCCCGCCCGACTTCCCGATCAAGATGGAGGCGGTCATCGGCCGTGCACCGAAGATCTCGCGCCCGATCCTCGGGCTCTTCGGGATCGAGGACCAGAATCCGTCGCCAGCTGAGGTCGGTCAGATCGATGCCGAGCTGAACCGGCTTGGGAAGGAGCACGAGTTCCATACGTTCGACGACGCCGGGCACGGGTTCTTCGCGGTGGATCGGCCTTCGTATCGGGTCGCGGCCGCGGTCGAGGGGTGGCGCCTCGTGTTCGATTTCTACGGCCGGTTCCTGCAGTAGGAGATTGCGAAATGTGCTCATACATTGTCGAGAAGACCGCAGTCACGGGAAGCGCCAAGGCGGCGGGGGCCTGGGCGCCGATCACGGGAGCTGTGGTTTCGGTCGACCACCCGTTCCACGCGACGCTGGACCACGCGCTGATGATCGATTTCGTCAACGCCGGGCGCTCCGTGAGCGAGCGGGTGGCGCTGGAGTTGAGCGTCGAGTCGGCGCGGGAGCTGATCAGCTGCATGCAGACGGCGCTGGACGCCTTCGCGGTGGAGGTCGGGTAGAAGCGTAGCGCCCGCGATCGTCCCCCCGCGGTCTCCGCTCGCGATCGTCCCCGCACCGTCTCCGCTCGCGAGGCATACCTGTCGATGTGCTCGCGGATCTCGCCCGGCTGCTGCTCGACACAGTCGCGCCTCGACGCTGCGCCGGCTGCGACGCCGTCTCCCGCGAGCCGATCTGTCCTGAGTGCTCCGGCCGGCTTGCTGCGATGCCCGTCCCACGGCCGCGCGCGATCGGCCATGGATGTGCCTACGCCGGGTTCGAGTTTGAGGAGCTGGTGCGGTCGATCCTGCATCGGGGGAAGTACGGGGGCGACCGCGGCGCACTTCGGGCGATGGCAGCACTGACGTCGGCCCGCCTCGGAGCATCTATGACCCCGATCGTCGCGGCCGAGTTCACCGGCCGACGCGCTCCTCGCCAACCCCCGCCGCAACCCGACGCCATCGTCGCCGTCCCGCTCGGACCCCGTCGCCGCCGCCAGCGCGGCTACAACCAGTCCGACATCGTGGGCCGCGTCCTCGCCGATCTGCACAGCGCACCGATCCTCAACGGTCTCCATCGAATCCGCGAGACCACCCCGCAGAGCGTCCGCGACGAACAGGGGCGGCGTCGCAACGTTGCCGGAGCGTTCGCCTGGAAGGGGCAGTCGCTCGCCGGCGCCCGCCTCTGGCTCGTCGACGATGTCCTGACAACAGGTTTCACCGTCGAGGCGGCGGGGGAGGCTTTGAGTGCCGCGGGAGCGTCCCGCGTCGACGTCGTGATCGTGGCTGTGGTGCCGTGACGGGCATCCCCTGCCAGAATGAAGAGGCCTATGTCCATGTTCCGCAAGCCGCTCAACAAGGTCCTTGGGGACCCGGTGCGGCGTGAAATCAAACGATACGAAGGCGTGGTCGCCCTCATCAATGATCTCGAAGACGAAGTTGCCGCGCTCTCCGACGAGGAGCTCAAGGACAAGACCCGCGAGTTCCGCGAGCGCCTCGGGGTCGAAGGCACCGACATCAGCCACGGGCAGCCGTTCGCCGCCGGGCTGACCGAGGAATCCGAGGAAGAGGCCTTCGCGCGCGCCGAGGAGGAGCAACGCGACATCGAGCGGGGCCGCGCTCTCGACGAGATTCTTCCCGAGGCGTTCGCGGTGGTCCGCGAAGCATCCAAGCGCACGCTCAACATGCGCCACTTCGATGTGCAGCTGATCGGCGGGATCGTGCTGCATCAAGGTCGCATCGCCGAGATGAAGACCGGAGAGGGCAAGACGCTCGTCGCGACTCTCGCCCTCTACCTGAACGCGCTCGAGGGACGCGGCGCGCACCTGGTCACCGTCAACGATTACCTGGCGCGACGCGACGCCGGATGGAACGCGGCGCTCTACGACTTCCTCGGGATGTCGGTCGGCGTCATCGCCGGTCAGGATCTCTCGTTCGTCTACGACCCGGCGTATCTCGACGACACGCACCCGGATCCGCGCTTGCAGCATCTGCGTCCGTGCTCGCGTCGTGAGGCGTACGCGACCGACATCACGTACTCCACCAACAACGAGCTGGGCTTCGATTATCTGCGAGACAACATGGCGCAGAAGCTCGACCGCTGCGTGCAACGGCGACTGCACTACGCAATCGTCGACGAGGTCGACTCGATCCTCGTCGATGAGGCGCGCACCCCACTGATCATCAGCGGTCAGGCGAGCGATCCCACCGACAAGTTCTACACGTACGCGCGGCTGATCCCACGCCTCGTCGCGGAAGACGACTACACGATCGACGAGAAGACGAAATCCGCGACGCTCACCGAGGAGGGCGTCGAGAAGATCGAGAAGTGGACGGGACTCTCGAACGTATACGACATGGAGCACGTCGCCGAGGCGCACCAGATCAACCAGGCGCTGCGCGCGCATGCGCTGTGGCATCGCGACAAGGACTACATCGTGCGCGACGGCGAGGTCATCATCGTCGACGAGTTCACCGGGCGCACGATGCCGGGTCGCCGCTGGTCAGATGGCCTGCACCAGGCGATCGAGGCGAAGGAAGGCGTGAGCGTCCAGCAGGAAACGGTGACGCTGGCCACCATCACGTTCCAGAACTTCTTCCGTATCTACGACAAGCTCGCGGGCATGACCGGGACCGCCTTGACCGAGGCCGAAGAGTTCCACAAGATCTACAAGCTCGAAGTCGTCCCGATCCCGACGCACCGCGACATGGTGCGGCTCGATGAGCCCGACCTGATCTACAAGACGGAGGACGGGAAGTATCGCGCCGTCGTCGAAGAGATCTCCGAGCGCTACAAGAAGGGACAGCCGACGCTCGTCGGCACGACGAGCATCGAGAAGAGCGAGCGCATCAGCCGCATGCTCGACAAGCTCGGCGTGCAGCATTCCGTCCTCAACGCGAAGTTGCACGAGAAAGAGGCGGACGTCATCGCGAATGCGGGCCAGGCCGGCAGCGTGACGATCGCCACCAACATGGCCGGCCGCGGTACCGACATCGTGCTCGGCGAGGGCGTGGCGGACCTCGGCGGTTTGTACATCATCGGCACCGAGCGACACGAATCGCGGCGCATCGACAACCAGTTGCGTGGCCGAGCCGGCCGCCAGGGCGATCCGGGCGAGTCGCGTTTCTTCCTGTCGTTCGAGGACGACCTCATGCGCGTGTTCGGCGGCGAGCGCATGCAGGGGATCATGGGTCGACTCGGTGTCGACGAGGACACTCCGATCGAGTCGAAGATGGTGTCGAAGCAGATCGAGGGTGCGCAGGCGCGCGTCGAGGGATCGAACTTCGACAGCCGGCGTCATGTCGTCGAGTACGACGACGTGATGAACAAGCAGCGCGAAATCATCTACGGCGAGCGCCGCAAGATTCTCGAGGGCACCGACACGCGCTCCAACTTCATCGGCATGGTGGAGCACGTCGTCGAGGCCGAGGTGCCGACGTATTGCGAGGGACGCCATCGCGAGACGTGGGACATCGAGGGTTTGTGGGAGCGGATGCACCAGTTCGCGGCCGGGTTGCCGCAACTGTCGGAGGTCAGCACCGAAAGCCTCGGTAACTCGATCGAGGAAGTGTCCGAGACGTTGAGCGGCGAGCTGATCGGCCTCTACGAGGAGAAGGAGCAGGAGTACGGCTCCGAGCTGATGCGTGAGGTCGAGCAGAGCGTGATGCTGCAGGTCATCGACACGCGATGGCTTGCGTATCTGACGCAGATGGACCACCTCCGCGAGGGGATGGGGTTCCAGGCCTACGGTCAGATGGACCCGCTGGTCGAGTACAAGGCAGCCGCGTTCACTGCGTTCCAGGACCTCACCGAGGACATTCAGCGCGAGATCGTGCGGGCGCTGTTGAACGTGCAGATTCGGCGGGTGGATCCCGGAGCGGCCGGGGTTGACCCGGGGATGCCCGGCGTTGATCCGGAAGCGGCCGGGGCTGGCGGTCCTGGCGGCTCGGGCGGCATCGATGGTGGTGACGTAGCCGGCGCTCTCCAGGCTGCTCGCGGCGGTGCGGATGGCGATGGGGCTGATGGCGGCGCCGCGAACGGGGCCTCCAACGGCACGGCGAACGGAGCGGCACCCGACAGCGCCGAGCCGGCGGCCGCTCCAGTGCCGACGACCGGCGCGGCCGAAGCCACCGCGCCCGCCTCGCCGCGAGCGGATCGTCCAGGCGGTGCTACCGATGGTGGTCAGGTACCGCCGGCCCGGCCGGCGGCAGCGCTCGCGAGCGGGGCTCTCGCCCGGGCAACGGGCACACGTGTGTCGGCGCCGCTGACGTCCAAGCCTATCGTTCGCAACATCGTCGAATCGTCGGGGGCGGGCACGCAGCGGGCGGACGGCAATCCGGCCGGCGTGACCAACGGGAACGGGGGGCTCACCGCCACTGGACCTTCGAGCGGGAAGGTGGGTCGGAACCAGGCGTGCCCGTGCGGGTCGGGGAAGAAGTACAAGTACTGCCACGGCAAGTAGCTGGGGGGCTCCGGTCCGAGCGACGGCCGAGCCGGATGAGCACGGTGTCGGCGAAGGGTGCGCAGTCTCAGTTGGTAGGGCAGTCGGATCCGAACGAGAGCTGCCACCCCGGGAGCAGGTTCAGTCTCGGGCTACCAAGTTGCGGTAGATATAGGCGCCAATTGGGAGTTGATTGGAGCGCTCGGACACGCGTGCCCGTGGCTCGCGACAGAGCCGTAGGTACGAGAACGCTGGAGACGCTCCGACCAGCGGTCCGCGGGGCCAGCCATCCGTCAAGCGACCGCTCTTCGCGTTCTCCGAGACGCCCATTCCCATCGGGGTCCGACCTACGAGACGTCGATCGCGTCGGGGGGCCGGATCCACGACCGGTAGGTCGGGGTCGGTGGAATCGTGAGGATGCGCCGACCGGCAGTGCGCACCAACCGCCAACCTCCCTCGTGCACATTCCAGTGATGCCGGTGGCAGAGCAAGACGAGGTTCGTGAGATCAGTCGCGCCACCGTGTGCCCAATGCACCAGGTGGTGGGCGATGGTCATCGACGCCGGCCGGATGCAGTCCGGCCACACGCAGCCGCCGTCACGGCGGCGGAGGGCGTCGCGCGTCGCTCCAGCGGGGACGCGCAGGTTGCGGCCAACATCAATCGGCACGGAGTCCGGACCGAGGAGCACCCGGCGGATGCTGGCGTCGCAGGCCAGGCGTTGCACGGTCGCTGCCGGCACGACGCCACCAAACTCGAGGTCGCCACCCGGCGCCCCCTCCAGGCCCATCACTGTCTCAACTGAGGCCGTCAGGACAACGTGGGTTCGCTGCGAAGCGCCGGAAGGCATCACTCCCGTGTCCAAGGAATGTTGCACGACCTCGAGCAGGGCATCGGCCAGCCGCCGGGGGAGGAGCCGAGGATCGTCGGGCCCGTCTGGCTTGGCGAGCGGAAGGAGTGACGTCTGCAACAGCGCACCCCCGACCGGGTCGAAATAACCGTTGACGGCCACCATGCCGCCCTCGCATGGGGTGAGATCGAGGCGGCGGCGCTCCACCGCATCGACGTGCTCGTCGAGGACGGCGGCCGCATCGGCGACATGTCGCGCATGGGTGCAGTCGAAGGCGAACTTGCCAACCGAGTGCTCCAGCGCCAGCTTCAGCAGCGGCCCCTCATCGAAAGCCGCCACCTCAAGCCCGACTCTGTCCCGGAGCGCCCGCGCGTTGCTCGCCAGCATCTGGAGATGAGCGACACCGATCTCACCCTCCTGGAGTGCATTGACGCTGTCCGGAAGCGCGCAGAGCTGCTCGCCGACGTTGACCGCCCGAGCGGCAGCGTTGCCCGAGAGGTGGCAGTTGTGGCGCACCCAGTCGATCGGAGAGGTCGAGCCTTGCACGTCGTACTCATCGGTCTCCGCGAACGCCGCGGCATCGACCGCGAAGGCAAGCTCGAGGAGATCGATGCAGTGACGCAGCCGGACGAGGCGATCCGCAAGTTCCGCACCTGTGTACGGCGTGGAGCCCGCGACCTCCCTGAAGGCATCCACGGCGGCGAGCAATGTCGTCAGGGCATCCGTTTCGCCGTCGCGGTTACACATGTGAGTAGTATAGAACAAACGTTCGAAGATGATCGAGGAGGTCGTCGCGGTACGCGTAAGCTCGTCGGTGAGATGACCGATAGCCTGGGGGCGCACGGATCCGAGTTGACTGCGTGGACGGGCTCGATGCCCCCCGTCCCGGGTCCGTTCAAACGTCTGATGCGGGCAATTCGCGACCTGTTCGATCGGCGCGACATCGTCTCGGGGTACGACGAGCGCGAACCTCCCACGGCGGGAGCCGGGATGCCGGAGCGCCCGAAGCGTCCAGCTCCAACGCTCCTTGCAGGAGCCGAAGTCGAACTCCCGGCCGATCAGCGCTAACAGCGCCCTGCCCACGAGGGCGTCCACCCAGCTCTCAGCTGAACTTGCGCCGGTCCCCCGAAGGCACGGAGCCCGACTCCACCGTCCACCGGAACCCGAACGGCAGCAGCTCCGCGATCGGCACCGACTCAACGCCCCCGTCCACCGGGACCAGCACGCGGACACCGGGGTGGTAGTCGAACAGCACCTGCCGGCACCGACCGCAGGGCGGCAGGATGCCGCGCGTCCGGTCCGCCACCGCGACGATCACGTCCAGCCGCTCCACACCCAACTCCGCGGCATTGCCAAGCAGCACCAGCTCGGCACAGGGCCCGCCGGTGAAGTGGTACACGTTCAACCCGGTCACGATCCGCCCGTCGCCCGCGCGCGCCGCCGCGGCAACGGTGTGCACCCGCCCATCCCCGCACCGATCCACGATCTCAGTCGCACGCGACACGAGCTCAACATCCGAAGCCTCAAGGCCAACGCTCGGAGACACCAGGACAGTCCCTACCGGACCCGGATGAAGCTCGCGTTGCTCCGGTACTCGTCGAGCGTCCGTGCGTCCATGTAGGACATCGAGCTGCGCAGCCCCGCCACGTACCGCTGCACGACATCCGCGACGTGCCCCTTGTACGGAACGATCGACTCCGCACCCTCGATGTACTCCGGATCCTCGCCCGCGAACTCCTGTTGCACCGAGAACGACGCAGCCCCGCGCATGATCTTGAACTTCTTCCCATCGACCACCAGGACCCGCCCGGGCGCCTCATACGTCCCCGCCAGCGCCGACCCAACCATCACGCAGTCGGCGCCCAGCGCAAGCACCTTGCACATGTCGGCGGGGCTCCGGATCCCGCCGTCAGCAACGATCAACGCCCGGTCGCGCACCTGCGCGCACTCGTGCACGCTGTACGGCGTCGGCGCGTAGACGCCCGTCTCGGTCCGCGTCTCACACACCGAACCCCCAGCGATACCAACGCGAATCGCATCGACCCCCAGGTCGTCGAGCCAGCGGAACGTCTCTGCAGTCGCGACATTGCCGGCGATCAAGAACACCGGTGAAGCCTGCTCACGCACCCACCGAACCACCCGCGCAACCTGCGAGTGCGCACCGTTGGCGGTGTCGAGGCACACGATCCGGCACCCGGCTTCGACGATGCGCTCGAACCGCTCATGGAAATCCCCGGTCACACCCAGCGCCGCTGCCAGGGCGCCGCCGGATGTGCCCACCTCACGAAGCTGATCCGCCTGCTCGGCAATCGTCTGAAAACGCGGCAGAATCCCGAGCGCGCCATGCTCGGCCAGGGCACGGCACATCTCGACGCCACACACATCCGGCATCGGCGAGCCGACCAAAGGCACCGACAACCGCAGCGGCCCGAACTCCACACCCGGGTCCGCCTCTGCACGATGCGCGAGCGATGACGCGACGCGCGGAACAAGGGACACGTCGTCGAAATCGAACGCGCGGGGCAGGTCGGAAAACAGCTCGCCGATCGAGGCGGGAACCGCGCCGACGGCGGGGTGCATCGGATCATTGTGAAATACTCGGCTCATGAGCGAGCTTGCCGACCGCGCCTCCGACGTTGCCGCCCGCATCGCCGAGCTTCAGGGGCATCTTTGACCTCGACGGAAAACGCCTCCGTCTAGTCGAGCTCGACCGGGACATCGCCGACCCGGATCTCTGGGACGACCCCCGCCGCGCCGCCTCGCTCAACCAGGAGGCGTCGCGCATACGCGATGACCTCGCCACCTGGGCATCGCTGACTCAGCGTGCCGCCGACACTCGCGAGCTCGCCTCCATGCTCGAGGCCGAACCCGACGAGGAGATGTCCCGCGACCTCGACCGCGAGATCAAAGCGCTCGAGAAGGAGATCGCACGCCGCGAGATCGACCTCCTCTTCAGCGACCCGTATACCGATCACGTCGCCCTTCTCAGCATCCACGCCGGCGCCGGCGGGACGGACTCCCAGGACTGGGCGGCGATGCTCCAGCGCATGTACCTGCACTGGTGCGAGGAGCACAAGATGCCGGTCGAGTTCCTCGAGGAGTCGGTGGGGGATGAGGCGGGTATCAAGTCGTGCACCATCCGCATCTCCGGGCCTCGTGCCTACGGCCTCCTCAAGGGCGAGCACGGCGTCCACCGCCTCGTCCGGATCAGCCCGTTCGACGCCGCCCACCGCCGCCACACGTCGTTCGTCCTCGTCGAGGTGACGCCGGAGATCGAGGACACGGTCACGGTCGAGATCGATCCTGACGACGTCCGCACTGACGTGTTCCGGTCGAGCGGGGCCGGCGGCCAGCACGTCAACAAGACCTCGTCGGCGGTTCGGCTCACGCATATACCCACGGGTGTCGTGGTCACCTGCCAGAACGAGCGCTCGCAGCAGCAGAACCGCGATGTCGCCTGGCGGGTGCTCCGCTCACGCCTCCTCGCGCTCCAGCAGGCGGCGCACGCCCAGAAGATCGCCGATCTCAAGGGCGAGCTGATCGCGGCCGAATGGGGCAGTCAGATCCGCTCGTACGTCCTCAACCCGTACACGATGGTCAAGGACCACCGAACCAACGTCGAGGTCGGCAATGCCCAGGCCGTGCTCGAGGGCGGCATCGACCCGTTCATCGAGGGGTATCTGCACTGGGCGGCGGACGAGGAAGTGGAATCGAAGGCATCCTGATCGCACGAACAACCGCGCGCGCCGTACGAAAGTCACCGTCCTGTGAAATTCGACGGGAGTCTGGTGGAACCCCGGTTTATACTGGCCGCCGACTCAGTAGCGATCCCAGAAACCATCTTATGAATACATCGCCCCAGGGGGCAGCCTGGTGAGCGTGGCGATCGCCGAGCGATCAGCGGCCCCGCCTCAGCACGCGCTGCGCCCAGTCATCTCCTTTCACGGCGTCAGCAAGGTCTACCCGAACGGAACGGAGGCCCTGCGCGACGTTGATCTGGCGATCCATCAAGGAGATTTCTGCTTCCTCGTCGGCGCCAGCGGCGCCGGCAAGTCAACGCTGGTGCGCCTGCTCATCCGCGATGAGGCGCCGTCGACCGGACGCATCTTCGTCGAGGGACAGGAGATCAGCCGGATGTCGCGGCGCAAGCTCCCCAAGCTGCGGCGCAAGTTCGGCATCGTTTTCCAGGACTACAAGCTGCTGACCCGGCGCACCGTCGCGCAGAACGTCGCGTTCGCGCTGCAGGTGACACGCCCCGGTCAGCGTCATATGCGCGAGAAGGTCGAGGAGGTCCTATGGATCGTCGGCCTCGAGGACAAGCTCGATACGTTCCCTGATGAGTTGAGCGGCGGTGAGCAGCAGCGCGTTGCGATCGCGCGGGCGCTCGTGCACCGGCCGCGCATCTTCCTCGCGGACGAGCCCACCGGTAACCTCGACCCCGACACCTCGTGGGGCATCGTGCAGCTGCTGCTGCAGATCAACCATCGTGGCACCACGGTGTTGATGGCGACGCACAACCGCGAGGTGGTCGACCTCGTGCGCCGCCGTGTCATTGCAATCGAAGGCGGACGCGTCGTCCGCGACGAAGCCGAAGGACAGTACCTGCGCGAAGGAACGGCAACACTGTGAGGCAGATCGCAGCCTCGCTCTGGTTTGCGTTGCACAGCGCGGGACAGAACTTTCGGCGCAACCTCGGCGTGTCGCTCGCCGGTGTTTTCACGATGGGGCTCATCATTTTTCTCGTCGGCGGCGGACTCCTCTTCACGCACTCGGTCGACACCGTGCTGCAGTCGCAGGAACAGAACGCAAGCCACCTCAAGATTTACATCTCCGACAACGCGTCGCTGGCGGCAATCACCAACTTCGAGAGCCGCCTGAAGAACGATCCGCGCGTCATCTCTGTCAGCTTCGAGAACAAGGATCAGGCGGCACAACAGGCGTCGCAGAATCCCGACATCTCGCAGGCGCTCAGCGTGCTCGGCAGCAACCCGCTGCCCGCGTCGCTGAACCTTGTCGTACGGAAGCTGACGGATCTGAGCCAGTTCAACGCGATGGCTGCGGCGACACCGATCGTCGACAAGACGACACCGACGGACTACAACTCCGACGTCATCTCCAAACTCAATGCGGTGATCACGATCATCGAGTGGGTCGGCGCGATCATCGCGGTGATCCTGATGACGATCAGCATCGTGATCATCATGAACACGATCCGGACGGCCGTTTACGCACGCCGCACGGAGATCGAGATCATGAAACTCGTCGGTGCCACCGACTGGTTCGTGCGCTGGCCGTTCATTCTCGAGGGCATGCTCGGGGGCTTATTGGCCGCGATCTTCTCGGGTGCTGTCGTGTACGCCGCGTATCGCGTGTTCGTGCAGGCGGCTCAGGGCCATCTCTTGAGTGTGCCGTTCGACGGCCGCTACACCGTGACACTGCTGGTGTTTCTGCTCATCGGTGGCGTTGCCGTCGGTGCCTTCGGGAGTTTCCTCGGCGTCAGGCGTTTCCTCTCGGCGTGAGGGGTGGGATCCTGGTCCGCGGCATCGTGCCGCTGACCATAGCGGCGTCGCTCTTCGCCATCGCAGAGCCAACCGCGGCTGATCAGATCACCGATCACATCAGTCAGGAACAGCGTCAGCTCAACCAGGCCAAGGCGGAGATCGCGTCGCTCAAAGCGCAGATCGCGGCTGCACAGAACCAGGAGACGGCGCTGACCGCGATCATCCGCGGCCTCAACCACCAGATCGCATCCACACAGGCGCAGGTCGCCGCAGCCAATGCCAAGCTCGACGCCATCAACTCGCAGTTGACCACCGCGCAGTCGCAGCTGGCGGAAGCGCGTGTGCTGCTCGGGACCGAGGAGCACGAGCTCTCGCAGGAGCTCGTCGTCTACTACGAGTTCGAGAACGAGTCGACGCCCCTCAGCAACCTCCTGACGTCGGGCAGCTTCAACGAGTTCTGGACCGACGTCATCGACGGCGGCCGCATCAGCGCGCGCGAGCTGCAGACGCTCAACATCGTCACCGCCCAGCGCGACGAGGTGCAGACCGACGTCGAGCGCATCACGCGCGACCAGCAACAGCAGCAACAACTGCTGAGCCAGCTGTACGTCACCGAGCAGTCGCTGGACGACGCCGTCTCAGCACGGACGGAGGCCGTCGCGTACCTCGCGCAGATCCAGGCGCAGGACGAGCGCAGCGCGCAGGAGTGGGAGGCTGCCGAGAACACGATCAACGGCCAGATCGCGCAGCTGCAGAAGGAGGAGGCCGCCGCGCGAGCCGCCGGTGGTGGCAGCGGCCACTTCATCTGGCCCGACACGGGTCCGATCAGTCAGGGGTTCGGGTGCACCCCGTATCCGTTCGAGCCGTATGACCCGGCGTGTCCGCAGAAGCACTTCCACAACGGCCTCGACATCGCCGGCGCATGTGGCCACCACATCATCGCCGCGAACGCCGGGATCGCCTACATCGAACCGTACGAGCCGTACGGCTTCGGGCACTACATCATCATCGTCAACGGCAACGGCTGGCAGACCCTGTACGGGCACCTCGCCAGCTTCGCGATCCACAACGGGCAGACGGTCGCCACTGGTCAGTTGATCGGCTACGAGGGCACGTCGGGCAACTCGACGGGATGCCACCTGCATTTCGGCGTGAACCACAACGGCCACTGGGTCAACCCGCGCCTGTACCTGTCGTAGGGGCGCGTTCCCGCAGCCGGCTAGGGCAGGGTGTGGGCGATCTCCCAGATGTGGCCGCCCGGATCGGTGAAGCTCGCTGTTCGAATCCCCCACGGGCGGTCCTGGGGACCGTTGAGGAGCGTCACGCCCCGTTGTGTCAGTGCCGCGCAGACAGCGTCGACATCATCGACCCCCAGCGTGAACTGCGCCCGTGAACCTTCAGTGCGGGAAGCGACCCTCCCGGGACTGATGAGCGTGGCTGCCTGACTCGCGTCCAACAGATTGATCAACGTGTCTCCGAACTGAAAGACGGCCGAGTTCTCGTCCTCGAAGTGGACGGGCAGTTCGAAGACTTCCTGATAGAAGCGCTTTGCCTCCGCAAGGTCCTCGACAAACAGCGTGACGGCACCAATGCGTTTCGGTTGCTCCGACCAGCTCCTCATCTCCTACCTCCGTGATCAGGGGCCGACCCACGTGCGGCGGCCGACACTCTACCGGCACCGAAACCCTCGGGGGGAGTGACCAGACCCGCCGATCGGAGCCGAAGGTACCCGCCGATATACTCAGCCGCTGTGGCCGAACGTTTCGACATCGCCATCCTCGGCGGCGGGATGGGCGGGTATCCGGCGGCGATCCGTGCGGCCCAGCTGGGCTTGCGCGCCGTCCTCGTCGAAGAGGACAAGGTCGGTGGGACCTGCCTGCATCGCGGATGCATCCCTGCCAAAGCCCTGCTCCAGAGCGCTGCGCTGCTCGACGAGCTCGGCCATGCCGCGGCGTTCGGTGTCACCACGGGCGAGGTCAGCTTCGACTACGCAGTGGCGGGGGGCCGGCGCGACTCGGTGGTCAGCCAGCTGCACAAAGGGGTCCAGTTCCTGCTGCGCAAGAACAAGGTGACGCTGCTCAGTGGCCGGGGACGTCTCGCGGGCGCTGGGCGCCTCAGCGTGGTTGCCGGCACCGGCGAGACGACCGACGTCGAAGCGGACGCCGTGATCATCGCGACCGGTTCGCGGCCGAAGCAGCTGCCCGGGATTCCCGCCGACGGGATCGCCGTCCTCACGAGTGACGAAGCCCTGAAGATGAACCGCGCGCCGGGGTCTGCGATCGTGCTGGGGGCGGGCGCGGTCGGTGTCGAATTCGCGTCCCTCTATCGCAGCTGCGGCGCTGAGGTCACGGTGGTGGAGATGCTCCCGAACCTGGTGCCGCTCGAGGACGCGGAGGTCGGCGCGGAGTTGCGCAAGCAGTTCGAGGCGCGCGGGATCACGTGCCTTGTTGAGCACCGGCTGGATCTCGGCTCGGTCGAGCGTACCGATGGCGGCGTGACCGTCACCGTCGCCGGGCCGGACGGCAAGGCGCAGCGTCTCAGCGCCGAGTTGCTGCTCGTCGCCGTCGGCCGTGCAGCGAACATCGAGGACATCGGCATCGAGGGCACCGGCATCGTCGTGGAACGAGGCGTCATCGCGGTCGACGGCATGCTCCGCACCGGTGAAACGGGGGTCAGCGCGGTCGGTGATGTCGTCGGCGGCTTCCAGCTCGCGCACAAGGCGCTCCACGAAGGCGTCGTCGCCGTCGAGGCGATCGCAGGTCGCGACCCGCATCCGCTCGACCCGCGACTGGTGACGCGCACGACGTACTGCACCCCGCAGATCGGGTCCCTCGGCCTGAGCGAGGCAGAGGCGCGCGCGGCCGGCCACGACGTGGTCATCGGCAAGATGCCGTTCGTGGGCAACGGCAGGGCCGTCATCTGGGGCGATACCGGCGGCTTCTGCAAGGTCGTCGCGGACAGGACATCGGGCGACGTGCTCGGCGTGCACCTCATCGGCCACGAGGTCACGGAGCTGATCTGGGGTCCGGCGCTGGGCGGTCTGCTCGAAGGCACCGCGTTCGAGATGGGACACGCAGTCGCGCCACACCCTACACTCAGTGAAGTGCTCTCAGAAGCTGCCCTTGCCGTGAGTGGCGAGGCGATCCACATTTGAGCGGCTGTGGAGCGTTCGAGGCAGCGTCGTCAATGACAGCTTCGATCGGAGGGATGGGTCGGCCATGGCAATGACCAAGACAGAAACCAAGGGGCGGGCAGGGCTCGACGCGGAGACGCTCCGCCTCATGTACCGGCACATGCTGCGGTCGCGGCTGACTGACGAGCGCCTGTGGGTGCTGAACCGCCAGGGGCGCGCGCCCTTCTGGATCTCGGCGGAAGGCCACGAGGCAGTTCAGGTCGCTTTCGGCATGAACCTGCGGCCCGCGCACGACTGGGTCGCGCCGTACTACCGCGACCTCGCGCTGACGCTCGTGCTCGGCATGACCCCGAAGGACCACATCCTGTCGGGCCTGCAACGCGCTGATGATCCCAATAGCGGCGGGCGTCAGATGCCCGCGCACTACGGCTGCAGGCGACTGAACATCATCAGCACCGGCTCGTCGGTCGGTACGCAGCTCATCCACGCCACGGGCATCGCCCTCGCGTCGCAGATGCGCGGCGAGGACGCGGTCACGTTCACGTCGATCGGCGAGGGTGGCACCAGCGAAGGCGACTTCCACGAGGCACTGAACTTCGCGGCCACCAAGAAGCTCGCTGTGATCTTCCTTGTGGAGAACAACGGGTTCGCGATCAGCGTTCCGTGGCAGAAGCAGATGGCCACGCAGGACGTCGCCGACCGTGCGAAGGGCTACGGAATGCCCGGTGTCGTCGTCGACGGAAGCGACGCCATCGCCTGCTACGCGGTCGCGCGCGAAGCGGTGAAGCGGGCGCGTCGCGGCGACGGACCGACACTCGTCGAGGCCAAGGTGCTGCGCCTCACGTCACACAGCTCCGACGACGACCAACGTCGCTATCGCAACCGTGACGAGCTCGAGGCGGACAAGGAGCGTGATTCGTTGCTCCGTTTCAAAGCGACGCTCGAGGAGCTCGGGGTGCTGCACCCCGGCGATGCGGAGGAAATGCGCGCAGAGCTCGTGCTGGAGCTGGATCGCGCCACCGACGAGGCGGAGGCTGCGCCGATGCCCTCGCCTGACAGCGCAATGCTTCACGTCTACGCGGAAGAGGGTGACTGGCGTGGCTGAGAAGACCTACATCGAGGCAATCCGCGAGGGCATCCGCGAGGAGATGCAGCGCGACGGGCGCGTGATGATCCTCGGCGAGGACGTCGGTGCCAAGGGCGGCGTCTTCGGCGTCACCGAAGGACTGCAGCAGGAGTTCGGCGAGGATCGCGTGCTCGACAGCCCGCTTGCTGAATCGCTGATTGTCGGTGTCGCCATCGGCGCGGCGATGAACGGGTTACGGCCGATCGCCGAGATTCAGTTTCAGGACTTCATCATGCCGGCGATGGATCAGATCGTCAGCGAAGCCGCGAAGATGCGCTATCGGAGCAACGGCGACTGGGGCGTCCCGATGGTGCTGCGCTCACCGTTCGGTGGGGGAGTGCACGGCGCGCTCTACCACTCGCAGTCCATCGAGGCGATCTTCGCGCACATCCCGGGGCTGCGCGTTGTGGTGCCGTCGACTCCATACGACGCGAAGGGCATGATCGTCGCGGCGCTGCGCGACCCGGACCCTGTGCTGTACTTCGAGCACAAGCGTTGCTACCGCGCCATCAAAGGCGACGTGCCCGAAGGCGATTACACCGTGCCGCTCGATCGTGCGCGCGTCGCACGCGAGGGATCGGACATCGCGGTGTTCAGCTACGGGATGATGGTGCACACGTCGCTGGAGGCAGCAGAACGCCTTGCTGCAGATGGGTTTTCCTGCGAGGTCACCGATCTGCGATCACTGCGTCCGATCGACCGCGCCGCGATTGTGGCGAGCGCACGCAAGTGCGGCAAGGTGCTCGTCGTCCAGGAGGCGAACCTGGCGGTGAGTGTCGCTGCCGAGGTTGCGGCGATCATCGCCGAAGAGTGCTTCGATTACCTCGATGCGCCGGTGATGCGGATCGGTGGTCCGGAGATTCCGGCGATGCCGTACTCGCCACCGCTCGAGGATTTCTATCTCGTCACGCCGAACAAGGTCGAGGCGAAGCTGCGCGAGCTCGCCGCGTACTGAACACAAACACGAGGACGTTCACCGCATGTCTATGACCGTCACGATGCCGCAACTCGGTGAGAGCGTTACCGAAGGAACGATCGCGCGCTGGCTCAAGCAACCTGGCGATCCGATCGCCAAGTACGAGTCGATCGCCGAGGTCATTACCGACAAGGTGAACGCGGAGATCCCGGCGCCGGCGGACGGCGTCATGTCCGAGCTGATCGCCGCCGAAGGAGCGGTGGTGCCCGTCGGCCAACCGATTTGCTCCATAGATGTCGCCGGCGCGGGCGCAGACGCCGCTCCGGCGGCTGACGCTGCTCCGAATGCAGCGCTTGCGACAGCTGGCGCACCCGCCGAGGCGGCGTCTGCGTCGCCGGCTCCGTCAGTTCCGGCCTTGCCAGAACGTGAGCAGAGCGCGCCGGAAAGTGGTGCGGCTAGTCTGGCTGCGGCGGTGTCGGCCTCGTTGTCCGGGCCGCAGGCTCCGTCGCAATCCGGAACCGGGGCGAGTGGCGGTGCTTCCGGCAATGGAGCGAGCGAGTCCGGCGGAAACGGCGCGGGGTATCACCTGACGCCTGCGGTGCGGATGCTCGTCCGAGAGCACGGGGTGGATCTGGGGCAGATCACCGGCAGCGGGCTGGGCGGACGGATCACAAAGAAGGACGTGCTGGAGTACGTGCAGCAGCGCGACGCGGGGCAGGGCGTCGCGCACACGCCGTCTGCGCTGCCCGCTCCGGCGACTCCCCTGGCTATGTCGCCTGCGCAGGCAGCACAGCCGGCTCCGTCGGTGCTTCCCAGCGTCGCGCAGACTCTGCCGGCCTCGCAGGCTGGGGCGGCTGTACCAACGTCATTCGGTTCTGGCGACGGAGACACCGTCGTCCCGCTGACGCAGGTGCGGAAGGCGATTGCCGAGCACATGGTGCGCAGCCGTCAGCAATCGCCGCATGCGTACGTCATGGTCGAGGTCGACATGTCGTCCGTCTCGAGGATCCGCGATCGCGAAAAGGCGCCCTTCGAGCAGCGGCACGGCGTGAAGCTGACCTTTCTGCCGTTCGTTGCACGCGCCGTTATCGAGGCGCTGCAACGGCATCCCACGCTCAACGCGTCGTGGAGCGATGCCGGCGTTGTCGTCAAGCGCAGCATCAACCTGGGCATCGCCGTGGCGCTCGAGGACAACCTGATCGTGCCGGTCGTCCGTGACGCCGATCGTCTGAGCATCGCCGGCCTCGCAACCACGATGGCTGACCTCGGCGCACGCGCTCGGAGCAACCACCTCAAGCTCGACGAGATCCAGGGCGGTACGTTCACCCTCAACAACACCGGCGCGCTCGGCGCGGTGATGACCCAGGCGATCATCAATCAGCCACAGGCGGCGATCATGACCATGGATCTGGTGGTCAAGCGCCCGGTGGTCGTCGGCGACGCCATCGCCATCCGCCCGATCATGAATCTGGGCCTCTCGTTCGATCACCGGATCAACGACGGCCTCCAGGCGACCCGCTTCGTGACCGCCGTTCAGAAACTCCTTGAAGGCATCGACCCCACCGGGACCCTCGTTTAGTCACTCCTGGCTATCATCTGGAGGAACGATGATCGAGCACGGCACTTTCGATGCATGGGGGCTTCGGACCCCTCCCGCCTGGGCGAAGCGCGCCCTCGAGAAGGGGATCATCGACGAGCGTCGCTTTCACGCTCTGATCCGCGTGGCCGCCGAGGAGCCATCGCTCACGAGGCGGACGCCGCGCCATCCCGGGAGTTGCTCCTGCAGGCGCCGGCCGACCCGCTCGTGCACCCGCTGGCGGGCCTGAGGGCCCGACTCCAGCTCACGTCGGCGAGGCGATACAGTCTCGTCGGGAGTGTTCTCGCGGCAGTGACCCTCGCAGTCGTGACGTCGTCCTGCGGCGCCGCGCCGTCAGGGACGACGACGAGTGCCTGGTGGCAGGGGACGGGCGGCGCGTCTGCATGCGGTACCCCGGCCTATTACCGGGTGAACGGAGGTCCGTCGCAGGACCTCGGCGGTTGCGATGGTGTCCTGTTCATCCCGCCGGCGCAGGTGATCATTGCGGTTGGGAGCGAGGTTGACGTGCACATCGCTCAGGAGGGCTCCGGCCCGTCTGGCGATCAACTCGTGCCGATCTATCCGACGCCGTCGAGCGACAACACAACGGTGCTCGAGCCGAAGACCGTGTCGGACCGTGGATCCACTGAGTCGTTTGTCGCGGTCGGATCCGGCACCGCCGACCTGATGACTCAAGGGTTTTGCCAGGTTTCGGGCGCCATCACGGACCCCGTCCGGCCGTGCCCGGTCCTCGAGGTCGGGGTCAGTTAGCTGCGCTCCTCAGTCGGGATCCTGGTGCGGGTAGCGCCACTCGGTCGGCGGCACGAACGTCTCCTTGATCGCCCTCGGCGCGACCCATCGCAGCAGGTTGAGCGCCGAGCCCGCCTTGTCGTTGGTCCCGCTCAGACGAGCGCCGCCGAACGGTTGCTGGCCCACCACCGCGCCCGTCGACTTGTCGTTGATGTAAAAGTTGCCGGCGGCATACTGCAGGTGGCTCGAGGCCTCGTCGATCGCACGCCGGTCCTCCGCGAAGATGGCGCCGGTGAGCGCGTACTGCGTGGTCGTGTCGACGAGGTCGAGCACCGAGTGCCACTCGTTGTCTGGATACGGGTAGATGGCGAGGATCGGACCGAACAACTCGCGCTTGAAGAGATCGTGGCGCGGGTTGTCGCTTGCGTAGATCGTCGGATGGACGAACCAGCCGACATCGGAGTCGCATTCGCCGCCCGCGATCAGTTCGAGGTCGGGCGCTGTCCGTGCCGACGTCAACACCGCCTCGTGTTTGCGGAACGCGGGCTCGTCGATCACCGCGCCCATGAAGGTGCTGAAATCGGCAGGATCGCCGACACGGATCGCGGACGTCGCTGCAGCGAGCGGCTCGCGGAGCCGTTCCCACACCGATTGGGGGATGTAGGCCCGCGACGACGCGGAGCACTTCTGCCCCTGGTACTCGAACGAGCCGCGGAGCAGCCCGACGAGCAGAGCGTCAACCGACGCCGAGGGATGCGCGAGCACGAAGTTCTTGCCGCCGGTCTCGCCGACCAGACGCGGATACGTCCGGTAATTGCCGAGGTTGGCAGCAACATTCGTCCAGAGATGCTGGAACGTGTCGGTCGATCCCGTGAAATGGATGCCGGCGAGCGATGGGTGCTTCACGGCCGCCTCGCTCACCGCGGCGCCCGGTCCCGCGATCATGTTGATGACTCCGGGCGGCATGCCCGCTGCCTCGAAGATCTCCATGATCACCTTGGCCGCGAAGAGCGCCGTGGTGGCGGGTTTCCAGACGATCGTGTTGCCCATGATCGCCGGCGCTCCCGCCAGGTTGCCGCCGATCGATGTGAAGTTGAAGGGGCTGATCGCCAACACGAAGCCCTCAAGTGCACGCTGCTCCATGCGGTTCCACTGGCCAGGAGGGGACACCGGCTGCATCTCCTGCAGCTCCTCGGCGAAGTGCACGTTCCAGCGCCAGAAGTCGACGAGCTCGCAGGCTGCGTCGATCTCCGACTGATGGACGCTCTTGCTCTGTCCGAGGATGGTCGCCGCATTGAGGCGGTCGCGGAATGGCCCGCTGAGCAGATCCGCAGCGCGGAGGAACACCGCCGCGCGGGTCTCGAACGGCGCTGTCGACCAGTCGTGGCGAGCCGCGAGCGCCGCGTCCACGGCGCGTCCGACATCGGCGGTGGTCGCGACGCGCGACTCCGCCAGCTCGAGCGTATGGCGATGCGGGGCGTGCACGGTGATCTGGTCGCCTTCACCATCGACCCACCTGCCATCGATGTGCAATGGCACATGGTGTGGTGCGGACGCCTGCATTTCATTGACGGTGCGGCGCAAGCTCGCCCGCTCGGCCGATCCGGGGGCGTAGAGCGACACGGGCTCGTTTCTCGGTGGGGGGGTAGTCATCGCGGCGATTGTCGCGCAGCGAGTGTGTAGAGTGATGTGCAGCAATGGACCAGATCCGTTTGCGGCCTCTGCCCGTGGCGGACACCAGGCCGCTCCATCAGCGGCTCCTTCCCGAGGGGGTTGACCGGCGCCCCGAGTGGCTCACCGTCAAGCTCCCGGCAGGCGACGGTTACTCGCAGATCAAGGGGATCATGCGCGGCCAGCAGCTCAACACCGTGTGTGAGGAGGCGCGCTGCCCCAACATCGCCGAGTGCTGGGGCCACGGCACCGCCACCTTCATGATTCTCGGCGACGTCTGCACGCGGGCCTGCGCCTTCTGCGCCGTGAAAAGCGGCAAGCGCGGCGGCGACATCGACTGGGACGAGCCGCGTCGGGTAGGGGAGGCCGTGAAGACGATGGGCCTGCGCCACGCCGTGGTCACCTCCGTCGATCGCGACGATCTCCCTGACGGCGGTGCCGGCGTCTTCGCCGAGACCATCCGGAGCATTCGCTCGATGTCTCCCGGGACGACGATCGAGGTGCTGACCCCGGACTTCCAGGGTGATCATGAGGCGCTCCGCATCGTCATGGCCGAGCAGCCGGAGATCTTCAACCACAACGTCGAAACGGTCGGCCGTCTCTACCGGCGTGTGCGGCCGAAGTCCGAGCTGAAGCGCAGCCTGGAGTTGCTCCGCGTCGCCAAACAGGTCGAGCCTCGGAGCCGTACCAAGTCGGGGCTCATGGTCGGGCTCGGCGAGGAGATGCCCGAGGTCAAGGAATTGCTCGACCAGATGCGCGAGCACGACATCGAGATCATCACCATCGGCCAGTACCTGCGGCCGTCGCTGAAGCACCACCCGCTGATCCGCTACTGGCACCCCGACGAGTTCGCGGAGCTCAAGGCGTACGGCAAAGCGCTGGGGTTCGCCCACGTCGAGTCCGGCCCGCTCGTCCGCTCGAGCTATCACGCGCACGAGCAGGCGGTCGCTGCCCACGCGGGATGACCGAGACCGCGGCGGCGCCGGCGTTGCGCTGGGCCTGGCTGGGGACGATGGGGTACGGCGAGGCGCTTGCTTTGCAGCGAGCCGTCGCGGACGCGCGCAGGAGCGGCGAGCTCGCCGATGACGCAGTGCTCCTCCTCGAGCATCCACCCGTCTACACGATGGGTCGTCAGGGCGAGGCGCGCCACCTCGGCGAAGGCCCCGAGGCGCTGATCAAGGCCGGCGCCGAGTTCGTCGACGTCGATCGCGGCGGATCGGTGACGTTCCACGGACCTGGGCAGCTGGTCGCGTATCCGGTGGTCCGCCTCGCCGGGATCTTCCCGATCCCCGGCCACCCGGCCCACGGGGACGTCATCCGGTATCTCCGGGCGCTGGAGAGCGCGCTCATCGCCACAGCGTCCGCCTACGGCGTCGTTGTGACCCGCCGCGCGCCGTGGACTGGCGTGTGGTCGGGCGACAGCAAGCTCGGTGCCATCGGCGTCAAGCTCGCCGGCGGCGTGACCACCCACGGCGTCGCGCTGAATGTCGCGACGGACCTCACGTGGTTCGACCGGATCGTCCCGTGTGGCATCGACGGGTCGAGTGTTGCTTCGCTGGCGACCCTCGGCGCGCCCGGACACACACCGGAAGAGGTGGGCCCGGTGCTGGCTGATGCACTGGCCGCAGCATTCGGACTGCGGCTCGAGCCCGCCGGTTCGTTGACGGCGTTGCTGCAGCGCGCGATGCCGTCTTTGTCGGCGGCCTGAGCAGCTGCTTCTCGCCGCGAGGGCGGGCCGCTCTCCGGAATTTCTCAGCGGCCTCTCCGCGCAGTCTCAGGTCGCGGCGTCGAGCCGATGGTTGGATGAGGTGCATCGCCCAACGGACATCGCAAGGAGACTTCGCATGACCCATCTGAGAGCGCACAGGAACGCCGTTCTGTGCCTCATCGCCGTGACAGCGATCGCGGGCTGCGCCGGCGCAACCCGTGGCGTCAGCACTGCCGCGCCGGCGAGCGTCGCGAACGCAGCGTCCACGTCGACGGCGAACCCCGCACCTGACACCAGCGCGGTGGACCAGCAGGTCAGCAGCATCGACAACCAGCTCAGCACCATCAACGGGCAGATCAACGCTGCCAACGCCGGGCTGAGCACCAGTGAAGGAGATCCAGCCCAGTGAACGCACGAACGATCGCGCGTGGCGTCGCCACGCTGACGCTCACCGCAGGACTCGGACTCGCCGGCTCTGTCGCCGTCGACGCCGACACCCCGGTTCCGTCGCCGTCGGCCTCTGCCTCGCCGACGCCAACGCCACACCTCAGCCTCGCGGCGCTCAAGGTTCGCTGCAACTCCGCCGTGCAGCGCCGCCTCGGCACGCTCGGCGCCGACGACACCTTCGTCAAGCAGTCGAGTGCGTTGACAAGCGCAGATCGGACGGCGCTCGAAGGTCAGATCAGCGCCGACCAGTCGGGGCTCACCGCGCTCGACGGCACCATCCAGGCCGACACGACATTCGCGCAGGCGCACGCTGAGTGCGAGCTCATCGTCACGGACTACCGCGTGTACGTCATGGAGGATCCGAAGATTCACGAGGTCATCGCGGCCGACGCCGTCAGCAACGCGAACGGCACCTTCGAGACGCTCATCCCGGAGCTGCAGTCACTCATCAACGCATCGTCGGTTTCGGCGACGGTGAAGGCGCAGGCACAAGCCGACCTCAACGACCTGACCAGCAAGGTCGATGCCTCGCACACGTCCATCTCGGGTGTCACCGCGTCGGTCATCAACCTCACCCCGGCGGGCTGGCCCGGCAATCAAGTCGACCTGAAGAGCGCACGGTCGAACATCAAGACGGCGCGCGCGGACCTCACCGGTGCACGCGCGGACGTCAGCCACATCCTCCAGCTGCTCGGCTAATCGATCTTTCGTCCCAAGGGCGGTCCGGTGGTCGGACCGCCCTTTTGAGTCCCGAGGATTGGTGCCTCAACGATTTCTCAGGATTGTCACCGCGAGGTCTCAGGATCCAGACACCGCGGGATGGTTGTATGGAAACGTGAAGCGAGTCCTCTGTCTCCTCGGGGTGATTGCTATCGCCGGGTGCGCACCGCGCGTGCACGCAGCGACGAGCACCGTTGCGCCGGAGGGCGTGGCGGCGAGCGCGCCGGCGGCGGCCGCAACCACAGCAACGCCGGACGCCGCTGTCTCGCAGGCGCTGAACACCATCGACAGTCAACTCAGCGCGGTCAATGGACAGCTCAACGCCGCAAATGCCGGGCTGCACACGAGCGAAGGAAACCCCGCTCAATGAACGCGCAATTGCTGCTCCGCGGCGTGGCGACCCTCGCCCTGACGGCCACGTTCGGGGTCGCCGGGTCGGTCGCGGTCGACGCCGGCGGAACACCACCGCAGTACCCGCTGCTCGCGCCGATGAAGGCGCTCTGCAACACGGGCGTGGAGCGCCGCGTCGCGGTGCTCAGCGCCGACGGCACGTTCGTCGAAACGTCAGTGGCGGCAACCGCCGCCGACCAATCGACGCTGGAGCGGCAGATCAGCGCGGATGAGCACGGGATTACGACCTTGAACGAGAAGATCCAGCACGACACCACGACAACCCAGGCCTACGACGACTGCGCGTTGATCGTGACCGACTATCTGGTGTATGTCATGGAGGATCCGAAGATCCAGGAAGTCCTCGCGGCCGACGGTGTCACCAAGGTCAACAGCACGCTCGTGACGGTCCTGCCCGAGTTGCAAGCTCTCATCAACGTCTCGCAGGTCGCGTCGAGTCTCAAAGCGACCGCCCAGGCGGACCTCACGGACGCGAGCGCCAAGGTCGGTGCGTCGCGCACGTCGATTACCGGCGTGACGTCGTCGGTCATCGATCTCGTGCCTGCCGGATGGCCGGGTGATGCGACGACGCTGACGAGGGCGTGGCAGCGCATCAGCGCCGCAGGGACCGATCTCGCAGCCGCGCGGGCGGATGTCAACAGCATCCTGGGTCTGCTCGGACAGTAATCCGCCGTGCCGTCGGCGCACGTTGCGAGGCATACGAACATGTGTTCCTCTATGCAAACTGGACACAGATCTGTAGGATCGCGACCACAGGACGTCCATCTGTTCGGTCCGACTCACCCTACGTCACATCAAACCCCCGAACCCGGTGGACGCCCCGGGGGAGCGTCATGGCCACCTTCGTCCGAAACCGCGTCCTCAATCAACTGGTGTGGTCAGCAGAAGAAGAACGGCTTCGGGTGCAGCGACGCGAAACGCTGTGTGAGCTCGACGGCCTGCTGACTCAGCTCGAAGAGGTGAACCTTCGCGGGGGGCCGATTCCGACTCGCGTTCTCGTCGCGTTGCGTCGCCGCGGCGTCGTGTTCCGTCCGCGCACATCGGCTGCCGAGCTCATCGAGGCCGTCTTCGCGGTCCAGGAGCGCTTCATGCGCCAGCCGGACGGGTTGCCGCGCAGCGAGCCGGTGCGTACCGCCACGGCCGAGCTCCGGGGACGACTGGCCTCCTAGTCGTTACGCTGCGGGGGTGGATCCCGAGGCCGCCCGTCGCGCTGCCGGTGCAGCGGCAGTGCCACTGGTCACTGATGGCATGCGCGTCGGTCTCGGCACGGGGACAACGGCGCACTGGTTCATCGTCGGCCTCGCGGAGCGGGTGCGCGCCGGCCTGAGCATCCGGGCCGTTGCCACGTCGCAGGCGAGTGCCGACCTCGCAGCGGCGCACGGCATCCTCGTCGAACCCCTCGGGGTGGATGGCCTCGACATCGCCGTCGACGGCGCCGACTCCGTCGATCCCGCGTTGCGCCTGATCAAAGGACGGGGTGGAGCGATGGTGCGCGAGAAGATCATCGCCGCCTCGGCGGCGCGCTTCATCGTGGTCGTCGACGACTCCAAAACGCACCCCGTGCTACACGGCCGGATCCCCGTCGAGGTGATCCCGTTCGGGTGCGCGCGGACCGTGCGGACACTCGTCGATCGGACAGGGCTCGGGTTCACGTTGCGTCCCGGTGTCGACGGCAACCTCTTTCAGACTGACAACGGCAACGCCATCGCCGACAGCGACGAGGTCGACATCAACGACCCGGCCGCGCTCGCCCGGGCGATCGAGGCCACACCCGGATGCGCCGGTCATGGGCTCTTTCTCGGCATGGCGGAACTGGTGCTTGTGGGGCACGCCGACGGCACGGCGGACCGGTTCACCGCGCGCTGACCGCGCTTCGCGTGCGCACGCGGGATACAGTCGCTTCGGGCGGATAGCTCAGCTGGTTAGAGCGCCTCGTTTACACCGAGGAGGTCGCGGGTTCGAGCCCTGCTCCGCCCACGCCCAGGACGCCTCGTCGATTCGTTCCGGCATTTGTCACTTACTCGAAAGGATCTCGGCCGGACGATCAGCGCCATGGCAGCGGTATCGACTGGCGCACGGAGTCGCACGTCGTGAGGCGGCGTCTGCTCAGCAAGCCGTTCATCATCGGCATCGCGGCGGTGATCGTTCTTGCCGGAGTTGGAACCTTCTTGCTGACGCGCGGCGACCCGGCAAGCGTCTCGTATCGCACGTCGACGGCAACGCTCGGCACCGTCACGCAAACCGTCTCGCTCTCCGGGAACCTCGCCCCGGACGGCGAGACCGACCTCGATTTCGAAGGTGCCGGCAAGATCACGTCGGTCAACGTGCAGTCGGGCCAGACCGTCACTGCGGGCGAGGTCCTGGCGACGCAGGATCCGACCAGCCTCGACGCGAGTCTCCTGCAGGCGCAGGCGACGCTCTCATCCGCCGAGGCAAAGCTCTCCCTCGACCGCGAGGGCGCGACGGGCTCCACCTTGACGCAGGCCGAAGGGCAGGTGAACAGCTCCAAGGTGCAGTACGAGACGGCGGTGACGAGCCTCGCCGACACCAAGGCCGTGAACGCGGAGACGGTGAGCCAGGCGTACAGCGCGTACACACAGGCACAGGCAACTGCCAGCACGGACGGCTGCACCTCGAGCTCGACGACGCCACCATGCCCCCAGGACGAGCAGACGCTCCGCCAGGATTTCCAGACGTGGCAAGCCGCCGAGGTCAAGGCCGCGCAAGGCGATGACCAGGCGCAGGGACAGGTCAACGCCGACAAGGTGCAATGGCAGAACGCCGAGGCGTCGCTGTCCTCGCTCGAGACGGGATCGACGACAACGCAACAGCTCGAGATGGATCAGAGCCAGGTCGACATCGCGCAGGTCGGCGTCACCGATGCTGAGGCTGCCGTCGCCGCCACGACCCTCAAGGCGCCCAGCGGGGGCATCGTCGAGGAAGTCAACGTGACCTCGGGTGAGGAGGTCGCGAGTGGCGGGACAGGCGGCGCCTCTGCATCGGGTTCGTCCACCCACGCGATCGTGATCATCACGCCCGGCGTCTTCGAGGTCACCGGGTCGGTGAGCGATTCGCTCGTCAACGAGATCGCCATCGGGCAGACAGCGGAGGTCGTCGCGGCCGGCTCGAGCGATGCGGTCGCGGGCAAGGTCACCGAGGTCGCCGAGGAGGCGACGGTGACGTCCGGAGTCGCGACGTTCCCCGTCACGGTGGTGCTGAGCGGCGCGAGCCCATCGCTCCGTCCCGGGATGTCGGCGTCCGTCAGCGTTGTCATCAACCAGGTGGTCGGCGTCGTGACCGTGCCGACGAGCGCGGTGCACACGACTGGTGCGGGCAGCACCGTGTCGCTGTTCGTGAACGGCAAGCCCGACCCCGTTGCGGTCACCGTCGGCGCCGCTGACGCGACTCGCACGCAGATCCTCAGTGGCATCAAGGTTGGCGACGTGGTGGTCATCGCAACCATCACGAGCACGATTCCGTCTGCAACGGGCGCAACCGGCCGCACGCTGACGGGTGGCGGGGGCTTCGGCGGTGGCGGGTTCGGCGGTGGCGGCTTCGGGGGCGGCGGCGCCGGCCGCACGGGCTGACGTGGCCGCGGAGATCATCCGCCTCGTCGACGTGTGCAAGGTCTACGGCGAAGGAGATGCGGAGGTTCGGGCGGTCGACGGCGTTTCGCTGTCGGTGAAGGAAGGCGACTTCCTTGCGGTCATGGGTCCTTCCGGCTCGGGGAAGTCGACGCTCATGCACATCCTCGGCTGCCTCGACATCCCAACCAGCGGCGAGTACCGCTTCGCCGGTGAGGACGTCAGCAGCATGAATGAGCGCGAGCTTGCAAGCATCCGCAACCGTCGCATCGGCTTCGTGTTCCAGCAATTCCATCTGCTGTCGTCGATGTCGGCGTGGCGCAACGTCGAGCTGCCGTTGCTGTACCGCAGCGCGCACGATCGCAAGCAGACGGCGTTGAACGCGCTCGCGCAGGTCGGCCTCACGGCTCGCGTGCAGCACCGTCCGAATCAACTCTCCGGTGGCCAGCAGCAACGCGTTGCGATCGCGCGAGCGCTCGTCACGGATCCGACGATGATCCTGGCCGACGAGCCGACCGGCAACCTCGACTCGAAAGCGAGCCGCGAAGTGCTCGACATCCTGACCGGCCTCAACACGTCAGGACACACGATCATCCTGATCACCCACGACCCCAACGTCGCCGGTGTCGCGGAGCGCGTGGTGGAAATGGCGGACGGTCACCTCCGGGACCGGGTGGCGGCATGAGCGTGCTGCGCACTTTCGAGACCGGCATGCGCGGATTGCTCGGCCACCGTCTGCGTTCGGTGCTCACGACGCTCGGGATTCTCTTTGGCGTCGCGGCCGTCATCTGCACCGTCGGCATCGGCACCGCGTCCGCGAACTCTGTCAACTCACGCATCGCCGCGTTGGGCACGAACCTCCTGACAGTGTCGCCCGGGAGCACGGTGAGCTTCGGTGTACGCGGTGGGGCGGGGTCGGCGAACACATTGACGATGGACGACGTTACCGGCCTCGAGGACAAGTCGGATGCACCCGACATCGGCGCGGTGGCGCCGGTGGTGTCGGGCAGCGCGACGATCGTCAGCACGAGCTCCAACGAGACGACAACCATCCAGGGCAGCACGGCGTCCTGGCTGGCCACGAATGCACGCACGCTGTCGTCCGGCATCTTCATCACGTCGAAGGAGGTCGCGCAGCACGCGCAGGTCATCGTCCTGGGTGCGACGACCGCCGGCGACCTCGACGCGATCGTCGGTGACCAGGTGACCATCGGCGGCAATCCCTTCCAGGTGATCGGGATCCTCACTGCGAGTGGCAGCACCGGCTTCACCAACAGCGACGACCTCGCCGTGGTCCCCATCACCACCGCGCAGGACGAGGTCACCGGCGGCAGTCCCAACTCGGTGCAGCGGATCCTGCTCAGCGCGAGCAGCTCGAGCACCATCGGATCCGCGTATGACGAGGCTGACCAGCTGCTGCTGCAGACGCACCACATCACGAACGCTGCAGCCGCGGACTTCAGCATCACTTCGGCCTCCACGCTGGCATCGACGGCGGCATCGGTCACCACGACGCTGACGATCCTGCTGGCGAGCGTTGCGGCGATCTCGCTGCTCGTCGGCGGCATCGGCGTCATGAACATCATGCTGGTCTCGGTCACCGAGCGCACGCAGGAGATCGGGCTGCGCAAGGCGCTCGGTGCGACACCGGGCGACCTGCTCCGGCAGTTCCTGATCGAGGCCGCGACGTTGAGCTTCGTGGGCGGCGTCCTCGGTGTCGGCGCCGCGCTGCTGGCGGGGTTCCTCGTGCCGCGACTCGCGAATATCGCCGTGACGATCACGGCGACGCCGGTCATCATCGCGGTCGTCGTTGCGGCCGGAGTTGGCCTGATCTTCGGTGTCTATCCAGCGGCGCGCGCCGCACGTCTTGCACCCATCGCGGCCCTTCGAGCCGAATGACACACACCGCCGTTATCCCGTTGGGAGGAACCACCTCATGAATCGAGCCATCCTTGGCGCCGCCGGCGTCATGGTGAGTCTTGCGGTCGTCGCCTGCGGCAGTGCCGCCCCGAGCGCTGCCGCGACGAGCAGGCCATCCGCATCGCCGGGCGGGCGGCGAGGATTTGCCGCCAACGCCACGTTCGGACAATTGGTGCAGATCAACGGCACCACGCTCATCCTCAGTGGCACCAACGGGGACTCGACGGTCACGTACGCGTCGACGACGACGATCACGCAGACCGACACCGAGACGGTCGCGGATATCACCGCCGGGAACTGCATCACCGCGATCGGCAGCAAGGGTGCGAACGGAACCCTCACCGCAACGACCGTGACGCTCAGCGCGCCGAAGGACGGCTCGTGCGCAACGGCAGGATTCGGTGGCGGAGGCTTTGGTGGTGGGGGAACCGGCAGCCCCCGGCCGAGCTTCTCGCCACGCCCGAGCTTCTCGCCACCGGCCGGTGCGTCCGGCTTCTCCGCGACACGTGGCCAGGTGAAGTCGGTGTCGGGCACATCGGTGACCGTGGCCGAGACGACCGGCACCACAACGACCATTGACGTGCCGACCACCATCAAGGTGACTGTGTCCACAGTCGTGGCCGCCACTGCGCTCGAGACCGGCCAGTGCCTCACTGCAATCGGCTCGAAGGACAGCTCCGGCGCGGTCGCGGCGCGAGCGCTCACGATCTCACCGGCGGGAGCCAACGGATGCACCGCGGGCTTCGGCGGTTTCGGCGGCGGCGGTTTCGGCGGCGGCGGCTTCGGCGGAGGCGGCGGCTTTGGCGGCGGCGGGGGTGGCGCACCAACCAGTGCGTGACACCATCAACTGATGCGAGTGCTCGTTGCGGAAGACGATCGCGGCCTTCGGGAAGTCCTGGTTCAGGGGCTCGAGGAAGCCGGGTACTTCGTTGACGCCGTCGCGTCCGGCGACGAGGCGATCGACCAGCTCCGCTTCTACGAGTACGACGTCGCGGTTGTCGACTGGCGGATGCCACGGGTCAGCGGGCTCGAGGTCGTGTCCTGGGCACGGCGGAACAACCGCCCGACGGCGATGCTCATGCTCACGGCGCGCGACACGCCGTCGGACCGCATCGAGGGTCTGGACGCCGGCGCAGACGACTACCTCATCAAGCCGTTCGACTTCGGTGAGCTGGTGGCTCGGATCCGGGCGCTGCAGCGGCGCCCGCGTACGGTCGACGGGCCTGCGATCACCCGCGGCTCGCTCACGCTCGATCCCGCGCGCCGGGAGATCGACGTTCACGGAGCTCCCGTGAACCTGACCTCCACGGAGTTCAACATCCTCGAGCTGCTGCTGCGCCGCTCCCCGGCGGTCGTCGACCGCAAGTCGATCGCCGAGCATGCGTGGCGCGACGAGACGCAGCCGCTCGGGTCGAACGCCATCGACGTGCAGATGAGCCGTTTGCGAGCGAAACTGCCCAACAGTGGTGTGCAAATCGTGACGGTACGCGGCGCGGGGTACCGGTTGGAGGAGGCATGAACCGGCGGCTCGAGCGGGTCAATGTCGCCTCCCTGCGGGTGGCGCTGATCAGCACCGGGGTGGTCGCCGTCGTCTACGCGATCATCTCGGTCGCGATCGTCATGGTCGTCACGAGCAATCTGACGTCTCAGGTGGACGACAAGCTGGCGGTAGCGCTCCACCACTACGAGAACTCGCTGCCGCGGACCGACACCTCCAACGGCGTCGGCGATCCCGGTCAGGGTGGGCTCAACACGCCACCGCTCGTGTGGTTGCTGTACTCGCAGGACCACCAGGTGACGAGCATCGCGGACGGCACGACGCTCCCCGAGACAGCGACGCAGGTGAGTGAACCGACCACGATCCAGCTCGAGGGCATCGACGTTCGCATGGTTGGCGCCCCTGTGCTGACGAACCTCGGCCCAGCGCACCTCGTCGTCGGGTTCAACGTCGATTCCATCTCGCAGGCGCGGTCGTCGCTCGTCGTCACCGAGACCGTTGCCGGACTGGTGCTGTTCGTCCTCGTGTTCTCCGGGACGCTGCTCGTCGGCCGACGAGTCGGGGCGCCGATCGAGCTCGCCCGCCAGCGCCAGCTCGAGTTCACGGCCGATGCGTCCCACGAGCTGCGCACGCCACTCGCGGTGATCGAGGCGCAGACGAGCCTCGCGCTCAGCCAGGATCGCGACCCCGCCTGGTACCGCCACGCCTTCCAGCGGGTGGGCTCCGAGAGCGGCCGCATTCGGCGCCTCGTCGACGACCTGCTGTGGCTGGCGCGGGTCGACACGCCGCAGGGCAGACCGGGCGCCGAGCCGGTCGAGGTCGGCATCCTCGTGCAGCAGGCCGCCGAACGGTTCGCCGCCGTCGCCGAGAGCCGGGGCATCACCCTGCAGGTGTCGGTCGGCCTCGGGCCGCTGGCGGTCATGGGGTCGTCCACGTGGCTCGACCGGCTGCTTGGGGTGCTCCTGGACAACGCATTCAAATACGCGCCGACGGGAGGGACCGTCGGCCTCAGCGCCGGCGTCGAGGGCAACCGGGTCCGCGTCATCGTCGAGGATTCGGGGCCGGGCATCCCCGAGGAGGAACGCCCCAAGATCTTCGATCGCTTCCATCGGGCCATGGACCAGGGCTACGGCTCGGGGCTCGGGCTCGCGATCGCGGACGCTGTTGTCCGCCATACCCATGGTCGCTGGGAGGTGAGCACCTCGGCCCTTGGCGGCGCTAGGATGGCCGTGAGTTGGCCCCGGGTCCTCGCCGGCTCGCGAGATCAGGCCGAGGCCGATCCGGCGGTCAGCTGGACCGTCATGGGGCAGGGTCCGGCCAGCGAAAAGGGCTAGGACCCCGAACTCCCGCCGAGATCGACGGGGAGAAAACCTCACTCCAGATGGCACAATTCGGTCAGTTCATGCCATCATCTTCCATAACGAAACCCTGTCTGGAGGAGGCCGGAGCATGACCAAGGGAGCTATGGCGACGCTGAGCGCGGGGGTTGCCGTCTTTGGGTTCGATCCTGAGCCCGGGACCCCGGCGAGCCGCGCGTTGCACGTGCTCACCGTGAAGCGGACCCTGCCGACAGGCGATCTGGGGCCTAAGGAGCGGTTCACGGAGGCGGCCCTGCGGGCGGCCTCGGAAGCGGGTATCGATCTCGGCGGCGGCCGTCGAGCCACCCGCGGCGGACAGCGCCTGCATCTCGTCGGCGTCGACGACGACCCGGCGCGCGCCCGCAGCGTGACCGTCTGGTACTACGCGGCCGCCACGTACGGCCCCCTGACAGGCCCTGGGACCTGGTCGGCGACCGGTCGGGGCCTCCATCTCGACGCCCAGGGGGCGCCGGCGCTTCGCAGCGCCCTCGATCGGCTTCGGGCCGATACCCGGCAGCTTGCCGGCGCGGCCGCTCTTGTGGGTGATGTCTTCACCGGCGACGACCTCCTCCGGCTCCACGTGGCGCTCCACGGCGGCCCCGAGGGGAGCGAGCGGACCTTCCGCCGCCGGATCCAGGAACTCCGCGACTCCGGCGTCCTGCGCCCGGTCCGCGACACCGAGGTTGCGGCGCTCCGGCTGCGCGTGCCCCGGTTCCGATCGCCGGCGGGGACAGGCGGGCGTCCACCCGAGCTGCTTCGCTACTCCGGTGCTGGAGGCGAGGACGAGCAACTCGCCGCCCTGAGGGCTCGCCGAGCCGGCTGACGGCTACCCGACGTCGGCAGGCCAGGCCTGCTCGCCGCTGGTGAGGACGAGCGTCACGGGGCCGTCGTTGACAAGATCGACGTCCATGTGGGCGCCGAACCGTCCGGTCGCCACCGTGAAGCCGAGGCCTCGGAAGGCCGCCACGAACGATTCATAGAGGTGCTCCGCTCGATCTGGTGCGGCCGCTCGGATGAACGACGGGCGATGCCCGCGTGACGTGTCGGCATGGAGCGTGAATTGGCTGACGACGAGCGCGGCGCCGCCGGCGGCGGCGAGGTCGAGGTTCATGTGCCGCTCGGCGTCGGGAAAAATCCGGAGCGTCGCGATGCGGCCGGCGAACCGGCGGGCGACGTCCTCATCGTCCTCGGGCCCGATCGAGAGGAGCACGCACAAGCCTGCCTCAATGGCTCCGACCCGCTCCCCGGCGACGTCCACTGCGGCGCGACTGACCCGCTGGACGACCGCCCTCACTCGAGGAAGCGGAGCCCGCGCCAGATCCGAAGCGCCTCCGCCTCGGCCTCGAGGAAGCTCGGCCGCGAGTCGCGCATGCCGTGGACGAGGAAGCTCCAGCTGCGACGCTCGCCGTCGCTGCCCTCGAGGGTGCCGAAGGCCGTGCCCAGCGCTCGAGGCGGGTACATCTCGATGCGCTCTCCGCCGCGCATGCGCTTGAAGATGGGACGGCGGACGAGGATCGACTCCAGGGCGCGGTGATCGGCGAGGCGGCCGTTGACGAGATCGACCGTGCGCAGCTTGGCGATCGGATTGTCGGGGTCGCGGATGACCACCCGGCAGGAGAAGCGCTCGGAGAGGTCGCGGAGGACGAAGACGAGCGCGAGCGCATCGGTCTCGTCGCCGGCGACGTGGATGAACGCCGCGGCGGCCAAGTCGCTGCCCTCGGGATGCTCGCGGATGTCCTCGGCGATCACCTGCTCGAAGAAGAGCTGGCCGAAGAGATCGGTCGTGTAGGCGTCGGCGAGCCAGGGCACCTGGTCGCGCCATTCCCGGCACGTGACGAGCTCTGTGAAGCGCTCGTGGAGGGCGTCCCGGTCCTCGGCCGCGACGTCATGGAGCCGAACGTGGATGACGCGGGCCATGGCTCGAATTGTACTGGCGGTTTGAACTCAGCAAACGCTCCATCGGAGCTCACCGTTCCGGCCGTTGCACTGCCTCCCCGGATCGCCGAGGTCGCTGCGCCGCGGGCGTATCGTCTGTAGCGGATCGAACCGGGACTCACGGAGGGCAGTTTTCAGTGTCACGGAACCGCCTCACCGCCGCAGCGGCTCTGGCGGTGCTGGTCGCGGTCACTGCGATCGTCGGTGTCTATTTGTCGCTCGTGCAACGGCCCTCTCCACACACACCGAATCGACCGACGACGACTCCGACGCTCGACCTGAGCGGAACGTGGTCGGGAACGTGTAGTAGCACGCCCAGCGACTTCTGTATTCTCAGGTTGACAGAAGCCGCCGACGCGCTCGACGGGACGCTCGTGCTGGAGTCGCCACCCGGCACGCCGCTCGAGATCAGGGGCAACGTGACAGGCAGCACGGTCACCTTTCGCGGCGGCGGCGTGGTCTTCATAGGGACGCTGTCAGGCAGCACCCTGTCCGGCACCTACACCGCAACCGGGAAGACGTACGCCTGGAGCGTGATCCTAGGCTGACTCGTTCGGTTCCGTGGCCCGATCCCGTCGCTTGCGCCCGAATCGGTGTTGCCCGCGCCGTCCGCGCGTTGGTGACCGGCTTCGGCGGAGCGGCGCGTGAATGTCGGCATATGCGGGCGCCTCGGGTGGTGACGGGGTATGCGGCCGGTAAGATCCAGACTGCCCCCTGCGCAGTAGCAGGTGTGGTGGCTAAGAGACGTCACGCCGAAACGCCAAAACTGAATACGCAAGCCGAGGTAGCTCAGTTGGTAGAGCACAGGTCTGAAAAACCTGGTGTCGACAGTTCGATCCTGTCCCTCGGCACCATCCCTTTGAATACGAAGTCCCGGTCGACGCTCTACACGTTTGTAGGACGTGACACCTACCCCTGACAGCTTGATCGACCAGCCGGGTGAGCGACTGCAGTCGCTCGAGTGACATTCAATTAACTCTTGGCCAGGCCAGTATCCGCAAATGTCGCTAAAGCTAAGCTCACGGACCACCGCTAGTCGCAGAAAGAGAGGCTGCTCAATTGCTGCTTCTGCAAGATCGTCGAACCCTCATGCCGCGACATCGACCCAGCCGAGCCAGACGCCACCGCCACTCGAACGAACCGCCTGAACCACGAGAGACATGTGACCGCCTATAGCAACCGGTGGATTCGGCATATAGACCGCACAGATGCCTGTGCCATCATCCACGCCAATGCCGTAATGCGCTATTGGGACACTTCCCGGCTGCACTAGTGTTTCGTCGCGGGTAAGCGGATTGTCCGCTGGCAACGCGACTCGAACCCCGGAGATCTTGAAGAAGCCGGGGGCGTCCGATGCCTTTAAGTCGCCGCAATGGGCAGGCTGTGCGTATTGCGGACCGAACGGAGTGCCGGCTGGGTGCGGCGAGCCGCCACCAGCAAGACCTTTGGCGCCAGGGTTGCTTGTGGCAGCCGTGTACAAGCCATTCTGAGCCACGTTCCCGCAAGCGCAGATCGATATTCCCAAGGCGAGACTAGCGATCATCGCGAAGCGCGTCATAACCTGCATACGCTGACGCATCGTGGTTGTTCCGAGGGATCATCCGTGCCCCTTGCTCGGCGAGGAGGCCACTCGCGCAGGCCAGCATCCGCCAATGTACCCAGAACGAATCTCTGGCCTTGAAGGAAGCGAAGTGTCGTGTCTAGGATGGTCGAGGTGAGCGAAGTCACGACGAATTCCATCGATGCCAACGGGCGGGAGATCGGCACCGTCCTCAAATGGTGGCGAGAACCAGCGACGTCTGGCGGCTCGCGCGGAGACTGTCGAGTTGACTGCCACGTCGTTGGTTTCAGCAACTTTACTGGTGCGGGTCCGGATTATTTCGAGGCGCTCCGTGAGGCAAGGCTCGCGATGGAGGACGCCGGCCTTCGGCCCTGCTGTGCTGGCGCGCGACGCGACACGTGGGCGTCTGGAATGCAGCGAGATATGGGTCAAGGCCTCACCTGCTACGTGCTCTCTTTTCCGCGTACAAACGTCCGCCCTCCGGTACTCGGGACCTTCGATGTAGCCACACCAGACGTGATTGGCAGCGTTGCCGATCAGGAGGCTTTCCAGAAGGCTTGGATGGCCACCCCGCTAAGCTGAGGAAGCGTCCGGAGCGGCTAACGTCGCGCAGGCGAGCATCCGCCAAGGTCCGTTGAGCTGTGTGCACCCCAGCTCGGATCATGCGCGACAGGGCAATGATGTATTGACGCACCAATGTCGCGGGAGCGTCCCGAAGGTTGACAAGATCGTCGCCCTTCTCACTCATTGGGGACGTACCGTTCGAGACGGATGAGAGCGCTTCTCACGTGTTGAGCCGGTTCGTTGTCGTTGGTGCCTTTGGTCTCATATCGGCAGTCTCGACATATGCGCTGAGCCGGGTCGTCCGATTTGGGAGTCTCCCACGCCTACCGCAAAAGGGGTCGGCGATGGTCGCTGTCGGAGTTGCCATCGCTTGGATCGCGTGTGTCTCCGCCACCCTCGCTGGTGTGACTTGGTGGATCGCGCTGGTTGTAATGGTGGTGGTGCTCTGGATAGGCACGGTGACCGCTAGCCTCTGGTATAGACGGCAATTCCGAAGTTGACGAAGAGCGACGACTCCGTGGCGCGATGGACGATCCGACGACAGCAGCGTGAGTCCAAGAATCCGGCTCCACCAAAGGCAGGACACCCCAACACGTCGTCCTGACGTCGCACGAGTCCCTGGAACACCAAGGGCGAACTTGACCAGTGAGGCGGGTTTCGGCCAGGCCAGCATCCGTCAATGTACCCGGAGCGGAGCTAAGTTGCGGCAGGCCGGATAATGGGGTAGATGGAGCTGCTTCGACGATTCTGGATCGAATTTGACCTCCCGCCGCGGAAAGATGCGTTGCCCGGGTATATGGACATCGACGACAGTCCCGAGGCCTACGTTAGGGGTGGTTGCGGTGTGACAGGTTACGACCTGGACGACTGCCTTTCGCAGATACGTGAGGCCGTGTTCAGGGGCGAAGCGCTTCCACCCGTAGCCTCGGTGACCGAGGACGTGGACGTAACCACCGCCCTCGCGAACCGTGCTCTCAAACCGGGCGTCCCTGTCTGGCGAGGTGTCTGGTACCCGAACTTTCAGCGTTCTGCGCCTGGCACGTAGCGCCGGAAGTGAGGCAGGCCTGCCTCAGGCCAGTATCGCTAGAGTCGCAAATGATAGAGCGGCAGTGGACAGCGCCGAGCTCGGCGGCTTGAACATGTCCCGCGGCCGCGGAGAATTGCCTCTATGAGAGTTCCGATCACCGTCGACGTCTCGCCCGTGGGGGCAACGCTCGCAGGTGACCGCTATCCGGGAGAGGGGCTTCCGGTGGTCCTGGTGCACTCCGGTGTGACCGACAGAAGGGGATGGAGAGATGTTGCCGAGAAACTGAACGCCGGCGGCCGAACTGTCGTGACGTACGACATGCGCGGCTTCGGGGACACTCCCCAAGCCGGCGAAGCATTCAGTCATGTGAATGACCTGATTTCGCTCCTTGATGCTCAGCGTCTCAGGCATGCGGTTATCGTCGGGAGTTCCCTCGGTGGCGGTGTCGCGCTGGATGCGTCATTGATCGCCCCCGAGCGGATGAGTGGGCTTCTACTAATCGCACCTGCTGTCAGCGGTGCCCCGAAAGCGAAGACCCTCGACGCACACACCCAGCCCCTTGTGCGCCTCCTTGAAGCCGCCGACACGGCAGGTGACTTGGCTGAGATCAACCGCCTGGAGATGAGGATTTGGCTGGACGGACCGGCCTCACTCGAAGGGCGCGTTTCCGGCGCTGCTCGCGACTTGGCCTTGGCGATGAACGCTGCTGCATTACGCAACGCAGCCCCCGATCGAGCCGGAGCAAGTGGTCTGAACGCCTGGGAGCGACTTGATGAGGTTCGGCTCCCGACCATCGTAGCCTGCGGCGAGCTGGACGTTCCGTTCATGATCGAGCGATGCGGCGACTTGGCCAGTCGCTTGCCCAACGCTAGTCTCCGGATGCTGCCGGGCGTCGCTCACCTTCCCTACCTCGAAGAACCCGCAACGGTGGCCAATCTGATCATCGAGGTCGCTGGCAAGGACGGCGGAGCGTGAGCCGGACTCGCAGAAGCCACGTTTGACATTCGATCGAGGGGCGGACTCCGAGCGTGAGGTGGACGGATCACGCGAGCGCCAAATGTCTGCCAGCGTGGAGCTTGATTCGCCCCAAGCGCTGATCGGCGCTCGACTGCCCTCGACCGAACCGAAGCGAATCGCGACCGCATGACGTTCTACGGAGCGGGCGAGGCGTGCGTCTCGCGCCGAATCCAATGGTCACTGTATGCCTGCCACCATGAGCCCCGACCCACCGGTCGCAGCGCCGGATGTTCCGCGTACCCGCACCTCCACAGAACTCAACGGCGCAGATGTGGCGCCGGGTCACCGGCCGAGGCGTCACGGGCTCCGACTCTCGGCGCGGGTTGCGCTGATTTGCCTCATCGCGATGATGACGTTCTTCGAGGTGAACGTGGCCACCGATCCCAGCGTGGCGGGGGCGCCCGCAGCGGTGGTCGCGATAGACCGAGCGCATGCAACGTCTCCAGAGATGATCGCCGGCTCGGACCACATCGCCCAGGCGCTCGTCGCCTCCGAGGATGCGACTTTCTATGCCAACGACGGCGTCGACGGCGTCGCCCTGTTGCGCGCGTTCTGGGGCTTCCTCAACGGCCGGGATCTTGGTGGGAGCACGATCGAGATCCAGCTTGCGCACGTGCTGTATCCATCGGTGACCGGGGGCTTCTGGGGTCGCGTCCGGCGTGTATCGCTCGCGCTCGAGTTCGACACTCATTTCACGAAGACGGCCGTCCTGTCGATGTATCTCTCGGCGGTGTACTTCGGCCACGGCTTCTACGGCATACGAGCCGCAAGTCACGGCTACTTCGGCGTAGCGCCCGCGCAGTTGGACTGGGCTCAGGCGGCGCTGCTTGCGGGGATTGTCCAGGCGCCGAGCGCGCTCGACCCGTTGCGACATCCGTCGGCGGCGGAAGTTCGTATGGCATACGTGCTCAAACAGCTCGTCAGCGCCGGCCGGTTGACTCCGACCGAGGCTGACCAACTGGCGCGCTCCCCGCTCGGGATCGGGCTGGGGCCATAGGGTCACCAGAACGGGTTCACCGATCGAGCGTCAGCTACCGGCCGCGCACCCACGGTTGCGCGGCGCGCAAGGCACTGAGGATGGCTCGCGTCGCCGGAGACCGGTTCAGCGTGATGAAGTGAACGCCCGGTGCGCCGGCGCGCAGCAGCTCGCTGCACTGCAGGGTCGCCCACGCGACACCCAGTTGCAGCACCGCCGCCGGGTCGTCGGCGCGCGACTCCAGCGCCATGCGAAGCGCGGGCGGTATCGATGCGCCGATCTTGGCGGTGAAGCGTGACACCTGGTCGACGTTGGTCACCGGCATGATGCCCGGGACGATCGGCACGGTGACGCCTGCCGTGCGCAGCCGCGACACGAAGTGGAAGTACACCGCGTTGTCAAAGAAGAGCTGAGTGATGAGGAACGAGGCGCCGGCCTCCACCTTCTGGATAGCCGCCGCGACGTCCTCTTCGAGGCTTGCCGACTCGATGTGCTTCTCCGGTGAGCATGCGGCGCCGACGCAGAGGTCGGCGTTGTCGGTGAGCAGGCGCACCAGCTCGCTGCCGTAGCGGAGCCCGCCCTCGGGCGCGACGAAGCGCCCCTCGCCGTTGGGTGGGTCGCCGCGTAAAGCGAGGACGTTTTCGATCCCGGCTGCCTGGTACTCGCGGATCTCGGCGAGCAGGTCGTCGACCGTCGAGTCGCGGCACGTCAGGTGTGCCATCGGCAGCAACCCGGTCTCTTGCCCGATGCGCTCGACCAGGCGGACGGTGCGGTCGTCGCGACTGCTCCCGCCGGCGCCGTGGGTCACCGACACGAATGCAGGTTCGAGCTCGCGAAGCGCCGCAATGGCGGCGAAGAGACGGTCGGCGCCGTCGTCGTCCTTGGGAGGGAAGAACTCGAACGAGAAGAGAGGCTCGCCGCTGGCGAACAGGCTACCGATCCGCATGATGCACCGATGGTGACGGACGCTGGGGTTTGACCGCTACCGAGCGCAACTCCGGCTCTCGCGGCGGGACCAGCGGACACCGGGCCACCTTCAGCGCAGGTCAGAAAATTAGCGGGGGCGGGCCGAGCAGGAGCCCTACGCCTTCGTGCGTCCTCGCATCAGATACCAGCCAACAAGGGCGAGCACCACGACGATGGCGATCACGTATACGACGATCTCTTTGGTGCCGAATGCGTTGAACGCGAGCATGGCGGATCTCCTTGTCCGGGATGGGACGCGGCTGTTGCCGCGACGACGCGGATGTGGCCGCCATCCTACGGTCTGGGGCCAGCCGAGTCGAGGCGAACCCGGGTATCGCTATGTTTTGTACGCCGCCCAGGACACCTGCAGTACGACAACGGCGCCGCCTGCGCCGAGCAGGGCGCATTGCGTCGGCGTGAACGTGAGGGGTTCCACCCCCAAATAGGCCGGGCACCGGCAGAGCGGATCGACCCGCGGCCACGAGCGAAGCTGCGCGGTCGAGAGGCCGACCGCAACCCAGACCGGCGGAGTCTCTCCTCGGCGGATGCCTCGCTCCGCATACGGACGATGCGCGACGACGCGCTGGTACCCGGGAGCAAAAACGAGCGAACTAAGGCTGCTTGTCCCCGCGCTTCTCCTGGTCAAGCGCCGGCTGCCGCGGCGGATTCCCCGGTTCGTTGATCAAGCCGTCGAACCGCTCCGTTTCAGCGTGTGCCGCTTCGCTTGCGACGGTGGGATTGTTCGTCCGAGAGCCGTTGCCGCCGCGGTCCGTGGAGGCCGCATGCGCGGCATCGTGTTCATGCAGTTCATCCGGAGCCTGTCGATCGTCCCTTTTCTCGTATTCACCAGCAATCTGTCGATCAGTCTCCTCAAGCGCCTTCTTCGCATTGCCAAGGAGGCCCGGCTCCTCCGACGACTCCGCCTTGACTTTCTCGGCGACCTCATGTGCGTTTTGCGGACGGAATCCCGGTTGCTTCTCATCCGCAACAGATGACGGCGATGCGGTCGTTCCGTGCTCGCCAGCGAATTCCGCGTCAACCCAATTCGATGCTCCGGGATTGGACGTGCTGTCGTTTCGAGCGTCGCTCATGAGTTGGACCTCCATATCACGTTGGGTTATTTCATGATACTCTGACTATCATATAACGCCCGGGCGTCGGACACTGCACCGACCCTCTTCGATGGCGTCCCACCGTCGATCTGGCGGACGGCTGCGTCGCTGTCCGCAGGTCAAACGAGTGAGGAGGCCCTAATGGACAGCCAGCGCATCGCCCTCGTCACCGGAGCCACTCAAGGGGTTGATCGTGCACACATCGGAGTCGAACAACGACCTCCGAGCCGTTATCGTGCGCGGCATGCCAGGGTTTCTGGAGGTCGCCGATCGCGTCTGGGTGGCGCGGTATGAATGGGCGGATGCCAACGTCACCGCCATCGGCGGTGAGCGAGGACTCGTGGTCGTCGATACGCACGGATCTGCCGCAGCTGGACGCGTGGCGCTGGCGGACCTCGACAGCCTGGGTGTCGGCCACGTCACGCACGTCGTGAACAGCCACTGGCACTGGGACCACACCTTCGGCAATGTCGCGTTCCGCGACGCCGTACCGGACGTCCCGATTCACGCGCATGTGGAAGCGGCGCGCTGGCTGTCAGAACACGGGCAACGCATGAAGCAGCGGTTCGCTGACTCTCCGGACGACGCCCACCGTGAGGATGTCGCCGCAACGGAGATCGTGATTCCAGACAAGACGTTCACCGAGACGCATGTGCTCGATCTCGGCGACCGCATCATCGAGCTGCTGTTCCTCGGCCGTGGGCACACGTCGGGCGACATCGTGACCCGCGTTGTCGACGCCGACGTTGTCGCAGCGGCGGATCTCATCGAGGAGTCCGCAAAACCCTGGATCGGTCTGGACTCGTGGCCGCTCGAGTGGCCTGCGACGCTCGATCTCCTGCTCGAGTCGATGACCGATCGGACTCTCGTGATTCCCGGACACGGGACACCGGTCGATCGCGCGTTCCTTCGCGCACAGCGAGACGAGATCGCGGCTATCGTCGCGACCGTCCGGCGCCTGGCCGGACTCGATGTACCCGTCGAACGCGCGGCTGCCGAAGGCGATTGGCCGTGGGAGGTGGACGACCGTATCCACAACGCCATCAAGCGGGGATACGACGCCTTGAGAACCGACAGCCGCCACATCAACGAACGTCGATAACGAGATCATCGCGAGCGAGGTTCCACGACCTCGCCTGCGTTTCGAAGGCAGAGGAGCCGCTATGGTTTGGCGGATCCGACGAGAACGGCACCCGTCCGCCGCCTGCAGATTCACGGCACTCGTGAGCTTCGTCTGCGCCGTCCAGGCGCTCGTCGGATGCGCTGGAGATGCGCAGCCAACGCCGTCGACATCGATGACATGGCAGCTCCAGTCAAGCGGTACGAGTCAACCGCTGTACGACGTGGCATGCCTGAGCGAAGTGCGCTGCATGGCCGTCGGAGGCGCGGGTACCATTCTCGCGACTGACGATGGCGGCGAGACGTGGCACGCGCAGGCAAACCCCGCGGCCGGATCCTCTGCGCCCCTCTACCGAATCGCGTGCGTCGCGCCAGAGTCCTGCTACGTGATCGCTCGTCCGGACACCATCTTCGTGACCCACAACGGGGGCGCCGCATGGACCAGCCATCGCGGTGCAACCGGACTGCCGGCAGAATCCCTCACCGATGGCGCGTGCCTGCGCGGGTACACGCCGATCGCGGGACGTCCGGAACTCTGCCGGCTTGGCCTGCTCGACATCGCGTGCAGCAGCGCAACGGATTGCCAGGCGGTGGCGACGTCGTCCGCCGCGTATGGCACGGCATTGCCGGGGACGGGTATGACACCGGCCAGCTCCGTCTGGTCGACGCAGGACGGCGGTTCCAGTTGGACCGACGAGACGGTGCCTGCGGGTGTCTCGTGCGACGCCGACTGCGATTAGAGCGTCGATCCGTATCCGCTGGTCTGGATTGGGTGCGTGCACGCCGACCCGGGCACCTGCTACGCCGGCGGTGAGCACGTCCTGGGCTGCGGCCACTGTGGCTTCGCCGCCGCGATGCTCGTCTCCAACGCTTCCGATTCCGGCGCGTGGCGGTGCGTCCTGTCCACAACGACATGCAGTGCGTTCGGTCCTGACGCCGCCGACTGCCCGGCAGCCGGCGTCTGCTACGGGATCGACGACACGAACCCGTTCGGCCCGGACACGGATGTCGAGCGGACGGTGGACGGCGGACGCGACTGGACCCAGATCGGGCCGAACTCGTCGCAGGTTCTCAGCGACCTCAGCTGCGCCAATGCCTCCACATGCTCGATCGTCGGCAGCGGCGGGGCGATCGCTTCCATCACGAACGGCACAACGGTGCATGCGCAGGTCAGTCCGACGCGCACTGACCTCTCAGCCATCGCGTGTCCCGGGCCCGAGGTGTGCTTTGCGGTGGGGGATGATGGAACCATCGTCGTCGGCCGTTGAGCACGGCGGTCGGCGCCCCGGAATGTCACGTGCGGAGTCGACGTGGCAATGCACTAGCCTGATCCGGCAAGTGCTCCCTGTCGCGCTCGAACGGTCAGGCGCCAGGCATGGCAAGGGCACTGACCCGTCGTTCTGACGAGTCAGCGCCCTGCCGTTGCGTCCGGGGCTAGCCTCTCGAGCTAGCTCCCGACCGTGTAGGTGTACTCGAAGTCGTGGAAGTCGTTGTTCGAATCCGACACTCCGACGGCGGGATCAGTCTGTGAGAAGGAGTCCGTTGAATCGACGACGCTGAGGATCGCGTCGACCACCGTCCCCGTTGTTGCTGTGGGCGAAAGAGTCGCGGTGAGTGTTCCCGTTGCGCCGGCCGCGAGCTCGAGCGTCGTCTCGGTGTTGCCGCCGGTGATGTCCGTGCCCGTCGGCAGCAGCGCGAAGAACCCGACGTGATTCGTCGTGTTCTTGACCTTCACCGAGACGGGGATGCTGGCTCCCTTGTGGATGGTCCTCGACGCCGACATCGGGAGGCCTTTCTCAGTGACCGGCGCGAGCTGGTTGTATCCCAGTACGCCGCTGACTGGGTTGGTAAACGTCTCGCCATTCGTCGTCGCGCCCTGCATCACGTCGATCTCCCAGAATCCAGGTTCAGGATTCGGCGCGATCAGCGAGGCCCGTCCGGTCGGATTGCCGGACGACGGTGTGACGTCGGTGGCGGTGACGTCGATGAACCCGGACTCGGTGACAGAAGGCAACAGGTCGGCGGGCGAGAACAAGTAGTAGTACACGGGGTCGTTGACGGCGTGGTCCGGCGCGAAGAACGAGATGTCAAGGTCGCGCTTGCCTGCGGGCACGTTCACATAGAACGTCTTGATCTGCCCTGCACCACGGGATACCGAGCTGGTCAAGGTTGCGACGAACGCGCCACCGCTTGACCGGATGAGGGTACGGCGCGCGATCGGCACCGAGCTCTCGAGCCCGCCGGGGCCGGTGAACTGGACCGACTCGGGGGCGTCACCGGCTGCCGCCGGCAGCTTGATGCTGAGCGGCACGCTCGCGGAGCTGTGCGCCGGGATCGTCACCGCTGCCGACGCATGATTTGTCGTGAAGTTCTGGCCGCTGACCCGGAAGATCATCGACCCGGTGTAGGGCCCTGGGACGTCCGGCGGCGACTGCACGTGGCCGCGCCCATTGGCCCACAGGATCTTGGCCGTCCATGTTCCGGCCATCGGATGCTCGACCGTGCTGTGCTGGATGTCAGGGCTGGCGTTGAGCCCGTTGGATGCGCCGTAGTCATACGAAGACTGGGCGAGCCGCCCGGCTGGGTCAAGCAGGAGGAACGTCAGTATGTTGTTGCCGCTGTTGGTCGGATCCGGCCAGCGCATGTCGGCGTCGAGCACATCGACGCCCGCCGGCACGTGGAATGTGAACGTTGGAGCCGCCTGGGCACCCTCGGCCGGAACCGGGAGGGCGGGGTCAGGGGCGCTGACGGTCTCGGTCACCTGTGCCCCGAGCCTCCGCTCCGGACCAAGCACGCGATAGGTGCCGGTGACGATCTCGGGATTCGACGAGGCGTTGTACAGCGAGACCGAGGAGCTGACCGTCGAACCCGCTGCTCCCTGGACGTCGAGTTGGGTGGGCGTGTCGACCAGTTCAGGGGTGGTGGTGGTCGGCGCTGTCGTGCCTGGCATCTGACGTGCTGCCAGAACGGCGGCGTAGACGTTCAGGAGGCCCGCGCCCTGCTGGTCGGACTCAGCGCCGATGTCGGTTGCGGTGCTGGTGAGGATCTGCTTCACCTGCGCTGGGGTCGGGAAGGTACCCCCGTGCGTGTCGGCGTAGGCTTGAATCACGTCGGCGGCAGCGCCGGAGATGAACGGGGCGGACTGGCTGGTGCCGCCGAACGCCTCAGTGGGGAGTGGCGGGTCCTGGCCCGCACCTGCGGCAGCGAGCCCGAGGTACCCGGGGGCTGCGAGGTCAACCACCGCGCCGTTCGGAGCGGTACCGCCCGAGGACAAGGTGGTCATGTTGTCGTCTTCCCAGCCGTTGGTGTAGCCGTCGGCCTGGGCGAGGAGCCTGAGGTCGTTCGTGCCTGCTGCGTCGATGATGAGGGGGTCGTCGGCAGGGGCTTCGACTGTTCCAGATGAACCGCTGTCGCCCGCGCTCTCGACGACCGTCACGCCGGCTTCCACCATGGCGTCGTTCGTCGGCTCGAGCAGGTCGTCGTTGGCTCCCGGAAGGGCCCCGAAGCCGTACGACTCGGACACGACGTTGACACCCTCACTCACGGCGTTCTGCAGCCCGGCGATGACCTGCGACTCCGGAGCCACGATTTGACCCGCTGCGTTGGTGTCGCTGAAGAACCCGGTGGAGAGGATCGAGGCACCGGGCGCGTCGCCGACGATGCGGAAGGTGCAGTTCGCCGGGAAGCCCGAGAAGGGCAGCTGCGACGCGTAGGTGTACGTGACCGTGCCCTGGGCACCCATGGTCGACTCATCGCCGTTGAACTCGTCGTCGAAGATGTTCTCGTTCGGCGGGCTGGCATCGATGACGACGTGCGATCCGTCGGGCCGGATCATGTTCGGGTTGCCGTCCAGCTCCTGGGCGTTGGGGTTGCCGATGATGACGCCCACCCCGGTCGCGATTCGGGACGCCTCCTGCTGGTCGTTCGGATTGTTGGATGCGTCGTGGATGCTGGTGAGGGCTTCAGGCTCGAGCAGCGGGTTGGCTGGGGAGGCGTTGCACAACTGCTCGCCGTTGGTCGCGACGGCAGGCAGAGTCGAATGCTTGACCTGGGACGCGGTCACTTGCTTCGTGGTCGACTTGCCGTCGCCGATGATGATCGTGCCGTCGGGGACGACCTCCTTGACACCGGTTACGTGGCGCAGTGCCTGCGCCTCGGCCGCCGGCATCGTGGCGGCGACGGCGTTGAGGAGCGACAGCGTCGTGACGTGTGTTGCCCCGACCTGCCGCAACTGGCGGACAAGCGGAGCCTGCACGGACGATGCTGTTGCTTCACGCGCGTGGCGGTGGCTGACGTTCGCGGGGAGGTTGGTGAGCTGGTTGTCGAACACGACCACCATCGCCTCGCGCTTGCCGGCCGAGTTGGCCCTGACCTGGCTTGGGCTCAGCGGAGCGAAGCTGGGCGTTGGACTGGCTTGAGCGGTCGCCGACCAGCCCGCGCCGGTCATTGATGCGGCGCCGAGCGCGACCGCACCGAGCGACAAAGCAACCTTACGGAGCGTCAAGGACATTCTGCTGCCTCCATACCGGGCCTCTCTGGTCCTTACGACTCCGCCGCCCACCCGGCTGAATCGCTGAGCTGGCCAAAACCTACCGCAACGGAACTGAATTTCGCAAGTCAGGTGACTGCTGATACGTGACAGTCTCGTTAGCACCTTAGACTCGCGCCATGGCCGATTTCGAGGGTCCCACGGGACTCACGTTCAACCGCGGGCTCATCGCTGACCCCGCTGCGTTCGCCCGAGATGCGAACGCCGCGTCGTGGCTCTTTCTCTGTGGCGAGGAGTTCGCCGGGATGGAGGGAGGCATCTCATACGCGGATGTCGAGGCGGCGGTCCCGACGTCCGCGAACATCGTGTCCGATCCCCCGCGAACGATGGACATGGCGCTCGCTCGGCGGCACGTAGCGGCGCTCGACGAGTTGCCTCGGCCGACGCTGGTGACCTGCCGAACGGGTCCGCGATCCTCGGCGGTGATCTACCTCTACGCCGGCCTCAAGGCCGGGGCGACTGCCGAGCAGGTGCTCTCCCGCGCCGAGGCGGACAACGCACCCTTCTGCGCCTCCGAGGAACTCAAGGCGTGGGTCGCCGAGGGGCTCGCGGAGCTCTCTTAGCGCTTGACCGGTCGGACCGCCTGACCCATCAATTCAACCTCGGCTGCCCAGCGGCGACCGCACTCGACGCACTCGTAGCCGGACACCACGGTCCGGGTCGTCTGGCTCCGGGCGGTGGCAGTGGGCTTGTGCAGCACCACTTCGTTTGACCTGCACTCCGGGCAATCAACGACTTCCCCATCGCCCATGTTCGACCCCCTGTATTCGCCCGGCCCCCTTGACGCGATAGTAGCGGTTGGCCGGATAGGCTCGCTCGCTACCACCGCGGGGAGCTGGCGGGGGTCGGGTCAGGCCGCGATTCGCGGAGTCGTCTGCTCGGCGGGAGCCGTCTCCAGTGCGGGCGCCGCGGACCGGCGTCCGGCCATCGCGACCGCGACTCCACCCACCGTCAGGGCTGCCGCGACGAGGCCGACGACCGGCTCCGGAAGGGTGATGCCGAACAGCGCGTCGAGCGAGTACGAGCCGGGACCGGTGATGCCGACTGCGGCCGCGGCCACAAGGTAGAGGAGGGGCGTCTCAAAGCCGCCGCTCTGACCGAAGAAGCCCTTGCCCCAGTGGAAGGCGGCGATTGCCATGAGCATTGCTGCACCGACTCCGGCGGAGCCGAGTGGGCTGAGCAGGCCGAGGGCGAGCAGCGCGCCGCCTCCGATCTCGGTGCCTATCGCGCCGGCGACCCACATCGGAGCCGGACGGAACCGCATATGTGTGAGGTGGCCAAGCAGGCCACGGACACCGGGGCCGCCCCACCACCCGAAGAGCTTCTGCGCTCCATGTGCGGCCAGGCCGATGCCCACGACGAGGCGGAGGACGAGCAGACCAGTGCTTACAGCGTTCATGCGGAGGACCTCAAAGTCTCAAGTTGCTGACGGATCACAAGTAGCTTATATATAATAAGGAACAATGTCAAACATGCGGAACTGAGGTATGATGCCCGCATGCCTCCGACCGTTGAGACTGCTGCCGACGTCGCGCACGACCCGCGGGTGGTCTGCGCCGTCTACCACCAGGCGATCGAACTCATCGGGAAGCGCTGGACAGGGGCGATCGTCAGTCTCCTGATGCGTGGACCGATGCGCTTCCATGCGCTGGTCCTCGCGGTTCCCGGTATGTCGGAGCGGCTCTGCGCCGACAGGCTCCGGGAACTCGAGGTCGCCGGTCTCGTCTCACGCCGGGTCCTCCCCGGGCCGCCGGTCGGCGTCGAGTACGCGCTGACGGAGGCCGGGACGGACCTCAACGACTCGTTGACATCGCTCGGCAAGTGGGCGCACCGCTGGTTGGATCCTGCGACTGCGCAGGCGCGCTGACCGGAGTCAGCTGTCGGCGGACGCGGTGATGATCAGTCGCACCGGTCGGTCCCAGAAGAAGTAGTTCCACGCCCAGGACCAGAGCGCCAGGGCGCGGTTGCGGAAACCGACCAGGTAAAGCAGATGGATGAAGATCCAGATGAACCATCCAATGAGTCCGTTGATGTGGATGGGTCCTATCTGCGCGACGGCGGCGCCGCGGCCCACCGTCGCCATCGTTCCCTTGTCGTGGTAGTGGAAGGCCGGGATTGTCTCGCCGTTGATGCGCGCGGCGATCGCGTCGCCGGCGTATTTGCCGCCCTGGATGGCGACCGGCGCCAGCATCGGCAACACGGCGCCGTGCTGTTCGAAGGCGGCAGCGTCGCCGATGACGAATACCTCGGGGTGATCCGGGAGCTGCAGCCTCGGCGTCACCTTGACTCGGCCGGATCGGGCAACGGCATCCGGCTGCAGGGCGAGCGGATTCGTCGCGCGAACACCGGCTGTCCAGACCACGGTTTCTGTCTCGATGCGTTCGCCGCCGTCCAGCACGATGCCGTGGTCGTCGATGCCGCGCACGGACTTGCCGAGCATGATGCGGACGCCCTTCTGCTCCAACGATCGCGCGGCAAGGCGGCTGAGGCGCGGGGCGAACGTCGCGAGGACGCGATCGCCGGCTTCGATGAGCACGACCGACACCTCCGCAAAATCGATGCGGCGATAGTCCTTCGGCAGGACGTGCTTGATCAGCTCCGCGAGCGCGCCTGAGTACTCGACGCCCGTAGGCCCGGCGCCGACGATCGCGAACGTCAGCAGTCGCCGTCGAGTCGCTGCATCGGTGATGAGGGTCGCGCGTTCGAAATTGCTGAGCAGGCGCGATCGCAGCGACACCGCCTCGCCGAGATCCTTCAGTCCCGTGCTCCGCTGCCGCGCCGCCTCGTTGCCGAAGTAGTCCGTCACGCTGCCGGACGCGATGACCAGATAGTCGTAGTCGAAAGTCTCGGCGGAAGTGGTGACGCGTCGCCGCGTGAGGTCCACGCCCGTGACCTCGGCGCGGAGGACGTCGACGTTGCGACTACGCCGCACCACGGTACGAACCGGACTTGCGATCGCCGAGGGGTCGAGCAGGCCCGACGCGACCTGGTACAGCAGCGGCTGAAAGAGGTGGTAGTTGTTGCGATCCACGATGGTCACGTCGACGTTGACGTGACGCAGTGCGCGCGTCACTGCGAGTCCGCCGAACCCGGCGCCGACGATCACGACATGCGGTCGCTTGGCCATCCCGATATGGTGATCCGCGCGTGCCGGCGCCGGGTCGCCGGGTTCAGTCAGGGCGCGGTGACATCAATAGAATGCCGTGCAGTCCTCAGCGACGTGACCCGACGTCAGCGTGGGTTCGTGGGTCAACTGACGACGGCTCGCCGGCTGGAGTCTCTGGACCCCAGGCGGCGCCGCGTGCTGCCACGCGGTCCGCTACCGGCGCGGGCGTCATGGGACGCCGAGATCTGGTTGTCGGCGTCGTTGCGGGCGCAACGGTTGTCGCCTGCGCTTGCCGAGCGGTCAGCCCGACAAGGCCGCCAACGAATCCGACCAACGCTCCCCCGGCGACGAGGAAGTACCCCAACTCCAGGTGGCGCACCAGCGAAACGGCGGGAACCATGTGGTCGAGATCGTGGTTTGCGCTGCTCAGCAGGAGGACGATCTCTGCAGCCCACGCTATCGCCAGAACGGAACAGAGGAAACCCAGGCTTCGTGAGACGGCGCCACCTCGAAGAATGATGGCCAAGCCGGTGAGCACGAGCACCGCGGCAACCGCGAAGCTCACCACCGCATCGACCGGTGTGCTGCCCAGGGTGAATCCGTTCAGATCCTGTCCGGTGGCAGGGACTGTCGCCCATCTCTGAGCAACACCAACCGCGATAGCGGCCCCACCCGCGACGAGCAGCAGCCCGGCGATGAAACGTCTGATCATTGCCATCACCTCCGTGTTGTTTTGCACTCTCGCACCAGCGTGTCGATCGACACGGAGCCGGCGCGAGAGCTTCTCGCAGAGCTTGTTCGGACGGTCACGCGCATTGTGCGATCAAGCGCTCAATAGCGATTGGGAGTCGAGTTTCGAAGTCCAAGAGTTTTGCCCATTCGGGGCTGATGGCGATACGCGCCATCTGCGGATACAGCGCACGCGTCTGGGCTTCGTAGTCCTGCCAGTTTTCTGGTGGAATGTAGCGCCGCGAAGCCTCGAGAAATTCCCAGGGGATGCCGTCAACGATCGCAACCGTGGCAGACCCGCGGACCAGCAGGATGTGCGGTGGTTGGCCTTCGGTATCAATGGTGAGCGCGACTTTCGGGTTCGCCTGCATGGCCGCGACCTTCGGTGCGCCGGACGCCGTGCAGACAACGAACTGATGGCCGGTCCAGTAGTAACCGATCGGGATCGCGCGCGGATAGCCGTCCACTCCGTTGTATGCAAGACGCGCAACGTATTGCGTGTCCAGCAACTCCTGCGCGAGCGGTTCGCGCAGGACGCGCAGAGCATCGTCTCGATTCACAGTGAGTCAGCCTAAGCGGGCTGTACCACTGCGCACAAGCGCGGTCGCGTGACGGCTACCTGCAGGCGATCAGGAGAAGACCACCACGTCCTGCGCGGTCCCCGAGATCTGCGTCACACCCTGTTCGGCCAGCGCTTCGCAGGGAGTGAAAACATCGTTCTCCTTCACGCCGTTGTCGACCTGACCCTGGACATCCCAGCCCCAGGCCCGGACGTTGCCGTTGCTGTCGACTGCATACGCGGTGGCTCCGCTCATGGCGATCTCCGCATACATCACCCCGGCCGGCGGTGTGACCGCGATGCTCAGCCCGGTCATTTGGTGTCTAGCGCGAGGGCATCGGCATTGGGCATGACCTCCGTCGGCAGGCTGGCGATGGTGACCCGTGCGGGGGAATCCACCTCGACCGGGGGTGGCCGAGTTGGCGGTGCCACCATTGCCGAGCTGACCGTGGATGCCTGTTCCCTAGGCGTAGACGTTGCCGGTCGTTGTGAGCGCATAGAGCGTCGTGTTTGACGACGCGACCTGCACCACGGTGCCCGGTATGGACATCACGGTTGGCGCCAGATGCGCCTTCGCGAACAGGTAGCCCCAGTGGTTCACGCCGCCTGCGGCGGCAGAGGCCGGGGATGCGGCCGCGGCCATACCTACGACGACAGCGGTGGCCGCTCCTGCGCGAAGCGTGAGTCCGAACCTTCTCATTTGGAGATTCCCTTCCGATGGATACCCCTCCCCGGTCCGGAGCGTAGCCGGGCGGTATGGCCTTTGTCAGCACGCCGAACGGCGCCGGGATGCTTAGCCGGTGTGGTCCGAGAGCCTTGCGTCAAGCCGGTGGCGAATATCCGCAGCGCGGTTCGCGTCGACGATGACATCGCACAACGCGAGATGTGTGGCATGGCGCTCGAGGTACCGCCGCAGCTCGCGAGCCTCGGCGCGGTCAGCGCGGTGTTGTTGCCAAAAACGCCATAGCATGGGCGTGCCGCCTTCGTTTGCTCCCTTTCGGGAGACCTCATAACTGGACGCTCCCGTTGTACACCCGTTGTACGCACCGTGTCCAAAGTCGGTGCATTTGGGATTCCCTTCGATATGCTCGCACCATGCCCGCGTCCACGGTCCCGCAGCGGGTCTGGCTGCGCATTCGGGCCCACTGGATCACGCTGACCGGGCTGGCGGCCGTCCTGGCGCTGATCATCGCCGTCGACCCGGGGAAGGTGGCCCATGACCTGACCGGGGCCGACGCCGGCCTCCTCATCTGGATGTTGCCGGTCGTCCTCGCCCTCTACGCGATGCGCGGCCTGTCGTGGTCGATCGTCCTTCGTGGTGTGCGGCAACAGGTTGGGCTCGAACAGGCGATTCGCGTGACGTTCATCAGTCAGGCGTTCGTGTTCCTGCCGGGCGGTGATCTGTGGCGGGTCCCAATCGTCAAGACCGACGACGGCGCGCCGACGAACGCCGGCATCATCACCGCGACTGTCGTGTTCGACGACCTCATCTATCTGTTCGTGCTCACGCTCGCGATGGTGCCCGTGGTGGTGCGGTCTCCCGTGTTGGCGATTCCACTCGCGATCGCGCTGGTGCCGCAGCTGGTGATCTTCGCGATTCTGCTGTCACCCGGGGTGTATCAGTGGCTCGCGAGTCGCGTCGGTCGGATGCGACTCTTCCGCCGCTTTCAGCCCGAGCTCGTCCTGCTCGGCCCCACCTTTCGAACGCTTGTCCGCGCTCGCGTCCTGCTTCCGGTGGTTGCCGTGGACATCGTCGCCGTCGTGCTCTCGATCGCACTGTTCGCGCTCGGCCTTGCGGCAGTGCACGGCACGGGCACCGACGTGCCGCACATCGCGTACACGTACGCCGCAAGCCAGGTGGTCACCAACCTGACGGTTCTTCCCGGGGCACTCGGCGCGTACGAAGGGATGATGACCGGCGCCATGGCGCTGCAGGGCGTGTCGCCCGCGGCAGCCGCGGGAGGCGCGCTCCTGTATCGCGTCGTCAACGACGTGCTGATGGCGTTGCTGGGTCTTGCCATCGCGTTTGCGTTTGACCGCGAGTATCTGCGCGCGTTCCGGCGGACTCCCGAGAAGGCCGTCTCCTGAGCGGGCGAGCCCGACGACCATCGCTGCTGTCGGCTCCGCTCTGGTGGCTGATCACGCGAGGCAACAGCGGGAACGGTCACGCGCGAGGCGTGCTCCCAGTTTGGGTGTGGTGGGAGCGCTGGTACCTGCGAACCCATCGCGTCCATCGTCTGACAGCCGATTCGGCGGTGATGATTGAGCGACGCACGTACCGAGGCCGCCCGGTGGCGTTGCGCGACGGGACCACCGTGCGCTCGGGCGATGACATTGTCGAACTCCACCTCGCCAACCACAGTGTCGCCGGACACGCGACCAGGCGGGAATGGAGCCCGTTTCAGACATTGACAGCAACGAACGCGGACCTGGCACTCATCAACCGGCTGGTGGCGCGAGGCAGTGTCGGCCCGGTGCGTGCGGTGCACGCGGTCTCGTTGATTGCGCCAGCGCTGGGGCGCCTCGGATTCACCGTGGTCCCGCTCGCGGACTCGGCGAGTTCGCGGCTGTTGCGGTTCTACCTCGTCGGCCTACTTGCCGTGTATCACCCCAACGGCTGGCGTGGCGCACGTCGCGCCCGGATGCGGGCCTGGCCTGCTGAAGCATGGATGAGTGTCAACGACCTGGCACGCGTCACGCGTGCTCCATGAGCCTGCCGTTGCGTGTCAATTCCGGGTCGGTGCACGCGGCACGGTTGAAACAGCACGGCCGGTGCTTTCCGCCCTCCATCTTCGAGATACCGACCTCGACTCGCCGTTTGCGCGTTTCGGGGTTCGGCGTGGCGTTGATCCAGCGAACCCATTCCCAGCGTGCCATCGGCGTGATCGACTTCCACAGGTCCTGGATGTCGGACGGGGCGGCGGCGAGCGCTGTCGCGAAATCCTTTGGCACGTCGGGCTCCGGCCACGCATCGCGCGGGACGACTTCGACGGTCACGTCGTTGCCCAAACTCACGGCGGCGCTGCGCTGCAGCTTCCGGTCGATCTTCATCCAGTGGCCGGCGTTGCCGTCGGGTTCCAGCACCGTCTGGAACCTGTGGCCGTTGATCGTCCCTTCCACCGCAACCTGACCGCGCGACGGCAGCATGCGGCTCGCTTTCGCGGGCAGTCGCATCAGCATGGACGTGTCGATGGTGTACGGCCTTGCGTCAAAGCGGACGGTTGGCGCCGATGGTCGCCGGCTGGACATCTGCTCATTGTGCGGTCTCGGGAGCGAGCAGCTCGAAGTCGCCCGATGTCGATCCTGAAGCGAGGCGAGCATTAGGCGTTGGTACCCGGAACCCTCGATTCGTCATACGCTCCGTCCGGCCTGAGCGACCCAACGGTCGCCGCAAGCGCATCGCCGCAAGCGCGTCGCAAGGAGTCAAGGCATGATCCGTCGGACCGCAGTCGTCACCGTTGCCGCCGTGGGGGCTCTGGGGATGCTGTCCCTGGTCCAGCCGCACAGCGCACTCGCCGCCGGCGGCTCACCGACAGCATATGTGGCCAACGACAACGACGGGACGGCGACGCCGATTGCCATCGCGACGAACACTCCCGGCACGCCGATCACGGTCGGCAGCTGCCCGCAGGGGCTGGCGATCACCCCTGACGCGGCAACCGCGTTTGTGGTCAACGACTGCTCGGGGACGGTCACGGCCATCACTGTCTCGACCAATGTCACCGGCACCGCGATCACCGTCGGTGATGCTCCGGTCGGAATGGCCATTGCGCCCAACGGCCAGACCGCATATGTGGCCAACAACAACAGCAACGACCTGACGCCGTTCACCGTGGCCACCGGCGTCGCCGGAGCCCCGATTCCCATCGGCGCCGCAACGGGACCGCGCGCCATCGCCATCACGCCAAACGGCGCCACTGCGTACGTCGCGGACACCAACTCGGGGACGGTGACCCCGGTGACCCTGGCGACCGACACCGTGGGAACGCCCATCACCGTGGGCGACGACCCCGAAGCGATCGCGGTGACTCCCGACGGCTCGACCGTCTATGTGGCGAACGCGGGCTCCGGGTCGGTCACGCCCATCACTGTCGCCACCAACACCGCCGGCACGCCGATCACGGTCGGACCGGGTCCGGACGGGGTCGCGATCTCTCCAGATGGCGCCTTCGCTTATGTCTCGAACGGCGGGGCGGCGAGCGTGACGCCGATCAGCATCGCCACCAACACGGCTCTGACGCCCATCACGGTCGGGACTGCGCCGGCGGGGCTGGCGTTCACGTCCGACGGGAAGGTCCTCTATGTCGCGAATGTCGTGTCGGGAACGGTCACGCCGATCACGGTCGCGACGAACACAACCGGTACGCCGATCCCGGTGGGGCATAACCCGATACCGCTGTCGATCACCCCCGATCAGGCGCCGGTCGCCGCTCTGTCCGTGACTGTGGAACCGGCCGGGACGCCGACCCGATTTGATGCGTCCGCCTCCACCGTCGCGTTCGGGACGATCGCGAGGTTCAAATGGACGTTCGGCGATGGGACGACGAGCACGACGTCGACTCCCACCACCACGCACACATATGGGCGCGCCGGAACGTTTACGGCGTCCGTCACCGAGACGAGCTCCGGCGGTACGTCCACCACGCGTGTGTTCACCGGTCAGTCCGTGCTGCGCAACGGTGGGCCGCAGGCGGTGGCGAGCGCGTCGGTCATCGTCGCCGGTGTCCCGGTCCCGTCGACTGGCGCTGGCACGGTGCTGCGCATCGGGGTGCTCGTGATGGTCCTCGGCACCCTGACGGCGGTCGCAAGCGTCTGGCGCCGCGCAAGGGGGACGCCGCCCACAAGGCCCTAACCCGCGCACGGCTCCGCAGGTGGCGTCCGTCGGTTCGGGATGCCCTTATGCGACACGCAGCCTTTGATTTTGTCATCAGTGGCCACAACCACATCGACGGCAACGCTGACACCGTCACCTGGTCGCGCATTCACCCCGCCGGCCTGGCCTCACGCCCGGCGGCGGTCGCGCCTCGTCTCCCGGCACCGATGAGTCGGGTGCCGGCATCCCGTCTAACCCGGTATTGGGAACAGCAGGGCTCGGCGAGGTCGAGGCCAACCGGAGGTGACGGTGATCAACGGACCAGTGCTGCACGAGATGGCACGATCGATCGCGCGCGATCGTGAGCGCGAGGCCAACACCGTGTGCCCGGACGCTCGCGTGATGGCGGAGCGGAGTGCGTCGCGCATCCCCGCTCGCTTCGCCCGCGCCTGGAGAGGCTTGTGGCGGCCGGCGTCATCAGCAACCGGGTGACGACGCCGTCACCACGTCCTGTTGCAGCATGACGAGTTCGAAGGATGGTGAACCGATGATCCAGGGGGCGCCGATGTCAACTGCGATGGACGAGAGCGCCGCGCTCGATGCGGCGCTCCAGGGCGATGAAGCCGCGTTCCGCGAGCTCGTGGAGCCGTACCACGCCGGGCTGCACGCGCACTGCTATCAGATGCTCGCTTCGGTGCAGGACGCGGAGGACGCGCTCCAGGAGGCGTTGCTGAAGGCGTGGCTGCGGCTCAGCCAGTTCGAGCGTCGGGCGTCGTTCCGAACCTGGGTGTACACGATCGCGACCAGGACCGCCCTCGATCTGAGCGCTCGCAAGCCGATGCGCGTGCTGCCGCTCGACGACGCGCTGGCCACCGGCCCCGGCGGGGCGACGAGCCGGCCCGTCACGGAAACGGCCTGGCTCGAGGCCTATCCCGCCGATCAGCTCGGGCTGCCGGCAGGTCTCGCGAGCCCGGAGGCGCGGTACGAGCTGCGCGAGAGCGTGGAGCTGGCATTTGTCGCCGCGGTGCAACATCTCGCGCCGCGTCAGCGGGCGGTCCTGCTGCTCCGTGAGGTCCTGGGGTTCTCGGCGAACGAGGCGGCCGAGACGCTCGGGATGACCGTCGCCGCCGTCAACAGCGCGCTCGAACGCGCGCGCGCCGCCGTAGCGCAGCGTTGCCCGGACCCGACCCAGCAGGTGACGCTGCGGGCGCTCGGCGACTCGCACGCGCAGGCGCTCGTGACCCGTTATATGGACGCCCTGGATCGAGCGGACCTCGGTGCGATGCTCGATCTCCTCGTCGAGGACGCCACCTGGTCGATGCCGCCGACACCGCTCTGGTACGGCGGGACCGAGGCGGTGACTCGCTTCCTCGTGGAGGATGCGTTCTCTGTTCGCTGGCGGCACGCGCCGACGTACGCCAACGGCCAGCTCGCCACCGGATGCTACATCTGGGACGAGGAGCAGGGTCTCTACCGAGGGGAGGTGCTCGACGTGCTCACGCTCCGCGGGTCGAAGATCAGCGCCGTGACGGCCTTCCTCGACCCGGCGATCTTCTCGAGCTTCGGGCTGCCGGCGACGCTGCCCGCCCTTGAGAACCCGCCCAGGTGACGCTGTCCGACGACAAACCGCTTTTGGTGGTTCGATCCAGACGAGCGACGCGATTTGAACTCGCAGAACGGGTCGTCTGGCGCCGCCGTGTTGGGCGTTTTACCCAGTAAATCACCCGTTAGGGTGATTTTTCGTTCGACAAGTTGACAAACCCCTATCGGTTGTTCAGACAATCCAGCCGCCATCTCACGAGGTTCAGTGGGTTGAGGTGTGCGCGGCGCTTGTTCGCTACCGGAACGGGTGGCGTCGCTAACGGTGGGTCCGGTTCGGAGGGCACAGGTCTGATGCGTTTGCAAACCGGTATCAGGGGCCAGGGGTCCCGCTTGTCGAAGATGAGCAAGATCACCCTCGTGGCGTCCGCGGGCCTCGTGGCCGCGGCCTGCGGGAGCGCCTCGACAGGCAACTCGGGATCAGGGTCCGTCTCCAACCCCGGTGTCCCCTCGGGCGTCACCGTGAGCTCGTTCACCACCGACATCGCGTCGACGATGAGCCTCCTCAAGCCGCTGACGACGTATGCGACGCATGGCGTCAACAGCCTCCTGATCGGGGTGATCCTCCCCGACACCACGTCTTCGGTCCGCTGGGTCGACTTCGATCAGCCGTACCTGAACGACGCACTCGCGGATGCAGGATTCACGCAGTCCCAGTACCGCATCGACAACGCCCAGGGCAGCGATGCAACTGAGCTCGACGATGCCACCGCGGACATCAACCTCGGCGCCAAAGTCCTGATCATGTGCCCGCTGGACGGGCCGACCGGACAGGCGATCGCGCAGCTCGCGTCCTCCAAGGGCGTGACCTTGATCAGCTACGACCGCGCGACATTCCAGGGATCGAAGACCTACTACGTCAGCTTCGACAACGAGGCTGTCGGTGAGGCGATCGGCAACGGCTTCCTGAAGTGCGTCTCCTCGTGGAACGTCCCGAAGCCCCAGGTCTTCGTGCTCAACGGTGGTGAGGACACGGATCCGAACGCCATCTCGTTCGCGACCGGCTACAACAAGGTCGTCTGGAGTCAGCCGGCCAAGACGGTCGCCGCCGGCGCGACCAACAGCCAGGGCATGACCCTGGTGGGCGAGAACTTCGCACCCGGGTGGTCGAACACCGAGGGCGGCACGATCTTCCAGCAGGAGTTCACCTCCCATCCTTCGATCAACGCGGTCATCACCGCGAACGATGGTCTCGGCAACGCCGTGATCACCGACCTCAAGGCTGACGGCGTTCCCCCGAAGCATGTCCCCGTCACCGGCCAGGACGCGACCGCCCAGGGCATGGCGTGGATCCTCGAGGGCTACCAGTGTGGTTCCGTCTACAAGCCCGTGTACAAGGAAGCGCAGGACGCGGTCGCGATGGCCGACATCCTCCTCTCCGGCAACACCGTGCCCTCCGGTCTGCTGAACGGCAAGACGGTTGACCCCGCCAACGCCAGCATCACCGAGCCCGCGTCGCTCCTGAGCGCGACCTGGGTTGACGCGACCAACATGGAATCCACCGTGGTCAAGGACGGCTTTGACCAGGCATCTGCCATCTGCGCCATCGCCGGCGCGGCAGCCTGCACGGCGGCAGGAATCTCGTAATCGTCTGATGGAGCGCCGGCCGCGAGGCCGGCACTCCTCAGGAAGTGCGGCCGGGTCGTCCTTCGGGGCGGCCCGGCTTGCCTAAGCTCACGCCGAACGCCATGATCCCGAGCGTGGGATCGAGCGATTCGGGGTGACAGCCATCCACGACTCATCGATCTGAGGCGACTGAGATGAACCACGACCCCGGGGCAGTGGCGACGGTTGGGGCGAAAGCCTCGGTGGAGCCGCTGTTGAAGCTGCGGGGCATTGACAAGCACTTTGGGCCGGTGCAGGCGCTGTACCAGGTGAACCTGGATCTGCCGGCGGGTCAGGTGACCGGGCTGTGCGGGGACAACGGTGCCGGCAAGTCGGTGC
>DATDID010000044.1:0-76702 GCA_036521195.1 Candidatus Dormiibacterota bacterium
CCCGGCGACGATCCTGCCCAACACCCTGACCTTCCTCGGCCCGTCGGCGGCCCACCCGCTCGGCACCGACGACCTCGGTCGCGACCTGCTCAGCCGGATGATGCAGGGAGCCCAGATCTCGCTCATCGTCGGCGTGGGCACCGCTGCCGTCGTTCTGGTTATCGGCGTTGTCGTTGGGCTGGTTGCCGGCTACTTCCGCGGTTGGGTGGACACGGTGATCAGCGTGTTCATCAACATCTTCTACGGGATTCCCGGCATCCTCGTCGCCATCATCCTGTACCTCGTCCTCGGACGCGGCCTGGGCAACATCATGCTGGCGATCTCGGCCACCGTATGGATGGACATGGCCCGTCTGGTTCGCGGCCAGGCATTCAGCATTCGTGAACGCGAGTTCATCGAGGCCGCCCGAGCGACTGGCGCCAAGGCGGGCAAGATCCTCTTCGGTCACATCCTGCCCAACGCACTCGGACCGATCATCGTGCAGGCGACGTTCGTCATCCCTGCGGCGATTCTCACCGAGGCCTTCCTCAGCTACCTGGGGCTTGGCATCCCATCGCCGCTCGCTTCCTGGGGCTCAATCGCGTCCGAAGGGTACGCGGCGCTGCCGCTCGAGCCGTACATGATGCTGTGGCCCGCACTCGCGCTTTCCGTGACGCTGCTCGCCTTCAACTTCCTCGGCGACGGCTTGCGGGATGCGTTCGACCCACGGCAGCGGCGCTGAGCAGAACCACGTTAGGCGGCCCGAACGATCAGCCCGGGTGGCGCACCTGGAAGGTCACACACCCTTCCTCGCTCCGCCACGGTCCGTGGGGCATGCCCGGCGGCCGGCAGGCGTACATCCCGGCGGTGAATGTTTCATTCAGCCGGAGATCGGTGATCGAGCCCGCGACGATGTCCACCTCCTCCCAGCAGTCGTGCGTCTGAACTCCGTTGGGCGTGGTGTCGGTACCGGGCGCGAAGCGCATCAGCGAGCTGACAACGCCGGTTTCGTGATCGGTGGCGAGGACGGACTCCGTGAGGCTTGCGACCTCCCCGGCGCATGGGGTGAAGGCCAGATCGTCAGTCGCGAAGAATTCCCGTTCGGGCTTAGCCATGGTCGGGGGGCACCTCATAAGCGTGGGTGAGGCTCGTGGTCGGGTCGACCTTCAGCTGCAGGCGCCATCGCCTTCCGGGCGGAATGTGCCGATGAGCAGGGGGACCTTGCCACGGAAGATGACCAGGTCGCCCTCGTCTCGCCCGAGTGTGCTGGTCATGCGTGCGACCAGGTCGGTGAGGGGGGCAGTGCCACGAGGCTGCCCCGCTGAGAAGAGCGGCGCGTCGAGGATAACTGGGCCGCTCGCTATCGTCGCTTCTGATCGTGCCGACCGGCGCAAGCGTGCCAAGTGGCTTAGGGCGTGGCCCGAGTGTTACCGTCCCCGACCACAGTTGCATTTGCGTTCGAATTAGAGGCAAACAGGGGGTTGACGGCCATGTCCAGAGGTACCGGGACACGTATCGAGCGAGGTTATTGGGGATTCGCACGCTCCCGCCGGCGCGCAGCCGTCCTTGTCGCGTCCGCCGGGGTGCCGCTCGTGATGCTCGGGCAGGCGAGCGGGGCTCTCGCCGCCCCGGCTACCCCGGCTGCGAATCAGCCGCTGACCGCGGCGGCCGCGGCGCTGCTGTCGGTGAACGCCAACCAGCACGTGATCGTCATCCTCAAGGGCCAGTTCGGCGCTGCCCCTGTGGGCAGTGCCGAGGCTGGAGTGCGAGCTTCGGCGATCGCGGCTGTCCAGGCGCCCCTGATGAGCGAGCTCCGCCAGGTACATGCGGCCCACGTCAAGACCTACCAACTCGTCGATTCCCTGGCAGCAACAGTGTCGGCCGGGGAGAAGGCACGCCTCGAGGCCAACCCCGCGGTTGCCGAGGTGATCCCCGACGTGATCATTCATGGCGCGCAGCCTGAGGCGACTCCCGCGGGGGCGTCCTCAACGACCGCAACGCCGGCGGCGCTGACGCCGAAGGTGCTCCCGGGCGCCTGCTCGGCAACCACCCCACAGCTCGCTCCTGAAGGGCTCAGCCTCACCAACACGGATAGCGATACCTCGGGGCAGCCGACGGCGCGATCGCTTGGCATCACTGGGGCGGGCGTCAAGGTCGCCTGGATTGCCGACGGCATCGACCCCAACAACATCAACTTCATCAGGCCGGACAACACGTCCGCGTTTGTGGACTACCAGGACTTCACCGGTGACGGACCGGGCCAACCCACAAGCGGTGACGAGGCTTTCCTCGACGCCAACACCATAGCCGGCCAGGGCCTTCATACCTACGATGTCAGCCAGTTCTCCGCCCAGCCGGATCCGACGGCGTGCAACATCCGCATCGAAGGTGTCGCCCCGGGCGCGAGTGTGGTCGGGCTTGACGTCTTCGGCACCTTTGAGGACACCACCGAATCCAACTTCCTGCAGGCGATCAACTACGCGGTCGAGACAGACCACGTGAACGTCATCAACGAGTCCTTCGGGAGCAACCCCTTCCCGGACGCGACCTCCGAAGATGCGACCTCGCAATTCGATGACGCCGCGGTCGCAGCCGGCGTCACTGTCACCGTCTCCTCCGGCGACGCGGGCTCCACAAACACAATCGGCTCGCCGGCCACCGATCCGAACCTGATTGATGTCGGCGCATCGACGCAGTTCCAGTTCTACGCCCAGACCAACTACGCCGCCGCCGACTACTTCGCGACCAACGGTTGGCTGAACAACAACATCAGCTCGCTGAGCTCCGGCGGCTACGACGAGGCCGGCGGCACTGTCAACCTGGTCGCGCCGGGTGACCTGAGCTTCGCCTCATGCGACGCCAGCCCTGTATTCAGCGGCTGCGTGAACCTCAAGGGGCAGTCATCGCAGGTCGAGGAAAGCGGGGGGACAAGCGAGTCCTCGCCGTTCGTCGCCGGCGCCGCGGCGTTGGTGATCCAGGCCTACCGCAACACGCACGGCGGTCATTCTCCGACCCCGGCGCTCGTCAAGCAAATCCTCGTCAGCACTGCAACCAACCTTGGCGCTCCCGCATCGGAGCAGGGCGCGGGTCTCCTCAACAGCTACAAGGCCGTCCAGGCGGCGGAGTCGGTCAGTACCACCGATGGATCGCCGACGCCTACCGGCGAGACCTTGCTGACGTCCGCATCCCAGCTCAACGCAGTCGCGGCGCCGGGCACCAAGGAGACATTCCCCGTCACGATCACGAACACCGGGCAGTTCACTCAGACAGTGCATTTGAAGGCCCGCGCAATCGGCAAGGATGCGAACATCCAGACAGGCAGCGTCACGCTCACTGACGGGACGAGCCCGCAGTTTGTGAACTATCAGGGACTCAACAACAACTACGGCACGTTCACCTTCAACGTGCCGAAGGATCAGGACCGCCTCGATGCCTCGATTGCCTACCCGGGGAATCCCGCGAAGGGGAATAACCAACGGGTGCGATTGATCCTCATCGATCCCAATGGCAACTTCGCCGCGCACTCGCTCCCGCAGGGGGTTGGCAACTTCGGCAACGTCGATGTCATCTCACCTGCTGCAGGCACGTGGACGGGCGTGATCTTCAGCGACGTCGCAACCTCCAACGGAACGAATGGCGTGATCCCATGGCGCGTCGCCACACAGAGTTACGTCACATTCGGCTCGCTCTCCTCGTCGATGATCACAATCCCGAAAGGGGCGAGCAAGAAGGTGGTGGTGACCGAGAAGACACCCGGATCGGCAGGCGACATGAGCGGATCGATCGTCCTGACGTCCGACTTCGGACTTGGCGGCACCACCTCGATCCCGGTCACGCTGCGCAGCCTGATCAAGTTCTCGAAGAACACCGGCTCGTTCAAGGGTGTGCTGGACGGAGGTAACGGACGCCCAAACGGTGAGGGCCAGATCGACTACTACTCGTTCAACGTCGGCGCGGGAACAAACAACATCACCGCCAGCGCCACCTTGACCAACGATGCCAGTGACCCGGTCGGGGCATACCTGGTCAGCCCGGATGGCACCGTACTCGGCTACGGACAGAACAGCATCAACGGCACCCTGGGGCTCTCACTGACGGCATACGCCGCGAATCCGGTCGTGGGCACATGGACGCTCATCGTCGATTTCGCGGAACCTGTTGTGGGCAACGAGGTCTCGCAAGCGTTCACCGGGACTGTCAAGTTCAACAACGTGAGCGTCAGCGCGCCGGCGCTTCCCGACAGCACGAGCACTATTCTTCCCGCGGGGACGCCGGTCACCGTGCCGGTCACGATCACCAACAATGGCACCCAAGCCGAGGACTTCTTTCTTGATCCTCGTCTGAACACCACGACAACGCTTGCTTTGGCCCCGTTCAGCCAGGCTTCGGGCCTCAGCCTTCCGCTGGTCGTCGGCTCCCCCCAATGGTTCATGCCGACCGAGGCGTCGTCCGTCTCCGCCACCGCCTCAGCATCGCTCCCGATCGAGTTCGACTTCGGTCCGAACCAAGGAGACCCGGATCTCGTGAGCTCCATTGGAACAACGCCTTCCGGCTCGTACACACCGTCAGGAGGTAGGCTCAACAACGGCTTCTGGTTCGCAACACCGAGCGAAATCGGGCCGTATCCGTCCGGCGCTCCGGCCGGAACAGTGAGCATGGCGATGTCGGCCGTTGCGCGAAACTTCGATGCAGCGATCACCTCCTCGACGGGAGACCTCGAGCTTGCGGCAACCAACCCGGCGACCACGTTCTCGCCGATCGTCATCAACCCGGGTCAGTCGGCAACCGTCAACGTGACGATCGCACCGTCGGGGACGTCAGGCACGCAGGTCGAAGGCAATCTCTTCGTCGACGACTTCATGACCAACGTGCCCCCGTATGGCCAGCAGGGGGCCGACGAGCTCACCGGTCTGCCGTACGCCTATACGATCGGCTGAGACGACCGACGACTGACCGACGATCATTGGCAAAGGCCCGGACCTGCAGCGGTCCGGGCCTTTGCCCGCCACGCACATTCGGTTGCCTCAGGTCTGTGCGCGACGGCGTTCAGGACCGCCGGAGAGGTGGTGGCGAGTGCGCGACCCGTCAGGCAGGCAGGCGGAACGCCCATGAACCGCGACGCGCGGTCCGGCGCGCACATGCAACCGTTCGCGCCCAATCCGCCAGAATGCTCAGAGTCGTTGATCACGTCAAAGTTGACAAGCACCCCTTACGCCCCGTACGCTGACTGAGCGGAACGCCGGTAGGCAAAGGAACCGCGTGGGGACGCGGCTACACGTTCCGACGACTGGGGGGCTATCACGGTGGATGGGATATCTGCACATACCTCTGTTCAGCACGCCTGCAGGACCGGGGATTGGCACGGTGGTTCCATTCGACCCATCCCTCAGGCCGCTGGACGCATGTCGGGAGCAACCGCTCCATGTAGGGGGATTTAGGGTGGTGCGTCAAAGTCTCAAGGTGTCTGCGCTCCTCGTTGTCGCAGCGGGTGTCTGCGTGTTCCCGCTGCAGGCAAGTGCCAACACCAAGACCGTCTCCGTTGATACCAGTGGGAGGCTAACGACGCCAACCACGAGCGGCAAAATCACGTTCAATAAGCTGGCACCGAACACGACGTACTCCGGCGTTGACGCCCTCGAGGCGCTGCCGGTCGGCACCGGGTTTGCGCACGGCCGATACACCATCAGCTGGGGCGCCTGCACTCAGGGATCGGCCGTCGGCGGCAGCTTCAAGGTCGTGTCCGGTGGCGCCTACCCGCACACGCTGCCCAAGACCAATCCTTCCCCAACGCCGATCAAGATCAGGACAAACGACGACGGGGTGTTCAGCTGCACGTACACGCTGGCTTACCCCGCCGGCAACATTCCGGAGAAGGCCGTCCACGTGAAGAACGACTTCTGGGTCGTGAACAAGGACGGCACGATCGCAACCCAGGTGGACTCAAAGTCGGTCCTGCCGGGCGCCGGTCCTCCTGTCCCGGAGGTTCCGCTGGCGATCCTCATTCCGATCGGGATGGTGCTCGTGATCGCTGGATATGTCCTCTTCCTTCGCCGGCGACAGACGCTGGCAGCCGCGCCTGCCTGATCGGCGTATAGGAAGGGTCGCATGATCGTGAGCCGCCGGTCGGGACAGCCGCCTCGGCCCGCGCCAGGCGAGGTCGCGTCTACGTCGCAGCGCTCGATGTTCGAACGCGGGGTGGGTCAGATCGACAACGCCCTGCACGCGACCGCGTTCTGGCGCGCTGCAGCCGTGGTCGTGTGCGTCGTGCTTGCCTACAATTATTCGCTGCAGACGCTCGTCCAGGAGATGGGCCAGCAGACGCCCCTGGCCTATCTGGGACTGGTGCCGCTCATCGCGTTGTTGCTCGGCGTGGTTCTGGCGCAGCGTCACACCGGTGCGCCGGATATTCACGATCGCTACCTCGACTACATCATCGGCGTCCCCCTGCTCGCCGTTGCGATGGGTCTGCTGGTCGTCGCGCCCGACGGGCTGCCGAGCGTGTACTGGCTGCACAGGCTTGACCTGTTCTCGCTGCCGCTGTTCGCCGCTGGCGCGATATCGATCACGTTTGGCGTGCGCGCCCTCGTGCGGGTCCGCGCAGCGGTGCTCTTCCTGTTTCTGGCGTGGCCTTACCCGTACGTTGTTATCCTCGACCACGCGCTCACCTGGTTCACCGACACGACCGCGGCTGCGGTGAAGGCGGTGCTACAGCTCATCCCGGTGGCGTCGGTGGCGCCCGATGGCGATTTCCTCGTCTCCCATGCCACCGGCCTGAGTCAGAGCTTCACGGTGTCAGTGAGCTCCGCCTGCTCAGGGATCAACAGCGGCCTCGGATTCCTGATCGTCGGCGCCGCTGCCGCCGTCCTGATGCGCGGCCGTCTTGCCATGAAGCTGCTTTGGCTAGTGTCCGGAACGGCCTTCCTGTTTGTCGTGAACGTCGGACGCATCCTCCTGGTCCTGGCGGCGGGAGAGGTGTGGGGCGAGCACTTCGCCATCGACGTCCTGCATCCCCTGATCGGCTTGGGCATGATCCTCGGGGCGACGCTGGTGATGCTGCTCTGGCTCCCGCACTTTTACCTGAGCCTTGGCGTTGGCCGGGCGGCATCACGACCTGGTGGGGAACCCAAGCCGCGCGCGGCGCGGACGCTGGCCGTGCGCAAGGCGCGGGTGCCGTTGACGGCACTTGCGGTCATGAGCGTCGTCGCCATGTTTGCCAACGCGGGGATGTCGCGCTTCGAGTTGCTCGCCTTCGGGCTCGGTCCATCTCGCCTCGCGCCAACCAGCGTTGCCAGCGCTCCCGTGAGCGGCTGGACCCTCTCCGAAGAGGCCACGTACAGCTGGGCACCGCGCTACTTCGGTACCGGCGGCACCTGGACTCGCTACGCATACATCGAGACCTCGACGCCGACCAACGCCGCGCCGCCGGCCGCGATCACCGTCGACGTGATCGGCACTTCGGATCTCGGTACCTTCTCGACCTACGGCCTCGAAGCCTGCTACGGCTTTCACAACTACTCGCTGACGAGCACGAGCACCGTGGACCTGGGGGGAGGGCTCGACGGAAAGGTCATGCGCTACAGCATCCCCGGGACCGGCGGTTACTGGCTCGGGCTGTACTGGGAGTGGCCCGTGAGCGTGCCTGGCGGTGAGCACTACCAGCGGGTGGTGTTGAGCGTCAACTCCAGCCTTACGGCAAACGAGCCCAATGCACAGCGCCTGGTCAACCTGGCCCGAGAGCTCGTCACCCACGTGGCTCGTCAAGTACCCGCCACCGGACCGGCGGAATACTGATGCCGGTCACGAAGCGCACCGGCACGCGTGCACGTCGCCATACGGTGGTCGCGCCGGCGCCTACATTGACCCCCGCCGAGGCAACGGCGGAGGCTGTCGACGGGCTCCGTTTGCGCCATCCCGAACTCTCTGCGAGCCGCGTCCTCGACCGGAACCAGGCCCTCGTCATCCTCGGCATCGCCGTCGCCGGCACCCTCGGGTTCATCCTCGCGCCGGTCGGCACCGGCATCGCCCTCTCCGGATGCATCGCGGCCGTCTACCTGCTGGTGTTCGTCGGCAACGTCGGAGTCTTTCGCCGGCTCATCCACACGCCTCACGTCGTGTCCGTGACCGACGAGGAAGCGCGCGCGGTCCCCGACGACCAGCTGCCGGTATACACGGTGATGATCGCTGCATATGACGAACCCGAGGTAATTGCCACGACACTGCGCTCGCTCGCAGCGCTGGACTACCCCGCGCACCTGCTCGATATCAAGCTTTTGCTTGAAGCCGACGACAGCGCCACACGCTCTGCGGTGCTGGCGGCACATCCGGCTGCCAACGTCGAGGTGGTGCTCGTGCCACCGAGTCGGCCGCGCACCAAGCCGAAGGCGCTCAACTTTGGCCTGCTGCGCGCTCGCGGCGCGTTGATCACCATCTACGACGCCGAGGACCGCCCCGAGCCCCTGCAGCTCCGCCGCGCCGTGCTCGCGTTCTCCCGCGCGGCGCCGGAGGTGGCATGCCTCCAGGCACGGCTTGAGTATCACAACCCACATCAGAATCTGCTCACCTCGTGGTTTGCGATCGAGTACCTATCCTGGTTCGGATTCTCCCTGCCGGCGATCGCCGGAGGCCGCACGCCGGTGCCATTGGGCGGCACGTCCATGCACATGCGCCGCTCCGTGCTGGAGAAGATCGGCGGCTGGGATCCGTTCAACGTCACCGAGGACTGCGACCTTGGCGTCCGGTTGTACCGCATGGGGTATCGGACCGAGTTCCTCAACTCGACGACGTATGAGGAAGCCAACAGTGACCCCATCAACTGGATCAAGCAGCGCTCGCGTTGGTACAAGGGGTACGCTCAGACCTGGCTGGTGCATATGCGTCATCCGCGCCGCCTGTGGCACGAGCTTGGTGGCCGCGGCTTCTGCGGGTTCAACATGCTGGTCGGCGCCACGACGCTCACGGCACTCCTCAACCCGGTGTTCTGGGCACTCACCCTCACCTGGTTCTTCGCTCACCCGACCTTCATCCAGAGCATCTTCCCGTCCTGGGTGTACTTCCCCGGGTTGGCATCGATGATCGCAGGCAATTTCCTCGCCCTGTACGTCGATTTCATCGTCATCCGCACCGCCGGCCGGCCCGAGCTGATGAGGGCCGCCGTGCTCGCTCCCTTGTACTGGATGCTCATATCAGTCGGTGCGCTGCGCGCGTTCCTGCAGCTGCTGATCTCTCCCTTCTTCTGGGAGAAGACCACGCACGGCCTCGACCGGCCGCATGCCGTCGAGGCAGAGGCCTGATCGTGCAGGCGATTGCGCTGCGACCTCGATTCGTTGCGATCCCACGCCGGCTGATCCGGCTTCGCCGGCCATCGGATGCGCTCATCGCGTTCTGGTCGTGCCTGGTCGCCTACCTGGCTGTCGCTTTCTACGTCACGTTGATCGTCCACAGTCAGGGCCTCGGTCAAGACGGCGTGTCGCGCGTGGCCATCGCCAATCGCATCCTGTTCAGTGGCGATCCTCACCTGGCGGCGGTTGGTTTCGTGTGGAGTCCGCTTCCGGAGCTTGTCTTGGTGCCGTTGGTAGCGCTCAAGTCAGTGTGGCCCGCACTGGTGCAGGACGCATTCGCCGGCAACATCGTGTCCGCGCTTTTCATGGCGGGCGCCGCATATCAAATCTTTCGCTTCCTGGACGAGGTTGGGGTACGCCGCTGGGTGCGCTGGCTGCTGACTGCGACCTTTGCGCTGCACCCCATGATCATTCTCTATGCCATCAACTCGATGAGTGAGGCGATGTTCATCTTCTTCCTCCTGTTGGTGGCGCGCCATCTGCAGCGCTGGCTGCGGACACAGGAGATCTCGGCGCTCGTCAGCACGGGGTTCTACCTGGCCATGCTTTATCTCACGCGATATGAGGCAACCGCAGCTGCCGCGGCCGTTGTGGTCATCGTCGCTTTCGCCACCTTCATACGGACCAGGAGCGCGACGCGACAACGCGTGCGCGCCGCAATGCTCGACGCCTTCATCGTCGTGGCCCCCTTCGCCACGGCGTTTGTGCTCTGGGCGTTGACCAGCTGGCTGATCACCGGCACAGCGTTCCAGCAGCTCTCATCCAGCTACGGCAACTCGGCGCAGCTGCAGTCGCGCGGGCTGTCGACGTCGCTCACGCTGGGACAGGAGCTTGCTGCCTCGAGTCAGGCGCTGCACTGGATGCTCGCCCTTGAACCGTTCCTGCCGGTCGTCATCGTGGCGTGCGTCGCGGTGATCGTGTGGCGGCGTGACTGGATCGCACTGGCGGCACCAGCCGTACTCGCCGCGGTCGTCGCGTTCATGTTCTATGCCCAGGTCAGCGGGAGCGTGCTCCAACTGCTCCGCTACTTCATCGTCGTCATCCCGCTGGTGATTCTGATGGTGGGAGTCACACTGGCCCGCCGGAGTAAATCCGGCTCACGAGAGTCCCCGCCACGCGGACCCGAGCACGTTTGGCGGCGTCGGTCATTGCGCTGGCTGTGGACCGGTGGCACGACCGCCGCCGCCATCGTCGGGATTGTGCTGATGTCGCTGTCGGTTCAGGCCGGCTACCGTGCCGTCATGGATCCGACGATCAATGTCGGGTACGCGGCAGAGCTCCAAGCGCTGGTGCAGCGCGGACCACTCACCCAGGCCGAACGCTTGGCGTCATTGCGATTCGTCACCGATCACCACGTGAGCCAGTACGTCGACTCGCTGCACCTTGGCCGCGGGACCGTCCTCGTCGACGACTTCCTCGGATTCGACATCGTGATGTCATCGTCGAACACGCAGCAGTACGTGATCACCTCGGACCGCGACTTCCAGCAAGTGCTCGCCGATCCGTCCGGCAACGGCGTGCGCTATTTCCTGGTGCCGTCGGAGCAAGCGTTGGGCAAGCTCGACGCCATCAACCGCGCCTATCCAGGCGCCTATGCCAATGGTGGTGGCCTGGGAACGCTGGTCAAGCAGTTCAACAGCGTGAGCGACGATGCGACCAACTGGCGGTTGTACCGGGTGAACGGGACCGGAACGGGCTGACGCGCGACCGCCGCTCGGCGCTACCCGATCGCGGCGAAGGTGAGTGGAAACTGCGGGCCGATGTCGCAGGTTCCCGTGACCGCCGCGGTGTCACCGATGTTCCAGAAATCGTCGCCGAACGGCGCCGGTACGGACACGCCGTCCGCGACTCCGATCATCACTCTGGCGTGCGCGGCCATCGCAGCATCGGAAGCCCAATAGTCGAGATCCCACGAGCCACGCGACGCCCCGAAGCACGAGCTCCACGCCGCGAGGAACCACGGCTTCCCCAGCGATCGGCAGTATGCGGCGACACTCGGGACGCTCACACTCAGGTCGGCGTCTGAGTTCACCTCGACGTCGCAGGCGGCGTTGCCGGGATCGGCCATGATCGTCTTCCAGTCGATCCCGCTGTTGGGATCGTTGATGTATGAGAAACCGCCGCTGCTGACGAGGATATTCGGGGCGTCAGCCCTCCATTCGGCGAGCGATCGCGAGTAGAAGTCGGTGATCTGTTGGGTGGTCCCGACGGGCTTCGGATAGTTGGGCGCAGGGATCTCGCCCCACAACTCGACCATGGCGATCGTCGGATCATCGGCGTACCTGATCCCGGTCACCGTATTGACACGGCTGGCGATGAAGCTGAGGTACGGACCCCAATCCGTCACGACCGGCGGCTGTCCGGCCGCCTGCAGTGACTGGCCGTACTCGCTCAGGTTGAGGATGACGTGCAACCCTCCGGCATGGGCGGCGGCGATGAAGGCGTCGACGCGGTCCCAGGTCGCGCTCGACTCCGTATCCGAAAGCGTGTGATAGCGCGTATCGAACTCGACGAGCTCGAGCGTGTCGAGATTGGCGCGTCGGGCGAGCGCCACTTCGCCTGCCGGGTCGCCGTACTGCCCATACGCGGTCGCGCCTCGTTCATCGAACCGCACCCCATCCGCGCACAACGCCGTGCCGCAGACCGTGACGAAGGATGAGCGAGGCGGCGGCGGGCTCGGACTCGGCGTGGAGCTCGGAGTCGGCGACGGCGCCGCACTCGCGACAGCGGTTGGCGTCGGACCCGTCGGCGGTATGGGCTCGGGAGTGTGGATGCTCTTCGGCACCGCGTGCGCGAGGCGGTGCGTGGGCGAGGGCAGGCGTGGCGGCGCTGTCGCCTGGCCTGAGGCCGTGATTTGGGATGCGGCGGTCAGCCGGTGCGAGGACTCGGCGGCAGTGGCGCCCCACGCAGCGGTTGCCATCAGGACAACGGTCGCAGCGGACACAGTTCTAATCATCTGGGCTCCGATTGCCGGCACCCACGATCCTTCGGTAACCCGGCTGTCTCGCGCTGAGACCCGTGGCTTTGCGTCACCACCTCACGGCGGCTTTGCTCTTGTCGTGGCCCCACGCAGCATAGGCTCGCCCCCAGCCGAAGCCCGCCCTTCAGGCCTCCGGTTGTCACGGCGTCGTCACGGCTCGCTGCAACTTCGTCGTCGGATGCTCGGATTCGGCACTCTCCCGTAGGCCAGGCGTCATCGGCTGAGACGCGCACATCCTATACAACGGGGTGACGGCCTTCGAGAACTCTGGGCCGGCGGTGGACAGGGTCCGAGGACCGTCGACATCGCGGTGCCAGCGAGAGCCGTCGGAGGAGCGCTATCAGTCTGGGCAGGAGCCGACGAACCGCCAGCGCTGCAGCAGCGGCGCTGGTCGCCGCGCTCGTCCTCGTGCTCGTCCTGGTGCTCGTCGGCCAACATCACGCCGCTGGACTACACCCGGATGGCGTTGGGCGTGTCACAGCCTCGCCGAGTGCGACGCCGACTCCGATCGCGCTCCAGGAGCCCGCTCCCACCCAGGTGACCGTATGCGCCACGCACCTGTGCGTGGACGGGTCGCCCTGGTACATGAATGGAGCGAGCGTGTACAACCCGGGACTCCGCCCGGAGCAGTCCGGTTTCCTCAACCCGACGGGCACGGTTGCGCTCGCGCAACGGGCGGGACTGGACACGATCCGCATCATCAATTTCTTCTCGGACGACGGTATCCCGTCCTCGACGCCATACGCCGCAACGACGTGGGAGCAGGTCGATCAGATGATCGCGGACGCCGGAGCAGTCGGTCTGCATGTCGACCTGGACCTCAGCGACTATCGGAATATTCTGTGGAGCAGCTGCATCAATCCCTACACGTCCGACTGGACTGCGTTCCTCAGGTTTGTCGCGACGCGGCGCAACACGGTCACGGGCCGGTTGTACGCAGACGATCCGACGATCGCGACGCTTGGCATCAGCGGTGAGCCCCTTCCCGTCGGCACTCACACCTTCATGGCGCCCGCAACGGGCCAGGCGTGCACGCTCTCCTACACGACACAGGAGCTGACCGATTTCTACGCTCGCACCACGGGATTGTGGAAGCAGCTCGGCGCGACGGTCGCGGTGGGTCCCGGTGGGCTCGGATACCTCAACGAACCCACATCCGGGATCGACTGGAAGGCGATCTTCGCGTTACCGACAGTCGACCTCTGCGACATCAAAACGTATGGCGGCATGCTTGCTTACTCTGGAACGGTCGCCGCGTACTGCACATCGATCGGCAAACCATGGATCGACGAGGAGTTCGGCTGGCAGCAGTCGGATGGCGACGCAAAACGGGCAGCCGAGTTACGCGGCATGTGCGAGACGGTCTTCGCTGAGGGGTCGAGTGGTGCGAATTTCTGGAACCTGGGCTACCAGGTCGCACCGACAAGCTACGACGTCGGACCGGCGACACCGGCGACGTTCGCCGCTGCGCGACTGTGCCGCCCATAGCGTGCGACGCGGTCCTCAGATGTTGACTGCGTTGAAGACCGCGGTGGCAAGCAGGCTGGTGTCGTGCGACGTGACGGCCATCCCGGCGAGCAACGAGCCCGTGAGGCCGCTCAGCGGCACGGACGATCCGGCGACCGGAGTCCAGGTGACGCCGTCCGGCGACGTCGACGCCGAGAACGTCGTGCCCGTTCGCGTGATGCTGAGATAGAGCGGCGCCGCAGGCCCGCTGAGCAGAACGGGCTGGTTGGTGACAGCTCCGGCAGCATTGCGATACTGCACCACCAAGCCATTGCCCGGCGTGAGGAACAGCGCGTAATACGCGGCGCCAGCAGTCGTGTCTGCGCGCACCATGAGCCCGGCCTTGGTCCACGCGTTGGAATTGCTTAGTGACGCCAGCCGAGCGCTGATAGTCCCGTCTCCGGGAAGTGCCTGCTCGACGAAACGGAACTGGTCATTCGTTCCTGCGATGTCGCCTCCGCCGCCCTGGATGGTCCACCCCGTGGGCGTCTGTGTCTGAGTCCCGGCGGGGGTCGTCGAACCGATGTCGGCACAGGTGTATGCGGCGCTGCAGACACCGGGCGGCTCCGTCGACGTTGTACCGATCTGCACGGCCGAGAGTCCGACGCTGCTGAGCTGGCTGGTGTCGTGCGATGTCACTGCGATGCCATCGAGGTAGTTCGCCTGCAGCGTCATCGCCACGGCGGAGCCCGGGACGGTCGTCCAGGTAACCCCGTCGGGTGACGTGAGCGCGGAGTAGTACGTCACCGGCGTCGCGCCGCTCGTGTCGGTCCATCGCGAGACCTCGAGGTACAGCGGGACGGTGCCCGGAACGACAAGCTGGTCGGTCGCGCCGCCCTGCGTGGCGCGCCACTGCACCGCCACTCCGTTGGCCGGCGTGGCGAGGACGGCGTAATACGGAGATGCGGAATCGGCCGTGCTGCGCATCATCACTCCCGCCTTAGCCCAGGGGTTCGTGGCCTGCTGGGACGTGACCTGGGCACTGATGGTGCCGTCACCGGCTGCCGGCGTGTCGATGAAGCGGAACTGATCGCTCACACCCCAGATGTCGCCGCCACCACCCGAGACGGTCCACGCGCCACCGGACAGGTTCTGGCCTCCGGCAGGAGTCGCGCCTCCGAGGTCCGCGCAGCTCCAGCCGGTCGGACACAGCCCGGGAGGCGCGGAAGCGCCCACGGTCACCGCCAGCGTGTCGAAGACGATCTGGCTGCTGGTCGTCTGGCTCGTCGCATCACCGCCCCAGCCTGCGAGCAGGGCGCCTGGCATGACAAGCGCGACTGTGGACCCGGCGACGGCGGTCCAGGTAGTGCCGTTGGTTGATGTCCAGGCCGTGTACCAGGTCGTACCACCGCTGTCGGTGTAACGAGTTACCTGGAGGTACGCCGGCGTCGTGCCGGGCATGACGATCTGCGAAGTGTTCGCGCCGGCCGTGGCGCGATACTGGACGGCGACGCCGCTACTCGGTGTGACGAACACAGCGTAATAGGGCGAGCCCGGGTCGGTGGTGGCGCGCATCATCACGCCTGCCTTAGCCCATGCGCCCGTGTTCTGCTGCGAGACGACTCGCGCGCTCACCACACCGTCACCGGCAAGGTTCTGCCACACCAGGTGCATTTGATCTGCCCCCAACCAGATGTCACCGCCGCCGACGGTCATCGTCAGCGTGCCGTTGGCCAGCGTCTGCATACCTGCGGGTGTCGCGCCACCGATGTCAGCGCACCCGGCGACGGATGCCGGACAGGCACCCGGAGGCACCGGTTCGGTATCGCTGAACAGGGCGAAGGCGTTGAAGACGACCGGGAAGATGGTCTTCTCGTTGTACGAATCCGCTGCCATTCCGGCCAGCACCGTGGCAGGAAGGGTCAGCGCAATCGTGGAACCGGGGATCGCCGTGAAGTTGACGTTGTCCGTCGACCAGTACGCGGTGTAGTAGGTCTGACCGCCAGGGTGCGGGTCTGTCCATCTTCCGATCATCAGGTACACCGGAAACTCCGGTGAAGGTCCGGGCGCGAGCACCTGACTGGTCAACCCGGCCTGAGTCGTTCGCCACTGCACGGCCAACCCGTGCTGTGGCGTCACGAACACGCCGTAATACGGCGACTGCGGATCTGTGGAGCCGCGCATCATCACGCCGGACTTCTGCCACTCGGCGTCATAGTTCACCGGGCCGGCGGAGGTGATCTCTGCACTCACCGTGCCGTCGCCGGCAAGCGGCTGCGAGACGAAGTGGAAGAAGTCGTACACATCCCAGATGTCCGGGCCGCCTGCGGAGAACGTCCAGGTACCGTTGCCGCTGAATTCCTGGCTTCCGGACTGGTAGCCGTCGCCGATGTCCTGGCAGGTGTAGCCCTGCGGACAGACCCCCGGCGGCTTCGTGCTAACGGTAGCGGTGTTGACGTTGTCCCACGTCGACTTGTTGAGGGCGCGCGGGTTGGCCTGCGAGCCACCCATCCCGGCAAGGGGATGCGCACCGAGATTGAGAGCGACCGTCGATCCATTGACCTCGGTCCAGGTCGTCCCGTTGGTCGAGGTGAGCAGGCTGTAGTACGTCACAGCGGGTGACTGCGTGGTATCGGTGTAGCGGTTGATCTGGAACCACGTCGGGAGCGTCAGGGTGCCGACGGGAATCGTCACCCGCTGCTGGATGAGGTTGTTCGTCCGCCACTCGATGGTCGCTGCGAGGTTGGGCGTCACGACCACACCGTAGAAAGGTGAGCCGATGGACGTATCAGCGCGCATCATCAGCGTGGTCTGTGCTGTCGCGCTGCCATTTGCGATCGAGGTCAGCCGTCCGGTGATGGTTCCGTCACCCGTCATAGGCTTGTACACGTAATGGAATTGGTCGGCGATCCGGTTATTGCCGATTCCGTCCGCAGCGAGGTTGATCCCCTCTCCGCCTCCGGAGATCGTCCAGACGCCGTTCACCAACGTCTCGTCCCCGATCGGCGAGCCCGCGCCAACGTCCGTGCAAGTCCAGGCGGTCGGGCACGCGTGCGGCTCGTTCTGCTCGGTGTAGGTTTGCGTGGGTGGTCCGAGGGCAAGATTCTGATACACCGCGGTAGTCGTCGCCGTGGGTGTGCCCGAAGCAACCCCCACCCCGGCCAGGAGTGTGGTGGGCATCACCATCGTGTGCACCGTGGCGCTGATCAGTGTGTAGTTTTTGCCGTTGGAGCTGAACAGCGTCTGGAAGGTGTCGCCGTGGCGCTGGACCATGATGTACCGCGGGAAGGCGAGCGGGTAATTCTGCGTCAGCTCCACCACCGGGCCGCCCCACGAATCGCGGTAATACATGATGACGTTGGCGACGGTTTCGTTCTCGCCCGGGTACGTCGGATCCTGCAGTGCCGTGTAGAACGGTGCACCGAGCGCCGCACTCTGGCGGATGACGATGCCGACCTGCGGCTGGCTGAAGCCGGTGAGGTTGCCCGCGGTCTCGGACATGTCCTCGACTGAGATCTGGAAATCACCGCTCGCGGGCTCGGTGATGATGCGCATCTGATCGCCCTGGGTGCGGCCGTTTCCCGACGCGGTGACCGTGACGCTCCCGTTGCTGTTGACGACCTCACTGCCGGCGATCCCGGGCTTGTCGAGGTCCTGACACGTGAAGCCCGTTGGGCAGTTGGGGTCGGGTGGCGGCGATCCCGGGAGCGTCGCCGGCAGGCCGAATCCGTAGAAGTCGCCGTTGACCCCACCGAGGTAGAGCATGCCATTGGCCACCGCAGGAGCGGCGTACGTGCCAGCCCCGAGGTTGTACGTCCAGAGGGACGCGCCGGTTGCGGCGCTCAGTGCCTCGATGATCGAGCCCTGGCCGTCGAAGATCAGACCGTTGTCATAGATGATGGAGCCGAGGACGGGAGAGTTCGTCTCGTGCTTCCAGAGCACCGCGCCGGTGCCTGCGTTGAAAGCGGTGACCGAACCGCCATGACCGATGCCGCTCGAATCGCTGTTGCTCCCGCCTGCGTAGTACAGGACGTTGTTGGCAAAGGCGCCTGAAGCGATCGAGCCGTCACCGCACGTTGGGCAGTCACCGCCGTACGCGATCTGGTACTGCCAGACGGGTCCTGCCGCCATGTTGTTGCGGTTGAGCGTGTAGAGAATGCCGTTCTTGTTCGCCAGGCTCACGAGTTGGTCGCCGTTCGCGTCGGTTGTGAGGGTCGGCGTGGTGCCCCAGTCGGAGTCGCTCACCGCGGCCTCGAAGGGCAGCTGCCAGTGATCGACCACAGCCATGGTGGTGGCGTTGATGGCGACGACTGCCTGCGAGAGCGTTTGCGAGTAGAGGTTGAGCGTTCCTGTGGACACGAAGATCTTGTTGGTCGTGGCGTCGTACGTCGGTGACGTCCAGATACCGCCACCGACCTGCCCGGACGGGACCATCGGCGTGATGGCGACCACCTGATGAGTCGTCAACGAGACCTTCAGCAGCTGGCCCTGAGCAAGTGGGGCATCGCAGTCGCTGGCCGTGCCGATATACGCGTACGGAAGTCCGTCCGCCGGGTCGGTGATGATAAGCGGACTGGACCAGTTGTAGTACGGGCCGGCCACCGGGCCGAGGCCGGTGGGAACCTGCCAGAGAATCGCGCCGTTCGTAGGGGACAGCGCGTACCACTGCTCCTCGCCGTTCGCGTCGTTCGCACCTCCGACATAGACCACGCCGTTGTACACGGTGGCCGAGGATGTGATGCCCTCATTCGGGGGCGCACACGGGGGATCAGTGACCGTCCCGAGGAATGTCTTCCAGATGACGGCGCCCGTGTTCGCATTGATCGCGTACTCGTACCCATCCCACGACCCGACGTAGGCAACGCCGTTCACGATCGCCGGTTCAGCGGCGATGACGCCACCTGTGACTGCGCTGAAGTTCTTCTGCAGGAACTGCACGTTCGCCGGACTCATCGTCGTGTCGCCGCTGACACTGGTGCGCGCGGCATCGTGCAGGTATGTCGGCCAGTCCTGCGTGGTGACCGCGCCGGCCTTGACGGTGGTGGCTGCATGACCGGACGTCGGAGCCTTGGGCGCAGCAAGCACCGAGGTGGCTCCCGTTGCGGACCACATGCCCGCGACCGAGCCGAGGCCGGCCAGGACGATGCTGAGCCGGCGGATTCCGGACGCGCGGCCTCTCGAATGGATGCCCCCAGACATTAATTCCCCTTGGTCCCCTCAGTTCCCAGCCAGGCGTCACGGTGGCCTGACCGCGTGGCTCGCCCTAGTATAAAGAAAACAGAGCAACCGCCGCGAGCGCTTCGAGCGGGTCATCCGCGACGATAGGCGGTCGACGAGCCCGGCGGACTACGACGTTGCAGCCGAGAAGTCGATGGCTGTGACCGAGTGTGCCGGGAACGTGTAGCTGAAGGTGCCCGAGGCTGGAACCGCAAAACCGGGCAAGGCGACGTCCTGGACGGTCGTGGGCGCAGCCGGTGTGTCGACCGAGGTCACGTCCGGTCCATTCACCTGCTCGACCGCGGCATTGCCGGCTGCAAACCCCTCGAGAGTCAGGGACGCGGTCCAGGCGTTGCTGACGTCCGTATTGGTGACGATGACACCGAGAACATCGCCCTGGTCGTCCAGCGCTGCGGTGACGTAGAGCAGATTGACGCTCAGTTTGTTCACGGTCGCGGTCGGATCGGAGCTGATCGCGGATGCCACCGACTTGGTGCCGAGGTCGTAGGCGTACAACATGTAGGTATACGACGGAGCCGTGGCGATCCAGGTGACGTACTGGTTCCCGGTGGGGTCGGCTGGGACGCTCGGGTAGAACTCGACATCCTCCGCCCGTGCTGTCTCGGGTGGTTTTGTGTTGAGCGCACTAAATGGCGTGTGCGATTCGAAAGTGAGGTGGTTGGCGATGTACTCGTCCATCATCACCGAATTTGTGAGAGCGTGGCTCAGGCTGAAGCGAAGGGCGACGTCAGAGACATCCATCTCCCAGGAGTAGATGAGCATTCCGTTCAGGGCCGGATACGCGGGCCCGTTGATCATGTTCTGTAGCGCGACGGTCTTGTCCGCGCTATGCGACGCTGCGCTGACCGCGGTGTAGTTCTGGATCGTCGAGGTGGTACCCGTTCCCTGTGCACCGCCGAGCCCGTGGACGTCAGCAAAGTCAAAGCGAGTGTTCCGCGCCTGCAATGCATTGAAGATGTCGTTGTTCTTCGGAGACCAGCCCGTGCCCACATCAATGGTTGGGTCGACTGCTTTCATCGCATTGCGAATGTTCAGTGCGCCGTCCCATACGGAGACGCCATTGATTGAATAGCCATCCAGCCAGGCGTTGACGTCTGGGAAATAGCGCTTGTCCGCGATCACCTCGTTGCCGAGCGCCCAGAATCGGACCCCGTAGGGGGCCGGGTGGCCGTACGCGGCTCGTAGCGCTGCCCAGGGATGGTTGCCGTCGTCCGGCGAGTTCATGAACTCGACAAAATTGGCAGCATCCTGAGCGCGAATGTTGCGCGCGAGGGTAATGCCGGTCCACGCGACGGCAGCCGGACCGATGGCTTCCATGAACTCCATGTGTTCCATGATTCCGTAGGAGTTGCAAGCAGCCGGAGGACCGGCCAGGTTCGCGCACGTGGGTCGACTGAGAACGGGCCCGATACCGGCTTCCCAGTTGTAATAGTCGCCTTGCGTGCCTCCGGGGAATCTGAGGCCGGTGACGCCTTCCTGCTTCGCATACGCGACGATATCGGGTTTCACTGGAACAATGGTTGGATCCGAAGACAGTGTCGAAAGGTCGAGAACACCGGTGCCACCGTCTTCGTATCGCTGGTTGTTGGTGAAGAGCCCCGGGCTGATAGGCCCGAGCGCCTGGCTTGCATTCACGACGATGCTTGGACTGAACGTCGTCTGCGCTCGTCCCCAGTTGCTTTGTCCAATCCCGAGGGCCAGCCCGAGGGACGCCAGCAGGACGGCGCCGAGAACCTTCCACCGCCTGCGCAAATGGGTTGTCGCGAGTCCCGCAGCCGGCGACGAGGCTCCCACGTGAATTTCAGTCAAACCAGGCATCATCTCGTATCCCTTCCGCGGGCCGAAGCAACCTCCTTGCCGGCCGCGCGAGGCGAGACTAGCAGTTGCCAACATGACATTTGGGCGCGTTCGCAGCGGCTGGCGCACTTCGGGATCGATTCGAACCTGCCTCGATGCATGGAACCGCCGTCAGTCTTCCCGCGTACTGACGGCGCAAGGCGGGGCGCGTAGGCTGCGCGGCTGATTGGAAATGAGACCACGTAGTCCACAATGTGCACACGGTCGCCGGCACGTCGTCCTCGCCGCTCGACGTGACCGCCACCGGCACCCGCAGCTCCGAACCCGCATCGACCGGCACGACTGCCGCTACCACCCAGATCGCGGTCGGCGAAATCGGCTGGAACGGCAAGGGACGCTGTGCACCATCGAGGAAACGTACGACCTTGGTTATCTCGGCGGCGCGGCGAGTCCTGCCGACGGCGACCTCCTGCCGCTGTTCGAGGAACACTCGCACCACGACCACAGCAATGGCTTCTACGCGCTGAGCGACGTCGAGCCCGGGACGTACGCGGTCACTGCGTCCGCGGCTGGATATGTGTCGGAGTCGATGGAGGTATCCGTGACCGCCGGGATGACGACAACCCAGAACTTCGAGCTGGCGCCCGCATGAGGCCTCAACCGAATAACTCGGCATCGCGAGGTGACGAGCGATCCAGTGCATCAGCATGAGTCACTCGAGCTGTTGTTATCCAAAGCGATGAGCTTTGTTGACCGAGGCTGCGCACCGAGCGCATACTCGCGTACAACTCCGGCTCGGCCTGTGCGGCAGCTCTGTCGCGTGATCGGAGCGGTCGTTCGGGCAGATAAAAAACCACAACCCGAATCGTGAGCCGATCGATAAAAATGCTGAGGGAGAGGGCCATGCGTAGGCGATGGATAACCGGATTGGTTGGTACGGCATCGTTGGTCACCCTTATCCTCGGTCTCGGAAGCGCGACGGTCGCCGCATCGACCGCAGGGACGCAGACCGGCAGCCTGTACTCATGGGGCACCTTCTCCCTGCAGGCGACCGTCAGCAAAACGCCGCAGATCATCACCGGGGTTCCCGGTACTATCGTGCAAATCTCGGGGTCGGACCGCGACATGTACGCGCTGACGTCGATAGGGACGGTCTGGGCCTGGGGCAGTGAGGCGCAGGGCGCCCTCGGCAACGGCACCTCGGGAACGGGCTACATCAGCACGCCGGTGCAGGTGCAGTTCCCTGCCGGCGTTTCTATCGCGTCGCTCCCGAGCCCCATGCCGCAGAAAACAGGCATGGCCATCGACACGAGTGGCAACGCGTGGGGCTGGGGCGCGGGCGGGGGCGGTGACCTCTGCAGCACAGCTGTCAACAAGAAGGTGCCGCAGATGATTACCGCTACGGTGCTGCAGCACGACGTCACGCTCGCGAGCGGGCAGAACAACCACGCCCTCTACTACACGTCGTCAGGACAGCTGTATGCCTGCGGCAACAATGTCGCAGGGCAGCTCGGTGATGGCACGTTCACCAACTCGATCAGCCCAGTCCTCGTCACAGGGCTCCCCGCTGAACAGGTCATCTCGGTCCAGACGGCCTGGGAGGACTCCGGCGCACTCATGGCGGACGGCTCGTACTGGGACTGGGGATACAACAAGGCCGGTCAGCTTGGTGACGGCTCGACATCGGTGAGTGACGTGCCTGTGCAAGTGAGCCTGCCGGCATCCGTTGCTTCCGTGTCGCAGGGCGGAAGTCTCTCAAACAACGGACAGACGGTGGCGATCCTCACGAACGGCTCGGTCTACTCGTGGGGCGAGAATGCATACGGCCAGCTGGGTATCGGCGCCTTCAAGGGCCACAAGCCTCTCCCAGTCGCTGTGCTCGTCCCCGCGGGGACCACCTTTGTTTCTGCCAACTCGGGCGGTGCTTCAGAGTACGCGATCGACAGCACCGGCAACGTCTGGGCCTGGGGCCAGAACAACGAGGGCCAGCTCGGGATCGGGAGCACGGTGAACCAGAGTGCTCCCGTCTCGGTCGGCATCGATGCCTCCCAGGTGTTCTCGATCGCCTACGACGTCGCGGCGTTTCACGCTTGACCGTGATTCGTACGTGTCCGGGAGGTGCGCCTCAATGACCCCTCGCCGCTGCTTGGGCGCAGCGATCGCCATGCTAGGGCTGGTGGTGCTGGCCACCGACAGCCAAGCAACCTTCGCTCCAGTGGCCTCGTCGGTGCAGAACGCGGCCGTCGCGCCCCAAGCCGAGGCTTCATTTTCCCCGGCATCAAATCAGACCGAAATAGCGGCCGACGGATCCGCAGCGAGCCGGATGACATCTGAAAGTAACGTGGCAGCGTCTCCCGCCGCTCCGGGAGTGTCGTCAAGTGAAGCTGAAACCGAGGCACTTCCGTCCTCGGTTGGCCTGGTTTTCAACGTCGTCACATACGGTGCGGATCGCAGCGGGCTACAGGACTCGACAGTGGCAATTCGTAGTGCCATTGCGGCAGCCGAGGCCATACCCGGGATCTCTACGGTCGACTTCCCAGCCGGGACCTACCTGCTGAACGACAACGACGGAGCTGCGGTCGACTTCAAGATCACCGGACCGAACACGGTTGATGTGTTGGGAGCTGGTCGTCTGCATACAAAGATCGTCGAGAAGGTGGGGACAGTTGCCTATCCCGGGATCAGTAACCCGAAGACGGTGTTCGCGTTTGAACAGACAACTGGAAACGTATTCGCGGGACTAACCGTCGACACCCAAACCTACAACGCGGGAGACCCTGTTCACGACTACGGCAACGACACAACAATCGAGCATGCGACATTCCTTGGCGCCCACAACGCGAACGCCTTTGCTCTGAGAGTCACCGCAGTTTGTAACGACCAGCCCGGAAGTCCCGAGTACGGAGTTCATCGCAGCGGCAACCTTGTCCATGACATCATCTTGAGCGGTGAAGGGACCGGGGGCAACGCCGATCTCGATTTCTCCTGTCAGTGGAACGGCCGCGTCTCCAACATCACGGACACGGGGTGGGGTATGGCCATCTACATCGATCAGAACGTGACGGTGAACAATTACGCCTTCACACCGGGGATCTACGAAAAGTCGCCTCCAGGCTGGTACGTGACCGATTCGGACTACATCACCTTGAATGCCTTTGTCACCTCAGGTCTTGGCGGGATCATCAAGAATCCGACCGATGTGAGTAGTCATATAACGATCAACCACGAGCAGATGACCAATCCGAACGAGTACCTCACCGTGGGCGACGCCGCAGCAGTAACCATCGCCAACAGCTCGATCGCCGGCCTTCTCATTGCGCCCGTGGTATCGACGAACGGATTAACTGTCAGTGACTCATCCATTGGATCAGTGACTTGTAAAACGCGAGCCGGCGCGTCGATCACGGGGTTGGTTGGCGTTTCTTGCGGCGACTAGCGCGGTGTCAAGGCCAGATTGTGCGACGACATCCACCGGCGGTGCTCCACCGCGATCACCCACCTCGCGCGTTGTTTGGCGCAAATGACCCGCGGTGACACCGGTTTCAGACGCCGTCGGCCATAACTGGCGCTTGATACCTCTTAACTCGATGTTAGTGGGCGGCGTGGTAGCGTCGGACGCACAGGGATCAGAGGACAGGAGGATCGAGAGCGTGGGTCAGAACACCACGACACCAGAGCTGCTCATCAGGTGCGACTGCGGGTTTGAAGAGCGGGGCCCCGAGGAGGCGTTGGTCCTGATCGTCGAGGAGCATGCGAGCGAGGCCCATAACGTGAAGATGAGCGACGAGCAAGCGCTGGCGAGGGTGCTTCCAACTCATCCTGGGCGCCTCCAGGTGAGTTTCCGTTAGACCGCGGCGTGCCGGGCCAATCGTCAGATTCCGGCGCGAGGACAGGGCCGCTGCCGGCTTTCCAGGGTGTCACCAGCCAAGGAGCCGTGATCGCGGTAGACCTGGCCCGCCTTGTGCGTGTGTCTTGAGGCTGACTGCCAACAAAACGAGCGGTGGGAATGGCTACTATTGCGCCGAGCGGGGCAAACCCCGCATAGCGTTGGTCACGTCGCGATGAGGGTCGGGACGAAGAGGCTTCCATAGGAGGAATGGCGATGCTGGGTTTGTCCAAAATGGGCGGTCTCGCGGCCGCAACTGCTTTGCTCGGAAGCGCAGGCTATGCCGCCGTCGCTTCGGTGCCGGCGGTGGCAAGTGGAGCTCATGTCTGCTCGGGATCCGTCTCCGCGCCGGGTGTGCTGGCCGGCTCGTTTGACAATGTTGTGGTCAGCGGCGCCTGCTTCGTGAACAGTGGGCCGGCGACGGTTCGAGGCAACCTGACGGTGCTCAACGGCAGCGCCCTGATTGCCGCGTTCGCATTAAACGACCAAACGGGTCGGGGATCCTCTCGTCTGACCGTGGATGGCAACCTTCAGGTCGACGCGGGCGCCACTCTATTGCTCGGCTGCTTGCCAACGAGCTTTGCATGCATCGACGACCCGAGCCAGAGCAGCCCAACACTGTCGAGCCATGACAAGATCGAGGGCAACCTCGACACCGACGCTCCCCTCGGTGTCGTCGTGCACAACACATGGGTCGGCGGCGATGTGAGCGAGAACGGTGGTGGCGGCGGCTTCAACTGCACACCGACGGGCGTCTTCGCGGTGTTCGGGAGCCCCGTGTACAGTGCCTTCGAGGACAGCACCGTCAAAGGCAACCTGCACATCGAAAACGTGACGTCATGCTGGATGGGTATCGCCCGCGTTCGCCTCGCCGGGAGCTTCTGGCTGCTCAACAACCAGCTGGCGGATACAGACGCCATCGAGATTGTCGAGAACCACATCGAGGGCAACCTCACATGCAGGGACAACAGCATGGCGTGGGATAGCGCTGAAAATCCGGTTACCGGCTTTTATCCGCGCATCCCTCAGCCAAACCATGTCGAAGGCATGCGCTCAGGCCAGTGCGTCCTGTCGAGTCCGACGACGAAACATGGCAAGCCGGGCCCAGGAAAGTTCTGAACTGATCTCTCGAGCGGCGCCACGGGCGTGGCGCCGCTCGAGCAGGACCCGGTCAGCCGAAGTACCTGACGACGTCTCCGTTACTCGGGACTTGCGCGGCCCCGAGTAGGCGCAAGCCGAACGTCTCCTCGATCGAGCGCAGCGTGCCGTAGAGATTGCCATGCGTGGTCAAGGCGCCGGCACCTCTGGCCGTGCTCGAGATGACCACGAATGGGATCTGCCCGCCCGCCGGGGCCGGCTGCATGTCGTTCTCGTCCATGGTGACAATGACCGTGGCGCGGGCACGAGTGAACCATGTGGAGTCGAGCACAGGCGCCAGATTGGCCCTGAGCCAGGCATCACCCTGCTCGACCGAGCCATTGTGCATGTCGTCGTTGAGGTTCGGACTGATCCACACGAAATCGGGTGCAGCCGAGCCATCGAGAGCAGCGAGCAGGCCGCCGGCGCCCGGATAGGGGACGTCGCGACAACTGCTCGCGTTGTCAGTGAAATACGCGAAGGGGTTGTGCACGCGCGTATATGCCCCGTTCGAAGCGATGTCATCGCAGGCCGAGGGCATTGACTCCATGTACGCCTGCCATGGGATCCCGGCGGTGGTCAACTGGCCACCGAGATCCGTGGCGCTGATGCCGACCGAACATGTATCGCCTGAGCACCCCTGAGTCGATCCGCTCGTGACCGCCAGGTAGTTGGGCAGGCTGGGATGACCCACCGAGTACCAGGCTGTCGCGCTCATGTACTGCGAAGCGAGCGAGCAGAGGTAGGAGTCGGCAGCACAGGACCCGAGCGTCGCGCCATATCCCTTGTTCTCGAGCATGATCAGCAACACGTGCGGACGGGTGGGCGGCGAGGGATTGTGCGACGAGGTGTTCTGTGGCGGCGTGCTTGCCGGTCCCTGGGTGCGTGCCGGCGTCGGCACTGCCGGCTGTGCCGTCGGCGACAGCGTCGGGGCAATCGTCGAGGTTGCGGTTGACGTCATGCTCGGCCCGGACGTGCGAACGGATCCACGGGTCGGATGGCTGCTGTTCCCACAAGCGGCGAGCAACGAACCGATGACGAGTACCGGTAGCGCCTTGCAGCCCCTTGTCATGGATCATCATCTCCAGCCCAGCGCAGACATGGGTTCAAGCCCTTCAGAACGCGGAACTCAGATCGCCGTTGGCCGCCGTGGACGCCCCCCCGAGCAGCGCCACTCCGTACGCTTCTTCGATGGCTCGCTGGGTCCCATAGTGGTTGCCGCCGCTGGAAAAAGTCCCCTGCGATGTCTTCGAGATGACGATGGTGGGGATATGGCCTCCATCGCCGGTGTTCCAGCCGCTCGTGTCGGATGTCTTGGCGGAATCCCACGTGATGATAACGATGCCCCCATCCGCGTACCACGATGAACTGAATACGGTCGGCAGAGTCGCCTGCAGCCACTGATCGCCCTGCTTGATCTGATTGTGGAGTGGCGAGCAGGAGTCATGCATGTCGTCGCAGACGTTGGGCACGATGTAAATGAAACTCGGCGCTGTGTTCGCGTTGAGATCGCTCGCGAAGCCCTTGCCTTTGTCTAGGAACGGCACGACGCGATCGCACTGGGCTGGGTCGCCCGTGATGCTGTGAAAGTACACGAATGGGTTGTGCACCTTGGAGTAATTGCCCACACCCTTACCCTTGTAGCAGACTGAAGGCATATCCTCCATGTACGCCTTCCAGCTGATCCCATGGGCGGCAAGTTCGCCGACCAGCGTCGAAGAGCCGTTCGGTCCGATGCTTCCGTTGATCAAGGCCACGTAGTCCCCGAGGCTGCTATCCGTCAGCCCGTACCATTTGGTAGCGGACGCATACGAACTCGCCAGGCTGTTGATGTAGGGCGCTGCCGCGTTGCCGATGATCTGCGAGTATCCCTGGTTCTCTTCGACGATGAGCATGATATGGGGAGGATTCGAGGCCGCGGCGCTGGTCGCGCCGAGGAGCTGTTGCGCCGAAACCGGCGCGGCAATCACCGTCAGGGCGAGGCACACCCGCAGCCAACGCCCACGTCGGTGAGCGCCAGTTCGTTGCAACGTCATTGGTCGGTTCCCCCCTGAATCCAAGGCCGAAAGTCTGCAGAATAGCTTGTGGCCGAGAAGATGGGAGCGCGAGCCTGGGCGGACGGTTTTGGCATCGCGGGCAACGGCGCGGGCGGAGTCGTGCTCGCGCTTGTCGGCATCTTCGTGATCCAGGCAGCCGCCGCCAACAATGCGCACGCTTCCAAAGGGCTCGACCAGACGCTGCGAACTGTTGCACACGCACCGTTTGGGAACGTGCTCCTGCTGATGGTCGCAGCCGGTCTCGCGGCCTACGGCCCGTACTCGTTTGTGGAGATGCGCTACCGACGCGTCTAACCGGCGAACCCCAAATTGCGACGCGTCGCCGGCGGCCGTCGCGAACCGAGGTGTTCAGGCCGGGTAGCGCACCTGGAAGGTTAGACACCCGTCGTCGCTGCGCCACGGTCCGTGGGGCATGCCCGGTGGCCGGCAGGCGTACATCCCGGCGGCGAAGGTCTGGTTCAACCGCAGATCGGTGATCGAGCCCTCAACGATGTACACCTCCTCCCAGCAGTCGTGCGCCTGGACCCCGTTGGGCGTGGTGTCGGTACCGGGGGCGAAGCGCATCAGCGAGCTGGCAACACCGGTTTCGGGATCGGTGGCGAGGATGGACTCGGTGAGGCTGGCGACCGCTCCCGCACACGGCGTGAACGTGAGGGTGTTGGTGGCGAAGAACTCGTGCTCGGGCTTAGCCATTGTCGGGGAGCACCTCATAGGAATGTGTGAGCGTCGTCGTCGCGTCCAGCCGTAGCTGCAGTCGCCAACTCTTCCCCGGGCGGAATGCACCGGTCAGCAGCGGGACCGTCCCACAGAAGATGACAAGGTCGCCTTCGAGCTCGCCAATGGTGTCGGTCATACGCGCGAGTAGGTCGGTGAGCGTTCTCGAGGAAAGGAGGCTGCCCCGCTGGTAGGGCTCGCCGTCCACATCGGACTCGACCTCGATTGCATCCCAGTCCAGCGCGGCCAGGTCGTCCGGAAGGGCGACCACCTCGCGGCCGACCGGCTTGGGGCACACGGCCTTGGAGGCGGCGATGTCGGTCCGCTCCACGTCGCGGTCCGTGTGGTCGGACCCGACGCCCAGGTAGCGACGTCCGTCGTGCTGGATCACTACTGGCTCGACCTCGCCGGACGTATTCGAGCCGCTGATCGTGACCACTGGATCGGACGTGACGAGTCCTGGATCGAGCTCGAAGAAGGCGGGCACCGATGCCGGCGGTGGAATGCCGATTGCGGCCAGCTCCTCGATGTGCGCGGCGACGGCTGCGGCGTCTCGGCCTGTGTACCCAATGATGATCAGCCGCGTCACGTCGAGCGTGATGTCGGAGTCGCTGTCGATCGGTCGGAATCGCAGCGTCATCGTTTGGACACGCCGGTTCGGCGGTCGCGCAGCACCGGGAACTCCCCACGAACCCGAGCGATCACCGTGGGGTCGACATCGCACCAGGTGATGCCCTCGCTGTCGCCCGCCTCGGTGAGCACCGCACCCCACGGGTCGACGATCCGGCTATGGCCGCCGAGTGCGATGCCGTTCTGTTCGCCGACCGCATTGCACGAGATGAGGATGATCTGCTCCTCCACGGCGCGGACCGACGTGAAGAGGCGCCAATGCTCGACGCGCGCTGCCGGCCAGGCGGCGGGGACGATGACGATGTGCGCGCCCGCATCGATCAGATCCCGCCACAGCTCCGGAAAGCGAAGGTCGTAACACGTGGTGGCGGCAACGGCACCGAGCGGCGTGTCGGCGACGGAGATGTCCGTGCCCGGCGTGAGCAGTTCGGGCTCCCGAGACTTGTACCCGAAGACGTGGATCTTGCGGTATGTGTGAACAACCTCACCGGTAGGGTCGATGAGCACCGCGGTGTTGTGGAGCCGGCCGTCGGCGCCGCGTTCCACGAAGCTGCCGAGGTGCACGTAGCAGCCCAGTGTTCGAGCCCACTCCCGGCCGGCGGACATGGTGTCGCCGTTCATCGGTTCGGCCAGTTCGCGATAGTTGTCGAACGCGAAGTAGCCCACGTTCCAAAGCTCCGGCAGTACAACGAGATCTGCGCCTTTGGCGCCGGCGACCATCTGCCCGACGTGGTCGCGACGAGCCGCGACGGATTCCGCTTCGGGGCTGGCGACCTGCAGCAGAGCGACCTTCAGCACGCGATCTCACGCAGGGACATTCGACCGCGAGGATAACAGCGCGGGCGGCGGCGCTCAGCTGTGGGTGTTCTGCGTTGCGCGGATCGCCCGGGGGAAGCGGTAGGCGCCGTAGAACGCCCACGCGGCTCCGAGGACCAGGAGCGCGAAACGCAACCAGCCGCCGGCGCCGAAGATCATCAGGCACACGGCGAGGGCGACCAGGAGGGTCCCGTCGACCAGCGCAATGATCGCGATTGCGCGCGGGTGCCGGCGCTTCCAGGGACCGAGGACCTTCACCAGCTGTTGGTCGCTCATGGCTCCATTCTGACCGCCACGAGAGACGGGTGATGCGAAGTGGACCTGGGACGCGAGTTACGGGAGCAAGGGTTCTGGGAAAACGATCCCCAAGGGCGACCTCAACATGCCGACAGGCATCGCCGTCGACTCCAGCGGCACGATCTGGGTCGCGGACACGCTCAACAACCGCATTCAGAGCTTCGTCCCGTCGTCAAACACGTGGACCGTCTTCCTCGGGCCGACGGGCAAGGGCCAGACGAACTTCAAGGTGCCGTGGGGTGTGACCGTTGCTCCCGACGGGAGCATCTGGGTCTCGGACACCGGCAACTTCGGGACCGTGTCAATGAGCACAGCCGGTGTCATCAACTTAATCGCCACCCAGGGGAGCATGGGCATCCCTTCGGTGTCCAACGGGTCCTCCGGCATCTACCCGTTTGCCATCGCATTCAGCGGTGACACTGTGTACCTGTCGGACATCTGGAACAACCGCGTGGTGGTGCTGACGACGGGCTGAACCACAGAAGGAGTCAGCAGCACCCATGGTTCGCGGAACGGGCCGACATGAAGCGACACAAGTGCGCCATGCCAAACCCAGACCGTGAAGGAGGATGTCGCTATCGACGACGGAGATGCAGCTCGTCGGGCTGCTCAGTTCGACCGGCTTACCGGCCTGCTGAACCGCCGCGCGTTTGACGAGCGCGCTGAAGCGTACTTTGGCCATGGCGGCGTCCGGCCGACGATCGTCGCCTTGTGGGACGTTGACTACCTGAAGGCGGTGAACGACTTCCACGGACACAGGATCGGCGATCAGGTGCTGCGGCACGTGGCTGGGCGCCTGTCGATGGCTCTCGGAGCTCCCGGCGTCCTGGCGCGGGTTGGCGGCGACGAATTTGCCGCCTTGCTGCTGGAGACAAGCGCCGCGGACGCCATGATCCTGTTCGAGTCGGCCGCGAGCGCCGTCCGGGAGGCGCTCGACGGCACCACTGTCGCTGTCACGGTCACCTGCGGGGTGGCCGTGCCGTTCCCGGCTGAGACGTGGCCGCATCCTTGGCAACGGGCAGATGAGGCCCTTTACAACGCAAAGCGACAGGGCCGGGGCGGAATCGGGTTCTCGGAGCGGAGGTAATCGCGACGCGGGCTAGGAGTCCAAACACAATCCGTCAGCTGGGGTCCACACGATTCATATCTCAGCGGTGAGGGGCTGAGTCGTCAACTGGTTGCAACGCTCATGCGACCACTCGATCGCCCGCGGGTCTGATCATGCGATCGATGATTGATCGGGCTGGGCGGGTACGGCGACGCAGGTCGCCGCCGAGCGCCGGTTGGCTAGTCAACCTTCTGTCTTTCGCGCCGTGGTGGGCCACCGTCGCAATAGCTGTCGCCGCCGTTGCAACTGGCGCCTACTTTCACACGCTCGCGCTCGGCATTCTCGGCGGCGTCGTGATCGTTCTCGCCGGACTCGTCGCCGCTGAGGACACCATCCGCGGTCATCGCCTCGCGGGCCGTGCATGCTCCGTCGATGATCTGCGTCGCCTGTCGTGGCAGGACTTCGAGCGGCTGGTTGCCGAGGCGTTCCGGAGAAGTGGCTATCGCGCCGACCTGACCGCACGCGGCGCGGATGGAGGCGTCGACATCGTTCTCACAAAAGGCAACTCCAAGACCCTGGTGCAATGCAAACAAAACAAGTCTCGATTGAGCCCGCACGTCGTTCGGGAGCTGGCGGGGGTCATGGCGAGTGAAGGTGCCACCGACGGGATCGTTGTTGCGTGCGGTGGGATCGGCGATGAAGGTCGGGCATTCGCGAATCGCGTCGGCATCAGGGTCATGGACGGGTCGGCCCTCCTTGGACTACTCGTAGACAGGGAGATACCGGCAATGCTTCGCCAAGCGAGGGTCGCTAATGCCGCGGCGTCGGTGCACCAACCGTCTTGCCCACGTTGCCATGCGGCGATGGTTCGTCGGAGCTCTCATCACGGCGCGTTCTGGGGTTGCAGCCGATTTCCGAGCTGTCGCGGTACTCGTGCATTCGAGCGGAGCCGCGCTCACTAGGGAGTCGCCCCAACCGTAGTCCGATGCGCGCCAGGCAACGATCGAGCAACGCTTGATTCAGCAACAACAAAGCCACGCGCGAGTTTGGCTGGGGAGAGAGGATTCGAACCTCTGATTGGCTGATCCAGAATCAGCTGCCTTACCACTTGGCCACTCCCCAGCGGAGATCGTCGAGTGTACCGGACGCCCACCGGGACCCCTGTTTGTCGCTTCGGCAGGCGGCATATACTGGGTAGTGATGGATCTGCTCGAGTTGCTCCGATTTCAGGCGAGGCGGTATCGCTGCTCTGCATGTGGCGAGAACATGGCCGACTGCGGGATCAACGTGCTCGCGCAGCAGGGCAACCGTGCGCTCGTTCGCGTGACCTGCGCGTCCTGTAACGACGAGAACCTCCTCCAGATCATCTTCCAGACGGAAGCTGAGGAGAAGGCCGGCACCCCCGCAATCGATGAGGGAGTTCCGGACGTCGTCGATCCCATCACGGGCGACGAGATGCTCGAGCTCCACTCGCTGCTCTCCTCGCACGAAGGCGCACTCACCGAGCTCCTCGTCAAACACTGACCGCGATCCCGAAAGGGGTCGTGCGACACTTGCGCGCCGTATGGCGAGCCTCGATCCCGGTCAGGACATGCGCTTCGATCGTCTCTACGGACTCGAGTTCGGCGAGACGACCGCTGACCGAATGACCGCCACCTGCCCGGTCACCGAGAAGATCCTCCAGCCTTTCGGGATCGTCCATGGCGGGGTTTTCTGCTCCATCGGTGAGACGCTTGCCTCAGTCGGCACCTACCTGGGCGTGCGCGAGGCGGGAAATATCTCCGTCGGGATGTCGAACCACACGAGCTTCCTGCGCCCAATCACGACCGGCACCATCCATGCCGTGGCAACGCCGCGTCACCGAGGGCGGACGAGCTGGATCTGGGACGTCGAGATCAGCAACGACGACGGCGCGCTGTGCGCCATCGGCCGCATGACTATCGCGGTTCGGCCCCGGCCGTAGCCTCCTGGCGTTCGACGACTCGCTTGGCAGCGTAAGCACCGCCCGCCGCGCCGGCCGCGCCGACGCCGCGGAGGACGACCTTCTGCCAGATCGGCGTCTTGTCGCCGCCCTTCTTGATCTCCTTGCGGATCTTCTCCAGCTCGGCCGCCAGGTCCTCGAGCGTCGTCGGCGCGATCTCCTCCTCGTCCTTGCCGCGGCGCAGCCGCGACCGGATGAGCACGAGCGTGCCGATCAGGAGCACCGCACCTCCGGCGATTGCCGCGTAGCGCGGACCGTCGCGGCGCAGGCGCGCCTTCCAGTCAAGTTCAGCGCGCACGCGCTGCTCGAGCTTGCCGGCGCTCTCGGCGAGCGCCTGCTTCGTCAGCTCCCTTTGACGCTGCGCTTCGTCAGTTCCCGGAGCCACTCGGCATCCTCCTTCAACGTTGATTCCACCTGCTTCCGCCCGCGTGAGATGGCCTTCCGCGCCTTCCGCTGCCCGAAATAGATGAGCACCAGTGCCAGCACCAGAAAGATGCCTCCGAGCACCAGCCAGCGCACCCACTCTGCACCGAGGATGCCGAGGCCCGACGGCAGGGCACCCAGTGCCTCGATCACCCCGATCAGGACGAACGTCGCTGCCGCCATGATCAGGGCAGTCGCAATGACGAGCTGGATGATGGCGCGCTTCAGCTCCGCGCCAACGACGGCCAATTCGGCTCTGGCCAGCCTGATGGCGTCCTCCACCACCTGGCGCGCAAGCGCGATCGGGTCGGGGCTGTCGGGCGCGTCGCCGGCCACATCACCTCCAGGCGTGGGGAAGCGGTTGGATACCCGACTCTCACCCACAATTCGGCAGGTCTGCATGATACTTGCGCGTACCTCGGCGGGCGTAACCCCACCAGGGTCAGCCCCGTTGGAGCAAGCAGATGGCGGAAGTTTCTCCTGTTCGACGACTGTCCCGGAACCAGCCCGACGGCTCGGCCGACCTGGCGGTTCGTCGCCGATATCTCCGCCGCCAGCGCCTCGCCATAGGCCGGGTCTGGATCGTCGTCTGGGTGACCTTCTTCGCGATCGTCGGCTGGTTGTTCATTGCGGGGTTCGCCGGCTTCAACCACTGAGCCGGCGCGAGCGCTCCTTCCTGTGAGAGCTCGCTAGCCGATCAGCTCGCGCAGGTCCTGGAGCTGGAGCGCGATCCAGCGCGTGATGTCATTGGTCGTCACGGTTTCACGGATCTTCTGCAATCGCACTTGACGCTGCTGCACATCCATCATCAATCCAAAGTACAGCGCTTCCGCAGTCTCCTCGATGTCAAACGGATTGACAGTGATTGCGTAGTCGCCGAGCTCCTCGTGTGAGCCGGCGTTCTCGCTGAGCACGAGCACACCATCGCGTTTGTTGACGAGCGGGCCTTCCTTCGCGACAAGGTTCATACCGTCGTAGATCGGGTTCACGAGCAGGACGTCGAAGTTGCGATATCCGGCGATTGCGCGCTCCATGTTGTCGTCGATCTCCACGCGAATCGGCGTCCACCCACCACGACTGAACTCGCGATTGATGCGCGCGGCAACGCCGAGCACGTGCCCGAGATATGCGCGATAGTCGTCGATGTCCTGCCGGCTCGGTTGCAGGAATGCCCAGAAGAGCACATCACCGAGCAGCTCCGGATGCGCGGCAAGCAATCGCTCGTATGCAAGGAATCCGCGCACGATGTTCTTTGACAGATCGGTTCTGTCGACGCGGAGGATCAGATGTTTCGGGCGCCACTGCTCGATCTGTTCCTCCTGTGCGTGGACCGCCGGGCGTTCCGCATGCTCGAGAAACGTTTTCGGATCCATGCTGATCGGGTAGTTGCGCACCCATACCGCGCGGCCTTCGAAGAAGACGGTGCGCTGCCGGAAGTCGACGGTGAGCCCCAGGTTCTGCTCGCACGTCATGAGGAAGTTGCGCACGTCACGCAACGTCTGGAATCCGATGATGTCGGCGCCGAGCAACCCGCGCACGATCGCATCGCGGATGTGCTTCGGCAGCACCGTCCAGTACTGCGGCGTGGGCCAGGGAATATGCACGAAGTGCTGGATGCGCACGTCGTCGCGACGATCACGAATCATCCCGGCGACCAGGTAGAGCTGATAGTCCTGGATGAAGACGAGTACCGGCTTCTCCGAACGCTCGGCCTCACTGATGACGCGGTCCGCCACGAGTTGGTTCACCTTCACGTAGCCCTCGGCCCACGCGGTCTTGATGGTCTCGTCGACGACGGGCTCGCGCGCCAGATCCCACAGGTAGTGCTGGATGAACCAGAGCAGCGGGTTGCTGATGACGTTGTAGTAGAGGTCGTAGGCCGAGGCCGACGGTTCGACGAATGCGACTTTCACCGTGCTGCCGTCATCGGTGGTCAGCTCCGCTGGATCGCCTCGCGCGGCGAGCGTGCGGTCCGATTGATCACGCGCAAGGGCGACCCAGACGGCGTCGGTCGCCGCCGCAAGTGATGTCATCGCCGTGACCAGTCCGCCGGCACCTTTGACGAGACGTTCGGGCGTGTTGCGATACGGGTCCGCCGCATGCAGGACAAGCGGGGCCCGGTTCGCAACAATGATCGGCTGGACGCTGCCGAGCATCCGCCGTGTGTACGGCTCGATCGCCGACAAGGCCGTGGCTCCTTCACAGACCGAGCGGGACCGGCCCGCCGGGTTCATGCTACCGGGCCGGTACGGATGCTGTCGTCGGGCACAATCCCGGGCAATGGTGCATGACCTTGATGAGTACCGCGTCGACACGCCGCGATTGACGCTCTCGGTCCGCGACCACGCCGGCGGCGAGCCGGCGATCCTCGCCCTCCACGGCCTCGCCAGCAATGCGCGGTGGTGGGACCTCGTCGCCGATCGCCTGGTCCCCGCGCACCGGGTGATCGCGGTCGACCTGCCCGGGCACGGTCTGAGCGATCGTCCCGACACCGGCTACGACTTCGATACGGTCTCCGCGGATCTCGAGGGCCTGCTCGCGGGACTGCATCATCCCGAGCCGGTGGTCGTGGTCGGACACAGCTGGGGCGCCACTGTCGCGCTCGCGTTCGCCGTGCACCACCCCGAGCTGACGCTTGGCGTCATCTGCATCGACGGCGGGGCCGGCGACCTCAAGGCCCACTTCGGTCCGAACTGGGCGGTGGCCGAACGGACGATGCGACCGCCCGCCCTGGCCGGGATCACGCCGGCGATGATTCGCGCCTGGATGGACTCATCGCCGTTGCGCGACGGCTCCGATCCGGACACGGCAGCCGAGATCCTCGGCGGCAACTTTGAGGACGATGGCACCGGCGCCGGCACGCTCCGGCCCCGCCTCAGGCTCGACCACCACCTGCAGATCGCGCATCACCTCTTCGATGCCAACGGCTTCGAGTTGATGGCGAAGGTGCAGGCGCCGATGCTCTTCATTCCCGCCGGCCATCCGGGTGCGGAGGACTCCCCGAAAGTCCGTTCCGTTGCCCAGGCGCGCGACGTGCTCGGCGATCGCGCTCGTGTCGTCTGGATCGACGGTGTCCACGACCTCCCCGTGCAGCGCCCGGTCGAGGTCGCCGCGGCGATCACCGATTTCCTCGACGAAATCGCGCCTCAGCCCAGGAGCACGTCCCAGAAGTAGCGCTCGCGCCGGGGCACGCCCTGGTCCACGTGGATGTGCTTCACCTGCGTGTACTCGAGCAGGCCCTCGCGACCGTGCTCGCGGCCGATGCCACTCTGCTTGTATCCGCCGAACGGCGCCAGCGGGTTGAGCAGATGCCAGTCGTTGATCCAGACGGTCCCGGTGCGCAATTGCTTGGCGATCTCGATGGCACCGCGGGTGTCGCGCGACCACACGCCACCCGCGAGTCCATAGATGGTGCGGTTCGCTCGCCCGATGACCTCACCGAGGTCGCTCCAGCGCTGCACGGCAAGCACCGGGCCGAAGATCTCTTCCGTACCGGCGTGCGACTCGGGGGAGACATCCGTGAGCACCGTGGGCTGCACGAAGAAGCCCCGATCACCGGCGTTCGGCGCGCGACCACCGCCGCACGCGACCGTCGCGCCCTCCTGCTTTGCCCTGTCAACAGCGGACAGGATCATGTCGTACTGCGCCTTGCTGATCACCGGCCCGACCTGGCTCTCGAAGTCGGCCGCATCGCCGACTCGCAGCGAGGCAGCGCCATCGACCAGGCGGTCGACGAACGTGTCGTAGATGTCGTCGTGCACGAAAAGGCGTGTGCCGGATTCGCACATCTGCCCCTGGTGGAAGAAGGTGCCGAAGAGCGCGCCGTCGACGGCAATGTCGAGGTCCGCGTCAGGGCAGACGATGTTGGCCGACTTGCCACCGAGCTCGAGTGTCACCTTCTTTATGGTTGGCGCGGCTGCGGCGAGAACCTGACGTCCGGTCGCGGTGGAGCCGGTGAAGGCCACCTTGTCGACGTCGGGGTTCTCGACGAGCTCAATGCCCACGTCGGCGCTGTCGCCGGTGATGACGTTGAGCACGCCCTTTGGGAGCAGGCCCGTCTCGTCGATCGCGCGTGCGACCGCGAGCGCCGTCAGCGGCGTCTGCGGCGCGGGCTTGAGCACCATCGAGTTGCCCATCGCCAGTGCCGGCGCGATCTTCCACATCGCGAAGATGAGCGGGTAGTTCCAGGGGATGATCCCCGCGCAGACCCCGATCGGCTCGCGTTGGACGAAGTTCCAGGACACGTATGGCGAATCGATCCACGGCAGCGGCTCGTACCACGGGATCCCGAGCGCCTGCTCGGCGAGACTGCGGAACCACTCGATCGCCAGCGGCACGTCGACGACCGATGTTTTGCGGAGCACCGCGCCGGCGTTCTCCGCCTCCAGCAGGCCCCAGCCATCCGACACCTCCTGGAGGTGCTCGACGATCTGGAACATGATCTGCGACCGCTGCAGTTGCGATTTGAGGCGCCACTCGCCGGCCTCGAAGGAGCGTCGAGCAGCGGCGATCGCGCGCCTGGCGTCGGCTCTGCCGCCCGCAGGAGCGAGCGCCATCGCCTCTTCGGTGGAGGGGTTGATCACCTCATAGGTGCCGCCTTCGTCGGCGCCGACCCACTCGCCGTCGATGTACTGCTGGTAGGTCTCCACCTGGGCTCCTCCACGGCTCGATCAACGCTGACGCCGGTGCCGATTATGCGGCGGCGAAGCGCGCATACCCTCGGGTTTGTCCGCGCCGCTGATCCGACCGAACCCTACGATGCTGTCATTCTGCGGACGCATACAGTGGAGTAGCGGGATGGACCAGATCGAGTTCGCCGACGGCTTCGACCGACCCGACCAGATCGCGTTCGGGCTCGCTGCCGGACAGCTGGCCGTGGTGATGGGTGGTGCCCTCGCGGCCTACTCGCTCGTCCGATCGCCGCTGCCGCCTGCCTTCGCGGATCCCGTCGCCGTGCTCATCGCGGCGGTCGCCGCAGGGCTCGGTTGGATTCGTGTGGCGGGACGTCCGGCGCTCGATTGGGCGGTGTTCGGCGGCCTCTATTTGATCCGGCCCCGGCACGGGAACGCCCGAGGTGTTCGGCCCCCTGAGGAACCGCCGAACGCCGTTCAGGAGGAGCCTGGACCAGAAGCCCCCATCATCGAGCTCTTTGGCGCCAAGGCCGCCCCCCTGATGGCCGCGGCGAGCACGGTCACTCGGACTCCCCGTCGCGACGGGGCGCGGCGCGTCACCTTCTTCTCGCTGCGTGGCGGCACCGGCCGCAGCACGCTCGCCACCGAGCTCGCCTGTCTCCTCGCAGCCAGTCGGAGCGACGACCACCCGGCGCCGCGCGTCGCGCTCGTCGACCTCGACCTGCGCAGCCCGACGGTCGGCATCCGTCTTGGTACTCCCGAGAAGACGCTGCTCGACTACGCGCTGACGCCGCCGGACGATCGAGCGGTCACCGATTTCATGATCACCCACGCATCGGGAGCACGCGTCCTGCTCGGCGCGCAACGTGCTGTGAACCCCGAGTGGCCGATCACGACCGCGCTGCTCCGCGAAGTGCTGCGCGAGCTCGACATGGACGCCTTCGACCTCGTCATCCTCGATGTCTCGCCCGAGCTGTCGCCACTCAACACGGCGGCGCTCTGCGCGTGCGATGACGTGTTCGTCGTCGTGGTCCCGACGGCGGGTGGTGTCCAGGACGCGTACCGGAGCACCGAAGCGTTGCGGCGCCTCGGTCTGCGGCAGCAGTTGCGCTACATCGTCAATCGCTCCTCCACCGGCACCGACCTGACCGAGCCGATGGCGGATCTCGGAGGTCAGGTCATCGCTGACATCCCCGACGACAGCGCGGTCGTCAGCGCGGAGAATGCGCACCGCCTCGTCGGGCTCAATGAGACCGGACCGGCCGCAGTCGCGCTGCGTCGCTTCGCCCGGCGCATCTCAAGCGAACTCAGGACTCCATGGCCGGCGTGATCGACGTCGTCTGGAAGAACCCCGCCTTCCGACAGTCGCCGCTCGAGCGGCGGATCGTCGTGAGCGGAAACCGCTGCGAGTACGCGGGTGAAGTATCGGCGGTCCTCAGGACAAGCGATCTCGATATCGACGCGCTCGACCCGGCGCGCCGGGCCGCGGCGGCCAATGCGTTCGCCCGCCTCTGCAACACGCTGGAGTGCCCGATGCAGCTGCTCGTGCAGATCAGGCGGTTTGCGCCATGCCAGGCGCCCGCGACGGAGGCGCACCCCGAGTTTGACAAAGCGATGCATCAATACTGGAGCGACCGATATCTCGGGGGCGCGAAGCACAGTCATCGCGTGTATGTCGCGCTGCGTGCAGGGACCACCGATCTCCTTGACTCAACGTGCGCGCATACCGCCGAGCGACTGTCCGCGCTCGGTATCGCGACGCATCGGCTCGATGGCAAGGAGCTCAGTGACCTCGTCCTGCGCGACCATTCCGCCGGTGATGATTGGACGCCCTGGGACGAGCACGCGCGATATCTCTCGTTCAATGGGCTGCTCACCCGCGGCTTCGCGCTGCGGCGTCTCCCTGGTCATGCCGTGCAGGCGGGGTGGCTCGCTCCGTTGCTGAGCATCCAGGCTGAATGTGACATCGCCATCCACATGGATCCGGCGCCGTTGGGCGCTGCGATCAACCAGCTCAACCGAAAGTTGCGTGACCTGTCTGCGCATCGCATGCTCGAAACCGATCGCGGCGCGCTCGGCGACATCCACGTCGACATCGGGCTGGACGCGGCGTCCTCGTTACGCGAACGGCTTGCTCGCAACGTCGGCCGCCCGGTGCACATCTCGGTTGTGGCCACTGCCCGCGCGCATTCGCTCGATGAGCTGGACGCATGCGGCGATGCCCTGCGACTTGGATTTGCCGCCGCACTCATCGGCGCGGAGGTCACGCACTTCCGCCATAAAGCGGCCTTCACGAGCACGATGCCGCTTGCCATCGACGTGCTGCACGCCGGCAAGCTCGTCGACTCGACCGCCGCCGCAACGTGCATCCCCTGGGTCGACGCCGGGTGCTCAGATCCTGGTGGCTACAGACTCGGCTCCGCGATTCGCTCCGATCTGCCGGTTCGCGTCGCGCCGTTCGACACTGATCGCCATACCAACCCGAACATCGCGGTCTTCGCGGCGTCGGGCCACGGGAAGAGTTTCGCCATCGGCACGCTCGTGCTCGAGGCAGCTGTCGCAGGCGTGAACTCCGTGATCATCGATCCCGAAGGCGAGTACCGCGGCGTCGTCGAAGCGCTCGGCGGGCGCTACCTCGAGCTGGCACCCGGGACGGATGCCGCGGTCAACGTGTTCGAGGGAGCCGAAGACGATCCCGAGGAGGCTGTTGCGGCGGTCGTCGACCTCGTGACCGTGCTCTGCGGCGACCGCCTCACCGATGTCGAACGCGCGGTGGTCGACGCCGCCGCGCGCGACGCCCTGCAACGTGCGCAACGCGAACATCGCGCGCCGCTGCTTGCGGATTGCCTCCCCATGCTCGACGCAGAAGCGCGCCCGGTCGCGATGGTGGTACGCCGCTTCTGCACGGGTGGCCTCGGTGCGCTGTTCAATCGGCCGACGTCGCTCGCCGTCGATTCCGGCGTGTGCGCGATCTCGCTCCGCGACATGCCGCCGGAGCACGTCGCGGCGGCCACGCTCATCGTCGCGCGCTGGCTCTGGGACCTCGTTCGTCGCGACCGGCGGCGCCGGCACATCGTGTTCGATGAGGTTGGTGCGCTCTGCGTACATCGTCCGCTGCGTGACCTGCTCGTGCAGCTGGCGCGGCGCTGTCGCAAATACAGCGCCTCACTCGTGGTGGCGACGCAGAACGCGCAGGACCTGCTCGGCAGCGACGAGGGGAGCGTGATCGCGACCAACTGCGCGGTGGTGCTCCTGGGTGGTCATCGCGCGGCGGAAACGATGCGAATGGAGCAGGCGTTCGGTCTCACCGAGCGGCAGCGAACCTTCCTCGAAACCGCATCTCGCGGTGAGTTCCTGCTGCTCGCCGGAGACCGCCGTGTTGGGATGCGTATCGAAGTTCCGGAGGTCCATCGTGACATCCTGACGGGGACGAAATTAGGTAGCAAAACCCCTTGACTCCAGAGACGGTGACTCGCAAGATATGGGGGCTCCCGACCGGCCGAGCCCCAAGATGTGGGATCATGAGGGTGATCTCACTCGCAGAGATTGGGGCCTCGAGCCCGCCAGGGCGCGGTCCTGCACACGTCTCCGCACAATGAAGCGCCCACCAGCCAGAAGAGGAAAGACCGTGGATCGATCCGCCTCCAAACCCCTGCCAGACGACGCTCACGACATCGCGATGGAACCGCCGTCGGGACGGCGCGCACCCCGCAAATCAGGGTCCGAACACGCCCGCGTGAGCGGCAAGGTGGAGATCGAGGCCGGCGGCATCCAGGTCGAGCGCAAGTTCACGCACGAGGGTGTGCATCCCTTCGATGAGGTGACGTGGGAGACGCGCACCGCAGCGATTGGCAACGAGAAGGGCGAGACGGTTTTCGAGCAGAAGGACTGCGAGATTCCGACGTTCTGGTCACAGATGGCCACAAACGTCGTCGTGAGCAAGTATTTCCGCGGCAAGCTCGGCACGCCGGGCCGCGAGACCAGCGTCAAGCAGATGATTTCGCGCGTCGCGGATACCATCGCGAAGTGGGGCCGAGAGGGGGGCTACTTCGCAACGGAAACCGATGCCCAGGCGTTCCAGGACGAGCTCACACACCTGTTGCTGCATCAGAAGATGAGCTTCAACAGCCCGGTGTGGTTCAACCTCGGCGTCGTGACGAGCAAGCCGCAGATCTCGGCGTGCTTCATCAACAGCGTCGAGGACACGATGGAGTCGATCCTCACGCTCGCCAAGACCGAGGGGATGCTCTTCAAGTACGGCAGCGGCACGGGGACCAACCTGTCCACGATCCGCTCCGCGACCGAGTCGCTTGCCGGCGGTGGGACCGCCAGCGGGCCCGTCTCCTTTATGAAGGGGTTCGACGCATTCGCGGGGGTCATCAAGAGCGGTGGCACAACGCGTCGCGCGGCCAAGATGGTCATCCTCAACGCCGACCATCCCGACGTTGAGGAATTCGTCACCTGCAAGGTGAGCGAGGAGCGTAAAGCGTGGGCGCTCATCGAGGCCGGCTACGACAGTTCCTTCACCGGTGAGGCGTACGCGTCGGTCTTCTTCCAGAACAGCAACAACTCCGTCCGTGTGACCGACGAGTTCATGCGCGCCGTGCAGGACGACCGCGACTGGCACCTGCGCGCCGTCACCGACTCCAACCGCATCCTCAAGACCGTCAAGGCGCGCGAGCTCATGCGGCTCATCGCCGAATCCGCGTGGCAGTGCGGCGATCCGGGCATGCAGTACGACACCACCATCAACGACTGGCACACGTCCGCTGCGACGGGACGCATCAACGCGAGCAACCCCTGCAGCGAGTACATGTTCCTCGACGACACAAGCTGCAACCTCGCGAGCCTCAACCTCACGCGGTTCCTCAACGAGGACGGCTCGATCGACATCGAGTCCTACAAGCACGCGATCCACATCACGATCACCGCGCAGGAGATCCTGGTCAGCAACGCGTCGTATCCCACCGAGAAGATCGCGAAGAACAGCGAGGAATTCCGTCCTCTCGGCCTCGGCTACGCGAATCTCGGCGCGCTGCTCATGGCACGCGGCGTGCCGTACGACTCGCCCCAGGGTCGCGACCTCGCCGCATGCCTCACGTCGATCCTCACCGGCGAGGCGTATGCACAGTCAGCGCGCATCGCGCGCGAGATCGGTGCGTTCAACGGCTACGCGGTGAACCGCCAGCCGATGCTCCGTGTCGTCGGCAAGCATCGCGAGGCCGCATACAACATCCCCACCGACAACATCGAGGCCGACCTCATCGGTGCCGCGCGGCACGCGTGGGACGAGGCGCACGAGCTCGGTGCCCGCCACGGGTATCGCAACTCGCAGGCGACGGTGCTCGCACCGACCGGGACGATCAGCTTCATGCTCGACTGCGACACCACCGGCGTCGAGCCGGACATCGCGCTCGTCAAGTACAAGAAGCTCGTCGGCGGCGGAATGCTGAAGATGGTCAACGGCACCGTGCCTGCGGCGTTGCGCCGGCTCGGTTATGGCGAGACCGCGATCGGCGACATCATCGCCTTCATCGACGCCAACGACACCATCGAGGGCGCGCCAACATTGCGCGACGAGGATGTCGCGGTCTTCGACTGCGCATTCACCCCGCAGAACGGCAAGCGCAGCATCTCGTGGCAGGGCCACCTCCGGATGATGTCGGCGGTGCAGCCGTTCATCAGCGGCGCCATCTCCAAGACGGTCAACATGCCCAACGAGGCGACCGTCGAGGACATCGAGCGCGCGTACACCGACGGCTGGAAGCTCGGCCTCAAGGCGGTCGCGATCTACCGCGATGGCAGCAAGCGCAGCCAGCCGCTCGCGACCAGCATCGACAAGACCACAGGCCACAAGACGCAGATCGTCGAGCGTCCACTCCGTAAGCGCCTTCCGGTCGAGCGCACCGCGCTCACGCACAAGTTCGAGGTCGGCGGCCACGAGGGATACATCACCGTCGGTCTGTACGAGGACGGCACGCCTGGCGAGATCTTCCTGCGGATGGCCAAGGAAGGCTCCACGGTCAGCGGGCTCATGGACTCGTTCGCGACCGCGGTCTCGCTCGCGCTGCAGTACGGCGTGCCGCTGCCGGCACTCGTCGACAAGTTCTCGCACACACGCTTTGACCCGCAGGGCTTCACGCGGAACCCCGAGATCCCGATTGCCAAGTCGGTGATGGATTACATCTTCCGCTGGCTCGCATCGCGCTTCCTGCCGCAGGAGGAGCGCGATCGCCTCGGCATCATCCGCCGCGAGCCGGATGGCAGCGCGACCGAGGCGTCGGACCTCGCCGACTTCGGCACCGAGCCGGCCGTTGCGCCCGTGGTGGCCGCGGCTCCCGTCGCAACACCAACGGCAACCGTGCGCAAGGCGGTCGCTCCGATTTCCACGCTCAGCGCCGGTGCCTTCATCAACCAGGAGGACGCGCCGACGTGCAGCGATTGCGGCAGCCTCATGGTGCGAAACGGCGCCTGCTACAAGTGCCACAACTGCGGCGCCACGAGTGGCTGCAGCTGATCACCTAGAACCTCCTCCCCTCTCGCCCGGGCCGCCTCCGAGTCGTTTGGAGGCGGCCCTCTTTATCGCCGGTGAGCGGCGCAAAGGGGGTAGCGGGCTGTGTTAACCACTTCAAGCATCGCCGGAAACGTACGAGCCGAGGGCCTCGATCCCACGTATGAGAGCGCTCTCCCTCGCCATGCCGTAACCGATGAGCAACGCGGGCGGAGCGTCCGCGGGATCTGCCCAGTGCGCGGAGGCGTCCTCGATCTGCAAACCGCATCGGATGCCGACTTCAGCAGCAGCACCCGGGTGCGATCGCGTGGGCATCGGCAGCATGAGATGCAAGCCAGCCACCTCCCCGCGAACAGGAATCCCAGGAAGATCGCGGTGGAGTGCACGGACGAGCGCATCACGCCGCGCGCGGTATACGGGTCGGACCCGCCGCAGGTGGCGCGCGAATCCGCCACTGTCGATGAACCGCGCGAGGGTCAACTGCCCAAACGACTCCGTGCCGAAATTCTCCATCAGCTGAGCGCGAATCACCGCCTCCGTGAGGTGTCGCGGAAGGACAATCCATCCCAGCCGTAATGCGGGGCTCAAGACCTTGCTCACGCTCCCGGCGTAGGCCACATGGGCGGGATCCATGCCTTGCATCGCCCCGACCGGCGTGCGGTCATACCGCAGCTCGGCGTCGTAGTCGTCCTCGATCACGAGACCCCCGGTGTCGCGGGCCCACGCCAAGAGCGCAAATCGGCGGTTCGCGCTGAGCACGCCTCCGCTTGGAAATGAGTGCGCGGGCGAGAGCACGACGGCGCCCAGCTGGCCAAAGTCGGATAGCCGAGAAACCTCAAGCCCCTCAGGCGAGACTCGCACCGGAACGGCTTCAAGCCCGGCCTCCTGGACGATCAGTCGGTGCAGGCGGAAACATGGATCCTCTACGGCAATCCGCCGGACTCCGCGCCGGGCGAGCACCCGACATAGCAGCGCGAGCGCTTGCGAAAATCCGGAACAGATGACCACGTCGTCGGCCGTCGTCCGTACGCCACGCACCCGACCGAGATAGCCGGCGAGCGCGGCCCGCAGCCCTAGGTCGCCACGGGGCGGCGGATAGAGCAGCGAACTGGCTGGGGTCTGCCTCAAGACGTCGCGGTAATGACGGAGCCATTCCGTCCGCGGGAACAACGCAGGGTCCGGCACTCCGATGCCCGGGATGCGGGTGCCGTCGGAGGCGGATGGCAGGGGCCAATATGGTCCGTTGACGGGATCCATGGCCCGGCCGTCGCCGTGATCTGGACTCCTCCTGCCCTTGGCGGCGCTCGCGCGCACCCGTGTCCCCGATCCTTGACGCGCTTCGAGATATCCCTCAGCGATCAGTTGCTCATAGGTACCGACGACGAGTGACCGTGACACCGACAATTCCCCGGCGAGTACCCGTGATGGTGGCAACGGTGTCCCCTGCTGAAGCGACCCTTGCCTGACCGCTCGCCTGAGCGCCTTCTCGAGCTGCACGCGCAGGCCTGGCGGCCGGGACCGGTCCAAGTCCACGAGCAGATCTGCAGGAAAATTGGACTTCATTTCTCTTGCCGATTGGATCTTTCTCCGCAAGCCACCCTGCTAGCACTGTAAGCGAGAAGTACAAATCAGTGCTCGTTCTGGGCGGCCAACACCGAGAGGAGAAAACATGACGGCAACCCTGCGCATGATCAGAGACGCCACCCTGATGGAGCTTCACCGTGGCACGTTCCACGTGCTGCTTGACGGCAAGGACATTGGATCCATCGAGTGGCACGAGACGATCGAGATGCAGATTGAGCCAGGGCATCACACCCTGCAGGTCAAGGCCGGTCGCTACACCAGCGGGAAGAGCACCGTTGATGCCGCCGAAGGGGACGTCGTTAGCTTCCGTTGCAACGGCGCCCGGATCTGGCCGATCTACCTCGCAAGCATTGTCAAGCCGGACCTTGCTCTGACGCTCTCACGTAGATGATCAGAGCTTCTTCGTGCAGTCACCTCCGGCCGCCGTGTGTCCCTCGATGACCGACTTAGGTTATCGACATATGGCGGCCGACACGACCACCGCCGCTCGTGGGCAGCAACCGTCGCGCAAGCCTCCTGCATTGGTCGTCGAGCACCTTGGCAAGCGCTTCAGCGGCCGCATCGCATTCGATGACGTCTCGTTCTCCGTGGCGCAGGGCGAGGTGTTCGGATTCCTCGGACCCAATGGGGCGGGGAAGACGACCACGGTTCTGACGCTCGGCACCCTGATCGCACCGACATCGGGCTCGGCAAGTGTTGCGGGTATTCCCTTGACGGCTCACAACGGACCGGAGATCCGTGACCGCATCGCGATCATGCCGGAGAACCCGGGCCTGTACCGGCGCCTCACCGTGACCGAGAACCTGCAACTGTTCGCTGGCCTCTATCAGCAGCGCAATTCGACTGTTCGCATAGGCGAGGCGCTCGAGGCAGTCAACCTTACGGCGCGTGCCCACGACCTCTGTGTCAGTTTGTCAAAGGGACTACGGCAGCGTGTTGGCCTTGCACGCGCGTTGCTCAACGACCCCGCAGTGATGTTCCTCGACGAGCCGACGTCCGGGTTGGATCCAGTCGCAATGCGCGAGGTGAACGACCTCATCAATGGGCTGCGCGAGCGCGGCGTCACCGTGTTCCTCACCACCCATCGCCTCGAGGAGGCGGAGCGACTGTGTGACCGAGTCGCCATCCTCAACACCACGCTCCGACTCGTGGGCCCGCCTGACGAGCTGCGCGAGCGGCTGTTCACGCGATCGCTGGTCGTCGAGACGTTGCAGCCACTCGCCGCGCCAGACGATGTGTTCAACGGCACCGACGGCGTCGAAAGCTGGCGGCCGGATGGCGCCGCTGGTTACGTGCTCAACATCGCCGATCCGCGGAACATCGCGCCGCGTGTGACTCGAGCACTGGTTGCCGCCGGTGCCGACGTGGTCTCGATCAGTGAGTCGCGTCACTCCCTCGAGGACGTCTATCTGCAGTTGATCGAACAAGACCCCGAGGCATCGCAACGATGACGTTCAGCTTCCGACGCCTGGGAGCGGTGCTGCTCAAGGAGCTCCGTGAATACCGCCGGAGTCCATTCATCATCGGCACCATGGTGGTGCTCCCACTCGTCTTTCTCATCGAGCCGATGATCACCATCTTCTTCCGGCTGGCGGCGTCCGTACCCCCAGCCGCAGTGGACAAAGGGATCGGTGCCACGTTCCTGCTCCTGCTGATCACGCCGGTACTCGTCCCGGCCGTCCTCGCGGCATACTCCGTCGTTGGCGAGCGCGAACAGGGAACGCTCGAGCCATTGCTGACCACGCCCGTGCGCCGCGAGGAGCTGCTGCTTGGCAAGGCCCTGGGAGTGGTCGCTCCAGCCGTGGCCATTTCGTATGTTGTCTTCGCGATTGTCGAGGTGTGCGCGCATCTGTTCGCCAGCAATCCCGAGGTCGTGAGTGCCCTTTCGCAAGGTCCGCACGTCGTCGCCGAGATTCTCTTCGCTCCGCTCCTCGCCGGATGGTCGACCTGGGTCGGGATCGCAATCTCAACAGGTGCTAGCGAGGTGCGCGTTGCTCAACAGCTGAGCACGCTCGCAAGCCTCCCTCCGCTGGCAGTGGTGGCGCTGGTGTCATTCAACGTCTTCACGCCGAGCTTCGCCATTGCGCTTGCGTTTGCTTGTGGACTGCTCGTGGCAGATGTCGTCTTGTGGCGACTCGTGTCGGCAATGTTCGACCGCGAACGGCTCGTCGTTGGAGCGTCTGCCCAGCGAGCTCCGACCGGCGGACACGCCTCGCCCTCCCGTGCCCCTCGATGGATACCACTCACCGGAGGTGATGAACATGGCTGACCAGCGCCTCACGCGCGAACGGCGCAACGCACACATGCGCATTCGCGAGACGTGCCGATGGTGGCAGGCCTGTTCGGACATGGAGGGGTTTGTTGGAGAGCAGCTTGAAAGAGTTGAACGTCGCGATTGATGGGCTCGTGGCGGACTGGTTTTCCAACATGCGACGCACCGGAGGTAACGACAATGAAAGACGCGAAGGATAGATCTCCTCGGACGTGTAGTGGGATCAGTGTCGACACGTCAACGCCGGCGCTTCTCGAGGGCAACCCATGTGATCGGATGTCGACCATTTCCCCGAGCGCAGCCCCTCGTCGCTCGCCGAAGGTCCTCAGCGCGCTCGCAATCGGCCTGGGAGTGTTGACCGGCTGCGGGTCGTCCTCCACGCCGTCTCAGTCAGGGACAGCGCAAACCTCTCAGGCATCTGCTTGTGCTTGGCCCATAGAGGACAACTACCTGACCAACAACAAGGGTCTCCTCGATTCGGCAGCGTGGATCTGGGCTCAACCCTTCGCCATCCACGTCGGCACGCAGCTTGTCGTTTCTGGGCGCTACCCAGATGCTCGCTATGCCTCCTTCAGTGTGTACTCGAGCAGCGAGACCGCGTTCACATCCAACGGCGTCGGTTCATCTCTCGCCGATTACCAGATTGCGCCGGACTCGGGGAGTGTCAACCCGTGGCGCCGATCCGCATTGCCCGGTGGCCGTTTCTCGCTGACGCTCCGCGCACAGGTGTCGCCGGGGCAAGCTAACGTTATGCCGCTTGCCCCGGAGGGCAACACGAGCGGCGTGGGTTACCTCGAATACCGTGTGTATCTGCCGGCAAGCGGAGACGCGTCACAGATCCCCCTGCCAGAGATTACCCTGCACCAGGGAGGGTCCTCGTCGAAGCTGCTCGCGTGCATCTCGCACACGATGGCGATTCCTCCCCCCAATGCAGGGTCGGCGACAGCTCGCCCCGCCACTCCAGCCGCGAAGGGCACCAGCCGCCCCGCGCTACTCCAATTCGTCCGGGCAGCGTTCAACACGTACTTCCCCAATCCTGACACTGCATACCTGCTCGCGGCTATGACTCCTCCGGCCCCCTCCGATGTCATTGTCGTTACCGCGAAAGCACCCACCTTTCCGGCAGGCGCACACCCATCGGTCTGGCCCAGCGCGGACGATGAAGTCCGCTATTGGTCGATGTGCGTGAATTTAGGCGTTGGTACATCTCCCGTGGTGGTCAATCACCTACCAAACGGACAGACAGACGTTGGCTGTCGTGCCGACGAAGCCACCAGTCTCAGCGCGAACGGCTACTACACATACGTCATTGGAACTGAGGCGCAGCGGAGTTCCGTTGAGCACATAGCGGGCGTGACGTTTTTGCCGCTTTCACTCACACAACCGGCTCCGTTCTATTACCTGGCGCTGCGTTACACTCTTGCCAACCCGACGTTCGCTGCTGCGCCGCAGAACATTGCGCAGGCGGACAGCGCCGTAGCCGCCGCCGCGGTCATGGGTCCTTTCTATCCGCACGCCGAGGTATGTCCGTTGAGCATCCTCACCACCCGAGGCATGTCGGCGTGCGGGTAAACATCGAGCTCAACGTCTGCAGCATGGCGTCGCCTCGACATCGCGCCAATCTGCCAAACACCGCTACGTCTGCATCGCCTGAAAGTCATCCTCGCAGCGCCAGATGATAGCCGCATCCCGGTCGCTTGGCGACGTGCATCGCCTCGTCACCTTGCTACATCAAGCCTGGAATACTTGCGTGAGATCCACTGCCTATCGCGATGCCAAAACTTGCACCCCACCGCGACTCCACGCCTCTCGAGGCGACGACACCGGTGTCGGCGGCGGGCTCTGCCGTCAGGACTTCGTCGCGCTCCACGAGCCGCCTCCTCCTCCGGGAACGGTGTAGGTGCCGGACATGCTGTTGCCCGAGACCGAACCCGTATACGCCACACCATCAACCGCGCCGAAGGTGATCGCACTGCCCACCACGTCGCCGCTCACGTGCAGCGGTTTCGGAGCCGTCGACACGGCGATATCGCCGCTCAACTTCCCGGTCGATTGCGTCCAGTTGAGCGTGAACGTGCCGTTGAAGGTGCCGCTGTACTGACCGGACCAGGAGCCCGAGAGATCGACGGCAGGCGCAGCGGTCGGGGGCGCGGCCGTCGGTGTCGCAACCGGTGCGCTCGTCGCCGGGATGGTCACGGCGGTAGTCGGTGTCGGCGTGTTGGTCGACGATGCGCCGCAGCCGGCAACCAGAGACACCAGTGGGATCACAGTCAGCATCACGATGCGTCGCTTCACGTTTATCGTCCTCCGTCGTTCAAATTGCTGTTGAGTGAGTGACCGGCCTCGACGATCCGCTCGAACGGGATGCCGGCCTGCTCTGCAACACGTCGCACCGCGGACTCGGGTCCCTCGAACCGGCAGAGCACGACCTCGTCCTCGCGCATGAACAGCGAGCCGAGATAGCGCACTGTTACGCCATCACGAGACGCCGCAGCGGCACTCGCGATTGCGCGCTCATCCAGCGAAGTCAGGTCGGACTCCTGCACACCCGGCCAGAAGCACTCGGCCATGTATTCCGTTGCGTGCCCTTGCGTCATGCTCGCCAACGTAAGTCCGCAACGGCTGACTCGCTAGCGGGAAGACCCTACGTTTTGCTCGCCTGTTCTCGCTCGCCCATCACACGACCCAATTCCGCACGGGAGCTCACGCCCAGCTTGCCGTACGCTCGGGCGAGATTCGCCTCAACCGTCTTGACACTCACAAACGCACGTCTGGCGACTTCCTTGTTGGTCAGGCCCGATGCCGCAAGGCGTGCGATGTTCTCCTCTGTCGGCGTCAGGCCCGACGGTGCGCGACGGACCGGGACACGCGCCAGCTCGCCGCGAACACGGTCGGCCCACGGCTGCACGCCAAGTTCGTCGAACGTTGCCAGGGCTTCTTCGAGAGCAGCCCTCGCTGCACGCCGCTCGTTGCGCCTGCGCAACACCTGGCCAAGTGCCAGCAGCGTGCGGCCCCGCTCGAACGGCATGTCCAGGCCGTTGTGCATCTCGAGTGCTTCGTGCATCGCGGCTGCGGCCGCGTCGAGGTCCCCCCGTGCGGCGAGGAGCAGGCCGCGGCTGCGCGCGCTCACCTCCCTGATCCACGGCCGTGGCAGCGCTCGGGCGCGTGCCTCCATGCGTGCCACAACCTCTTCTGCGCGGTCGTGTTCCCCGACATCGATGAGCGCTTCGGCGTAATCGGCGTGCACGCGGTCCGCCGCCGGCTCACGGCTGTGCACCGACGCCAGCCAGGCGTCGACTTGCGCCAGCTGACGTACAGCTTCGGCACTGTCGCCGGCGGAGAGCGCAACGAGCCCAAGCAGACCTCGCACCATGCATTCGATGGGCGGGTCGGTATGGATCTCGAGCCGGCGCAACACCTCCTCTGCCGTCGTGCGCGCTGCGTCGAGTTCGCCTGAGCGCGCGGACACCTGCGCCTGCACGGTGAGCGCGACGTTGATCCAGGTGTCCTGTTCGGTCTGGTGCGCGAGCTCGAGCGCCTCCGCGGCGCTTCGACGCCCTGCATCGAAGCGGCCCATGAGTGCATAGATCGCACCCATCTGCGACAGGATGCAGCTGCTGCTTGCCTCGTCGCCCATCTCGCGGAACACCCGGAGGGAATCTTCGAACACACTGAGCGCGGTTTCGAAGTCATCGAAATCCCTTGCCCAGTACGCGGGTGTTGTGCTGATCTCCCACCCTGTCCCTGCACGCTGCAGGAGCGTGCCCTTCGCCATTGCATCGTGGTCCGCGCCCTGCCCCGCATAGAACGTCGCACGAGCGAGGTTGTGCAGCGCATAGGAGTACACGAGCGGTTCCTCCCGCTCGTCTGTCAGGCGAAGCGCCATACGTGCATGTGCTGCGGCGATCTCGAAGTTATCGGTCATTGACGAGATGCGCGTATGGATGCGTGCGAGCAGCGCAGAAGATGTCGCCTCGTCTAGAGCCTGTTGGAATAAGGTCGAGGCGGCATCGCCTTCCCCCTGATTCCAGAGCACGCTGCCGAGCTCGAGCAGGACTTCAGCTCGTGCCTCGCCCTGCGGTAGCTCGCGTAGCGCGTGCTGCAGCTCACGCCGAGCTCCAGGCGCATCGCCCGCAAAGTACCGGCGTGACGCCAGTTCGAGCCGCCGCCGGGCGAGCGCATCCGCGTCGTCAGGCGCGGTCAGCGCGAGCGCGAGCTCCTTGAGCTCGACGGCAGCCTCAGGTGCTCCGCGAGCACCTGCGGCGTCGGCGGCGCGGTCCAGGACAACGGCGCTCTCTGCATCCGGCCCCGCAGCCGCAAGCGCAAGGTGACGCGCCTGCTCCTCGACATCGTTTTCGGTGGCTGCAATCTGCCGGTGCAATGCGCGCCGCGTCGCCAGAGGAAGCGAGGCGTAGAGCGACGAGCCGAACAGCGGGTGTGTGAAGTCGATCCGATCGTCAGCGAACACGCGAACGATCCCCACACTTTCCGCGGGCCCGAGAGCTGCGAGATCGATGTCCTTCGTGGACGGACGCGACCTGGCAGCCACCTGTGCCAGCGCATCGCGCGTTTCGGGTGGCAGCCTCTCCAAACGGAGCAGCGCGAGCTCGCGACGATCCAGGGGCACGGGAAGCGGCTGGCCGGGGGCGACAGTCCCCAGTCGCTGGATTTCACTGGCGATCTCCAGCGCGTAAAACGGGTTTCCCCCGGATGCCCGATGGATGCGGACGAGCATCGGACGCGTGACTGATGTACCGAGGACCTGCAGTAACACTCCATGAATCGCCCCGACGCTCAGCGGCCCGACGCTCAGTCGTGAGAGGCGCTCCCTGCCCAGAGCGTCCTCGAACGTAGCGACCGCAGGGAAGGTCCTCTCCGGGGCGCGCTCGATACGGACTGCCATCAGCAACCGCACGTGCCGATCTTCCAACCGGTGCAGCGCAAACGCCAGGGCATGCGCCGACGGGGGATCGAGCCACTGCGCGTCATCGACAGCCACCAGCATCGGCGCGGCGCTGCTGAGGTCTGCGAGCAGGGTCGTGACGGCTGTGGCGACTGCGCGAGGATCCAGCTCGACGTCAGGGGACTCGCGGCGCAGCGTTGCGACTTCAATCGCAAGGCGCTGCGGCGCGGGCAGCGCCCGAAACGCATCGGCCGGCACGGATCGGAGCAGGTCGGTGAGCGCGAGGTGCGAAAGCGTCGCGTCCGAGCGGCGCGGACGGCACGAAAGCACATGAATGCCGCGGGCTCGAGCAATCGTGATCGCCTCGCCCCAGATGGTCGATTTCCCGATTCCGGGCTCGCCTTGCACCACGAGCGCAGTCGCCCTCGAGGTTGGACCAGGGGCAGGCTCGCTCTCCGTGGCGATCCAGTCGCTGATGGCAAGCAACTCGGCCTGCCTCCCGATCACCTCGATGGCTCGACTCCCTCAAATCGTCACGCCTCGCCGCGAGGTCGTGTGGCGTCACGCACCTCCCCCGTGTCAGCACGCTACACCCAAGGTGGGGTGCAGGTCGACAGAACGATATGACTAGGCGACAGCCGATCCGGAGGGAGTCCCGCCATCGCCCCGATCGCGGAGATCGAGGTCGGCCGCAGGCATCGGGCGACTGATGAAATAGCCCTGTGCGAGATCGCAACCAAGCGCAGCGAGCAGGTTGAGGGCTTCGACATCTTCGATTCCCTCAGCTACGACACGCATGTTCAACTTGTGCCCGAGCGCGATCGTCGCGCGAACCAGAGCCAGATTGCGCTCCGTGTCGCCGGTTGCGAGTCGCGTCAAGAAAGCGCGGTCGAGTTTGAGTTCGCTCACCGCGAGGCTGCCGAGATGCGCGAGCGATGTGACACCCGCGCCGAAGTCATCGATCGACACGCCGAGACCCAGTGCGCGCAGCTGTTCGATGACGGGCTTGCAGAGCTCGAAATCTCTGATGATCATCGTTTCCGTGATCTCGAGGATCAGGCTCGCAGGGGGCACGTCGTATCGAGCGAGTGTCGACATGACCGATTGGCTGAACCCGGAATCGAGGAGGTTCGTCCCGGCAACGTTGACCGACACGGTGACGTCTTCCCCGGAAGCCCGCCAGGCAGCGCATTGTGCGACGGCGCGCTCGAGGACAAACGCCGTGAGCGAATGCATGAGGCCGGCCTCGTCCGCAAGCGGAATGAAATCGAGGGGAGGAATCATCCCGAGGCGCGGGTGAGGCCACCGTATAAGGGCTTCCATCGCTGACACCTTGCCGGTGACGAGGTCGAGCTGCGGCTGGAAATGCACCTCGAGCTGGTTGGTGAGGATTGCTTCACGCAACTCGTCCACGAGCCGCAGCCGATTGCCGTCGTCGTCGAGCTCGTGTTGATACGACTCGTAGGGGAGGGGGCCTGTCTTGGCGCGATACATGGCGAGGTCTGCGCATCGCAGCAGGCTGGCACTATCTGTCGCGTCTGTCGGCGCGCTCGCGATGCCGATGCTGGCGCCAACGCGAACGCTGATGGCGTCGAGGACAAACGGTTGCTCCAGCTCGTCGATGAGACGCTGCGCAACGCTTCCAACGTACGTCGGGTCCATGTCCATCACGAGCACCGCGAGCTCGTCCCCGCCGACTCGCACCAGGGCATCGGTAGCTCGGAGGTGGTTCGTGAGTCGCGGACCCAATTGCCTGAGGAGTTCGTCGCCTGCCGAGTGGCCGAACGAGTCGTTGATCTCCTTGAAATGGTCGAGGTCGATGTACAGGAGTGAGAGGCGTCGATCGATGGTGTCGGGGTCGGCGAAGTCCGCAAAGAAGGCGTCAAGGAGGTTGAACAGCTGGCGGCGATTCCCCAGCCCCGTCAGGTCGTCGGTAATCGCCTGACGATGTCGCAACTCAGTCAGCGTTCGCAGCGTGCGCACGGACAACGCCAGCCGTATGCCGACCGTCATCAAGGTGGCGGTCGCAAGCCCAATCGCGACCGGGGTGACCTGGTGCAGCGTGTCGACAAGGAGGATGAAAAGACCCGCGCATGCGCCCAGGCCGGGCAACAGAAAACCAGGAGGTCCGTTGCGTGCCAGTGGGCTTGTCTGGAGGGGTCGCACCCAGACAGACGCCGAGATGAGCAGGACTGCGATGGGCCAAGCCACCCCGTCGAGAATCACGCCGACGTGTGAAGGCGCTCCGGAGCTGGCGAACAGATTGAAGGTGTCACCGATCGCGGTGAACCCAATCGCGGTGGCGATGAGCAGCCACTGCGGGTCTTTGCGGCCCGGGATGATGGCCGTGCCGCCAACCGCGAGCATGAGGAGCAAAACGTCGCCGATCGGATACGCGAGATCTGTCGCAACCGTGCTCGCATTCCCGCCCACCGAGTGCAGGATGGTGTTGAAGGCGAAGCAGGCGCACAAGGCTGCGGCACCGAGGCCTGCGACGGCACCGTCAAGCCATGTCGTGGCGCCGGCGCGCCCGATATGCCTGCGTGCCAGGAGAACCAGCGCCACGTAGAAGACGGGATAGAACCCCAGCCAGAAGAGATCGGCGAGCGACGGCACCGATACGGCGCCACCGCCTGCCGACTCTGCGGCCAGCACCGTGTCGCCGATGCTCCACGAGAGGATGCCGAAGCCGAGCATGAGAGGAACGATTCGGCGCCGCGATGCGAGGCCGCGCCAGATGCAGAGGGCGCTGGTGACAAGCTCGAACACCCCGACGCCCCACCCATCGACAAGCGCGTTGGACTGGTCGGGTTGCCGGAGGATCAGCGAGACGAAGTACGCGAGGAGCAGCGCCCCCAACGCGGTGTAGGCAAGGACGACCCAACGGGGGGTACGAGGGGCCAGCGCCGAGCCACGCGTGGCCCAGAGTCGAGGGAGCTCGATCGACACAAAAAGCAGGGTAGGCGCAGACCCGGCGTCCTCAATCCAAGGGTCGGTGGTTCATCGGTTACAGAACCGCACGGATCGATCGCGTCACCATCCGATCCGGCCGACGTCGTTCTGACGGCCCCCATCGTGCGTCGAGGGGCCGCACCGATCGGAGAGTGCACCTGATTCCTTGACCGCCGGTGTGCGTAAGCATTACCTTACGGTGCGTGACACCTTACCGACTTGCCGGATGGTCCGCCCTCGCAGATCCCACGAGGCTCGCGCTCCTGGAGCGGCTTTCCACGCGGCCATGTGCAGTGGTCGATCTGGCGAGGGATCTGCCGGTCAGCCGGCCCGCCGTCTCGCAACACCTCCGTGTGCTCAAGGACGCAGGGCTGGTTGTTGACCGTCCCCTCGGCAACCGGCGCATCTACGCAATCAATCCGGATGGCCTCAGCAGCCTGCGTGCTGAGCTCGACCGGTTCTGGACCAGCACCCTGGCTGCCTACAAGGCCGCCGTCGAACAACCCGAGGAGGAGGTCACATGACCGCACCGGCAGCTCCCACGTCGATTCGCCACCAGGTCGTCGTAACGGCCCCTATCGAGCGCGCGTTCGCCGTTTTCACCGAGGGCTTCGGCAGCTTCAAGCCGCCCGAGCACAACCTGCTCGGCGTTGATATCGCGGAGACCGTCTTCGAGCTGAAGGAAGGCGGGGCCGTGTACGACAGAGGCGTGGACGGCAGCGAGTGCCGCTGGGCACGAGTGCTCGCGTACGACCCGCCGAATCGAGTGGTCATCAGCTGGGACATCAGTCCGCAGTGGCAGATCGAGACCGATCATGCGAAGACGAGCGAGGTCGATGTGCGCTTCATCGCGGAGGCCCCGGACCGGACGCGCGTTGAGCTCGAGCATCGCAACATCGACCGTCACGGTGATGACTGGGAGTCGTTGCGCGACGGCGTTGATGGAGACCAGGGATGGCCGCTGTACCTCAATCGATATGTTGCAGTCGTTGCCGCTTAGGAGGAGGTCGGCGTCTTTGGAGATTGGTGACGTAACCCGGGTTGTCGAGGCGTTGGTCGGCGTTCGACGCACCGCGCGGATGGGACTGCCTGAGTGGCGGTACCACGGGAGGCTGGTGGCGCGACAACTTGACGGCGCGCATGTGGTGATTCGCGCGGACTTCGCGTATCGCGACACCCTGCTACGCGCGTCCCCCGCGACGTTCAGCGTCCCGCCCCGCTATGTCAAACACATGATGGTCGTCGCGGACTTCGCCAACGGCGAGGCAAGGTCCATCGAGGATGCGCTCGAGGCGGCGTGGCAACTGCAACGGCGCTCCGACTGAACTGCTCCAAGACCGGTTCATAACCAGTTTCTCAACCGGATCGACCTCGAACGGACGTCCGCGCCCTGGCCGTGCAGGCGCGTCATCCTTGCCGACATGGGAAAGACACAAAACACTCCGGACGCACCCGTGGGGTCGGAGGACGGCTTTCGCGGTTTCAGCGCATCAGCATTCGAATGGTTCACAGGCCTCGAACATGACAACTCGCGTGAGTACTTCAAAGCCACTCGCGAACGCTATGAGGTCGACGTGCGCGGTGCGCTCACCGCGATGCTGCATGAGCTGAGCGGGACGTTCGGAGGTACCGTTCACGTGTTCAGGCAGCAGAACGACATGCGCTTCGCACCGACGTCTCCGTATAAAACGCGCACGTATGGTGGCCTCGACTTCGAAGCGCCGGTCAGACCGCGACTATATGCCGACATCTCCGCGCGTGGTCTCTACGCCGGCACCGGATACCACCGGCTCGCCTCGGACCAACTGGGCCGGTACCGCGACGCGGTCGTCGATGAAAAAGCGGGCGCAGTTCTGGCGACCGCGCTGCTCGTGACAGAGCAGGCCGGCCTCGAACTCATCAGCGACCGTCTCAGCTCGGTGCCGCGTGGATACCCGCGCGATCATCCACGAAGTGCGCTGCTGAAGTGCCGATCGCTGCTCATCGGACGCCTGAAGATCGGCGAGCCCGGGATCGACCGCGACGACGCGCTCAATCATGTCGCTGGCACGTGGCGCGCGGCTTCGGAGCTCACGAGTTGGCTCGACGAGCACGTCGGACCCAGCACGCTCGCCCCGAGGGACCGCTGGCGGCGCGGAGGCTGAACCGTCAACGCGTCCGCTCAGAACGAGCGAAGACGCGCGAGCCGACCACAAGGCAGAGACACGTGAACACGCTCAACACGAGCGCATCGACGACAGGATTCTCGCTGACTGACGCCGCGTAGTGCGGCGTGCCGGCGTAGAACGCCGCGCGCATCAGGTCAGCCGCGTACCGAAGCGGCATCAGATACGAGATCGCGTTGAGAACAGGTGACAGCCCGTGGAGTGGAGCGAGGACGCCGCTCAGCGCGAACTGGGGCAGGATCAGGAACGAGAAAACGTGCTGGGCCGTGCGCCGGCTGGGCAGCGAGACGAGGGTCACGAGGCCAAAGGCCGCCCCGGAGACGGAGCAGGCGATCGCGGTTGGGAGCAGGACCACGAGTTGCGCAAACGTGGGACGCACGCCCAGCAGCGGGGCAACGATCAACACCGCAGCTCCCTGGCAGAGCGCGACGATCGACTCGCCCGCCAGCTTGCCCGCCACGATGGTGATCCGCCGGACGGGCGACACGAACATCTCTCGCGAGAAGTCGGTCTCACGATCCTCGATGAGCGAGATGATGCCCATGGCTGCGGACTGAAAGAGCGTCGCCGCAAGCACTCCGGTGAATGCGAAGGTCGTCGCGTCCAGCCCGGGAACGCGCGCGAGCACCGGTCCAAGAACGCCGCCCAGGCCCGCGATGACAATCAGCGGAAACGCGAGGCTGACAACGAGCCGCGCACGATCGTGCAGAAACTTGCTCACGTCACGCTGTGCCACGATGAGCAGCGCCGAGAGCTCGCTGCCGGACGCGGCGCGCGTGACGGTGCGGTCGATGATCACGGGAGCATCGAGGCCGCAATCCTTCCTTCGCTGAGCGCACACACCGTGTCGGCGTGGGCGTCCTCTTGATGGAGGTGCGTTGTGAACACGATTGTCATGCAGCGCGCGCGGCGCCTTTGGTCGAGGTATGCCCAGAAGGTGTCGCGTATCTCGGTGTCGAGTCCGGCCGTCGGCTCGTCGAGGATGAGCACGCGTGGGTCGTGAAACAGGGCTCTGAAAAGCTCGACGCGCCGGCGCATTCCGCCGGAAAGCGCCCGCGTGGGGAGGTGCAGCTCATCGGCAACACCGAACATCTCGGCGAACGCCTCAGCGCGATGTCGGTATGCCGCGGCCATTAATCGGTAGGTGGGTCGCCACGGGAACATCCCATACAGAATCGCGTGCATGCGGAGGTTGGCCTCCGCGCTCAGATTGAGGTCGAGCGACGGCTGCTGAAAGACAACGCCGAGCTCCCTTCGCACCAGCGCGTGGTCGGTCAGCACGTCATGTCCCATGACCCGTGCCGAACCATCGGTCAGTGTCATTGTTGTCGCCAGGATCGAGAGGACCGTGGACTTCCCAGCGCCGTTGGGACCCACGAGGCAAAGCGACCCGCCTTCAGCCACCTCGAAGGAGACGCCGCGAAGGACGTCGTGTCGCGCTCCCCGGTACCGCTTTACGAGATCGCGCACTTCGATTGCGCGGTAACGGTCAGGCATCGTCGAGCACGCGGGCGAACGCGTTGAGGTAGCGAGGGTCACCGCTACGCTGGCGACGCAGCCAGTATTCCGCGCCCCAGAAAAGATAGGCGCCGAGGGTGACCCCAACCGCGCGCGACCAGCGAACGCAGTGGTTGTAGTTGCCGATAAGGTGCTCGGGGAGGCAACTCGACATGCCGGACAATGGCGGGCTTGGCGGCGTGGTCGCCGTCTCCCACGGCTCGGCCTGTCCCTCGGTGATGAACACGCGCTGCTGCCGCGCGAGCGACTGACGAAGCACGCGAGTGAACCGGGCCTTCGGCACTGGGCTCAGGTGGCCGTCCAGATAGGCGGTGATGGGACCGACGCCCAGGACAGCGTGGCGTGGGTAGTAGTCGACGCCAACGATCGCCGCCAGCCTCGTTGCGAGACCGAGCGAGTCGTCCTGTCCCCGCGTTCGCCACCGTTGCTGCAGCGCCACGACCATTGACGACGGAAGAAACCCGTTGAGCAACAGCGGCCGTACGGGGTCCGCAGAGCGCACCGCCACCATTTCCTCCTCGACGAACGCGGTGCTCAGCCGCCAGGAGTGCTCGAGGCCGAGTGGGTCGACGGCCTCGTGTTCGACCTGCCAGGCAATGATGTTGGGGCACGTGCGATACCGCTCGACGATCCGCGTCACGAAGGCGAGCGACGCGTCGAGTAACGCCGCGTGTGACCGCGGTTCTACCAGCGTGTGCTCTCGGATCGGTTCGTCAAGGTGATGCGCGGGCACGAAGTACTCGGGGTAGCCGAACGCCTTGACGGCACCGACGCAGAGAACGACCTGCTTGTCGTGGCGTAGCGCGGCGTCAACCTGCCAGTCGAGTCCCGAGAAGTCGAAGCCGCCTCGACGTCGCTCGATATCGTCCCAGTAGGCTGCGAGACGTACGACATCGAATTCGTACGCAAGCAGCGCATCAAGGGCTGCGCGGGGATCGAGTTCCAGCGCAGCTGCTTGTAAGGGCCGAAACGAGATGCCAAGCGTCGTGAGACCGCGCGCCGCTACCGGCATTCGACGCCAGTTGTCGGTCAGCGCCTGTTCGGCCGGTCTGATCCGGAGCTCAGCGAGCAGCGGAGCCGCCGCTACCGCAAGCGCGCCACTCAGGAGTGCGGTGCGCATTCGATCTGCCGAGAGGTTGCGTGCTTGCGTCCGAGCCGAGCGGGAACGGCGAGGATGACGCGGACGAGCCATGTGGGGATCAATGGCGCGCGGACCTCCGCATGATAGTCAAGTAATGCCGCCGCCAGCGCTGTGATGTGCGGGACCCGTCTCCCCCCCAACGTGTGGCATTGCATCGCCTCATTGGCTACGAACAGTTCCTCAAGTCGCAGCGCGGGGCGCGCTTCGACATATGCGTGCGCGGTCTGCATGGAGCGGTTGCCGAACCAGTGCGACGTACGTGACGGTACACGCACACTGTCGCCGGCTCGTGCGATGAGATGCCGGCGCCCGATGCGAAAGTGCATCTCTCCCGTGATCACGGTGAATACCTCCTCCTGACTCGGATGCACATGACTGGCGGGGACGTGTTTGCCAGGCGGTAGGTAGAGGTCGAAACTCAGCAGCGCGCCATCGGTCTCGCGTGCGCTGCGACGAATGACGATGCGTTCGCCACTCACCGGGTTCTCGATCACCCGCATCACAGACTCCGCCGCACGGAGGGGACGAGCACGAAGAGCATCCCGAGGACGAGCACACTGAGAATGACTCGGTGATAGACGAAGTTCAGAGGGGTCCCGCCGCCTGAGCGAAGCTGTGAGACGATCCCGAGGACGACACCGGCAGCAGCCACTGCTTGTGCCCACACCGCCGCCCGCCATGCCGAGGCGCGGCGCGTGAACACCGCAATGCCTGCGCCGATCGTCAGCGCACAGCACACGCCCTCCACGACCGCTGCGGCGATGATGGTCGGCTCCAGGGTGCCGAGCAGGTGGACGCCGGCGTGCAGCATTCCGAAGAAGAAGAACGTGATCCCGTCGATCATGAGAACGCTGCCCGCTACGGCGGCCGTCCACCGCAATGGGCTTCTCGGCCGCGTCATCGTGTCAACCATGTGCGTTACCCCGTGAGCGAACTCGATTCCAACCTCACCCATGCTCACGGGAGGGATCCGCACACGTCGTCACCCCCGGAGCGGCAATCGGACTGCGCTCGGTGACGTAGCCGCACTACGCAACCGGAGGGATGCGTACACCGTCCACTTGGCCTAGATTGAAGCGGTGAGCTCTGCGCGCCGTTATCTCGTCCTCGCCGCCTACGCGGTGGCCGTCGCGCTCACATGCGCATATCTGGGAACCGGGCATGGACCCGGTCCCATCGTCGTGGTTCCGTTCGCGCTGCTTCTGGTGGTGGTGACGATCACGCCGCCGTCGATCTGGATCCCGGCGGCCGTCATCGGTGGCGCGGCAATCACCGTCGCACACGGCACTGGAAACGGATGGTCGCTGGGTGTCGCGGTATTCGCCGCCACCTGGATGGCGCTCGGCGTTGCGTACGCGGCCGGACTCGCCGTGCGCCGGAGATTTGTGGCGGAGACTGAGGCCCGCGCCGAGTGGACGCAGCGCAGCCGCGACGAGGAAGCACGCCGGCGCATGGCCGAGGAGCGACTCCAGATCGCGCGCGAAATGCACGACGTGGTGGGGCACAGCCTCGCGGTCATCAGCCTGCAGGCCGGTGTTGCCGAACATCTGCTTGAGAGCCGGCCCGAGCAGGTACGTGCAGCCATCAGCGCGATACGTCAGGTCAGCAAGCAGGCGCTGACCGAACTGCGCGATGAGCTCGCCATGCTTCGCGGCAGTGGCGACGGCTCGGTTGAGCGCGCGCCGACCCCGGGCCTCGACGCACTCCCAGCCCTGGTTGCGCGGATGCGCGAAGCTGGCATGCCCGTGCACCTCGATGTCGACGGTGACGTCGCAGACGTGCCCGACTTCGTGGGCTCAGCGGCGTACCGTATCGTTCAGGAGTCCCTGACGAATGTTGTCCGCCACGCGGCGAATGCCGAGACGAACGTGAATGCACGAGTCGGCGTCGACAGCGTCGAGGTAGAAGTCGTCGATCGCGGGCCTGGGCTTCGCAACGGCTCGTCGCTGGGCGACGGGATCGCCGGCATGCGCGATCGCGCCGGTGCGCTCGGCGGGACCTTCTCGGCAGGCAACCGCAGCGGTGGTGGTTTTCGTGTGTGGGCAGCGTTGCCGTTACATCCCACATGACCCTACGCGTTGTCCTTGCCGATGATCAGGAGCTCATCCGCGTCGGTCTTCGCGCGCTCCTCGACAACGAACCCGACATCGACCTGGTGGGCGAAGCTGCTGACGGCGAGGAGGCGCTGCGTGTTGTCCGCGCCCAGCATCCCGATGTCGTGATCATGGACATTCGCATGCCCGTCCTCGACGGGCTCGAGGCGTCGCGGCGTATCGCTGCCGACTCGGCGCTCGATGCCGTGCGTGTCCTGATCCTCACGACCTTCGAAATTGATGAGTACGTCTTTGAGGCGCTCCGCGCTGGAGCCAGCGGATTCCTGCTCAAGGACGCCGACACCGCCGAGATACTGCGCGCGATACGAGTTGTCGCCGCGGGCGACTCGCTGCTCTCGCCACGGATCACGCGCCGGCTGGTCGAGATCTTCGCGAATCGCCCGGCGCCGGCCGCTCCGCGCGCAGCGCTCCTTGCGGACTTGACCGACCGGGAGCGCGAGGTGGTCGCCCTCGTCGCCACCGGCCTCAACAACGACGAGATCGGCGAGCGCCTCGTGATCAGCCCGGCCACCGCACGGACGCACGTGTCGCGCGCCATGTCAAAGATCGAGGCGCGCGATCGCGCGCAGGTCGTGGTGTTCGCGTACGAGACGGGTCTCGTGTCACCGAGCCGCTCAGGCTGAGTCTGGACGTGCCCACCGGTCGGGCATCATGCACCGCATGGCGACACCGGCCCGCCCGACGAGGCAACGCTCCACGTTCGGAAGTATTTTTGACGTCGTCCGCGCCATCCCGACTGGGTGCACGGCGTCGTACGCCGATGTCGCGGAGCTTGCGATCGGCAGCCGCCGCGCGGCACGAACCGTCGGATGGGCGTTGTCGTCCTGCCCGGGCGACGTGCCGTGGTGGCGGGTGGTGCGCGCGACAGGCGAGCTTCCCGGTGTGAGCGATCGTGCACAGACGCGATTGCTCCGCGCCGAGGGCATCAAGGTTCGCCGCAAACAATCCGCTGAGGCGTCGCGGCCCTCGTTCTCTGTCACGAGGGCGCGGCGACGTTGACCCCTGCACAAATCGAGCACTTCATCACAGCGGGTTTCGTGAAGCTCGTAGGGGCGTTTGCTCCCGACATCGGTGAGCGATGCCGCCAGGAGCTCTGGGCGGCCACCGGCTGTGAGCCAGACGATCCGTCGACGTGGACGAAGCCGTTTGTACGCCTCGAATACCTCGCCACGCCGCGGTTCCGCGAGGCGGCCGACACACCAATGCTCCACGAGGCATTCGATCAACTCGCCGGCCCCGGTCGTTGGCACCCGCTTACCGGCCTTGGCACGTTCCCGCTTCGGTTCCCGAGCCCGGATGTACCCGCCGACGGCGGCTGGCATCTGGAAGCGAGCTTCGCCGGACCCGACGGCACACCGCGCGTGAATCTCCGCTCTCGCGGACGCGCCCTCCTGATGTTGTTCCTGTTCTCCGAGGTGGGGCCGGACGACGCGCCTACGCTCGTGCGCGTGGGCTCGCATCTCGACGTGCCGAAAGTCCTTGAACCCAAAGGCGAAGAAGGGCTGCCCTGGATGGCGTTGTGCGAGCAGGTCGTGCCGATGTCGGAGTCACGACCCGTCGCACGCGTGACCGGATCCGTCGGCGACGTCTACCTCTGCCATCCGTTTCTCGTGCACTCGGGGAGCGCCCATCGCGGTCACACACCTCGCTTCATGGCCCAACCGCCACTCAGACCGATCGGTGAATTCGATCCGTTCTCCGCGAATCCCACGCCGGTGGAACAGGCAATTCGCGACGGACTACGCTCCGCGTAGGGGAGTGGTCCGCCCTTACGACTTCGTCCCCGTCATGAGTCGCTCCCGGTCGAACAACGCAGACACGAACCGGTACCCCACGACGTCGAGCATCAGGAGCAACACCGCGAAGAAGGTGACGAGCCCGGGCGTGATCTGGATGACGTCATACGCGATCAGCGCTGTCACCACCGCTGACGGGATACTCGCGACCACGCCCAGCTGCTGCGCGACGCGAATCTCGCTGACTCGGGTGGAGATCGCCATGCCGAGCCAGATGGCCCACCCCGCGATGAGCGGCGTGAACAGCACCTGCGCGACCAGGTCTCTTCCCTGGAATACCGCAGAGACGACCGCTGGGTGCGCGAACAGCGCGACACACGCGAGGAACAGGCCGAACACCACGTAGGAGACGGCCAGAGACGGGACCACAGCCGCGAGCGCTTTCCCGAGCAGGAATTCCTCACGTCGAATCGGTGTCGTGAGCACCGGCTCCAGCGTGCCCTGCGCTCGCTCCCCGACCACCGAATAAGCGGCGACGGTCGCCGGCACCAGCGCCGGAATGCCAAGCAGGTACGCCAGCGGGTCGCCGCTCAGGAGCCCGCCGGCTTGCGATGACGACAGCTCGAGAATGGCGATCAGCGGGGGGATGATGAAGATCATCGGGAGCACGGCCATCGTGACGACGATGGAACCGTTGTGGCGGAATTCGCGGAGTTCCTTGCGAGTGATCGCACGAATGCGCCGGGCGCTCAACGTCATGCGGCTGGCGCCCCCCTCTCCTCGTCGATCAGCTGGAGGTACACGTCCTCGAGCGAGTGTTGCGACTGGCTGATCGACAACACGTCCGCGCCCGCGGCCACGAGTGCGCGCGTCGCCGCGGGTGCTGCAGCGCTTGCGTCCGTGACGTCGAGCACATACGTGGCGATGGCGTCCTCGCGCCATGCACCTGCGCCTGGTAGCCCCGCGAACACGCTCGCCGGATCGGCAAGTGGAACGAGCGTCTTGACCGTGAGCGTCTTGGAGAACAGCTGCTCGCGAAGCTCGTCGGGACGTCCGATCGTCCGCAGTGTTCTGTTCAGGATGGCGACGCGATCGCAGAGACGCTCCGCCTCCTCGAGGCGGTGCGTCGTCAGGAAGATCGTCACGCCGCGTTTGCGCAGCGCGTCGATCAACTCGTGCACGTCTCGCGCCGCAACGGGGTCGAGTCCCGCAGTCGGCTCATCGAGAAACAGCACCTCGGGATCACCGAGCAACGCTCGCGCGAGAGCGACGCGCTGCCGCAGGCCCTTTGACAGCGTGCCGCACGCATCGTTTGCCCGGTCGACAAGGTTGACCGCGTCGAGTGCGCGATCGATTCGCTCCCTCGGATTCGACGCTTCGTACAGATCGGCGAAGCACTCGAGGTTCTCACGGACGCTCAGGCGCAGATACAGTCCCGGCGATTCCGGCATGATCGCGATCTTCCGGCGAATCTCGACGCCGTTCTCCACAGTCAGCCGGCTGCCGGCGACCGTTGCCGTACCGGATGTCGGCGCGATGAGCGTCCCGAGGGTTCGCACCGTCGTCGTCTTGCCCGCTCCGTTGGGACCGAGAAATCCGAACACCTCGCCGCGCCCGACCTCGAAGGACACGTCCTCGAATGCAACGCGATCACCGAAACGCTTCGACAGATGATCGACGCTGAGCGCTGGTCCGCCGCTGTCGCCAGAGGACTGCGGCAGCGTGCTCATCCGGTGCGGGCGCGAGCGAGACGCGAGCGTGCGAACGCGAGCTTCTGCAGCGCCTGACGAACGATGAGCACGAAGACCGCGAGCTCAAGGAGCCAGAGGACGGCCGCCATCGCGAGGTCAGTTGGTGCGTACACAAACGATCCACGGCTCAGCCCGGTGAGCAGGCTCCATGTCGTGGCGGCGAAGAACATCGCAAACACGATGCGGGGCCAGCGCTTCCCTCGACCGTACGCCGACGCCATGCAGAGCCAGAGGACGACCGCGACGCCGGCCGAGATCAGGAGCGGATCGATCTGCGCGGTGACGACCGCGTTCCAAGCGGCAACCGTGAGTCCCGGATCGCTGGTGACGACGTTCGATCGCACCTGGCTGAGCGTTGCGAGCAGCGTGATCGCCGTGGCGAGCTCCAGCATCGCCCCGATGTACATGAGCTTCACGGCGGTGAACACCGATCGCTGCGCGCGAGGAACACGCGGGCGTAACCGCGTCACGACGGCGCCGATCAGCAGGTCGACGCACTCGGCGACCTGGAGGCGCCGACGATCTTTCCCGGCGCCGGCCATCAACACGGCCAGCATCTCGTCTTCGTGCTCGCGTCGAAATGAGCGCGGGTAGCAGCGGAGCCAGAGGCGATATCCCCGCTCGAGGCGCACGGCCTCGCTCATCCAGCCACCCTGCCGGCAGGCCCGAGCCGAGCGAGCGCAGTTGCCGCGTTGGACTGGACGCGTTCCGCCTCGGCAGCCAGTTGTGCCGACCCTTCGGGCGTGAGCCGGTAGTAGCGGCGCAGCCGGTTCTCGACGATCTCCTCGCGGTCGACGGTGATCAATCCGTCGATGCGCAGACGGTCAAGCGCCGAATACAGGGTGCCGGCGCGCAACTGCACCCGGCCGTCCGAGATCTGGGCGACGTCAGCGATGATCCCGTACCCGTGCTGACTGCCCGCTGCGAGCGCGGTGAGGATGAGGAAGGTCGCCTCCTGCATCGTCCGCTTGCTCACGTCAGCAGTATATATCGCCCAACTAGCGGTGTCGATATGTCGCGGCCTTGGTCGGTGAGTCACTGCTCCGGTGCGGGGACGCGATAACGGTCAGAGCGGACCGGCCCGTCGGGGCCTCCGTGGACACGCACTGTCCACCGGGTAGTCCCGCGATCCAGGTGGATGACCGGCAAGGCATAGGACTCGATGTGTCGCAGAACGTGTGCCTCGAAGCGCGCGACGAGATCGCTCGTTTGCGCAGGGCCGTCGTCAGCACGACGCGAGGCGAATCCATGGAGCCAATCTTGTTGCGCGGCGTGGTCGCCGAGTGCGAGGCCCAGTGGAAAACAACGACCGAGCTGCTCCGCGTGACCAGCCGCCGGCACCGACAGAATCGCGTGGTCACGATCCATCTGAGGATCGACCGCCGCCGCGACGTCCACGTAGTATCGGCGGTGCGCCGGAGCGGTGCCGTCATCGACGGTCTGAACAGTGCGTGGCGACATGAAGACCTGGTACAGCGCCGTCAAGCGTTGCAAGCCGTCAATAAGAAACCGTTGCGGCGGGGCTGTCGACGTTGGCGCACCCGCAATCGGTTGCGAGTCGAACCGCGTGTCGGAGCTCCCCGCCTCGAGGAGTGTCAGCGCTCCGATCGGATAGCCAAGTGAGACGCTTGCAACGAGGCCCCGGATCAGCGCGTCGTCCCAACGCCACGCGCGCTGAAATTCCGGGACCTGGATACGACCGGTATGCACCTGCTCGAGGATGCTCGTGAGCGACTCGTCGTATGTCGTGGATTCCATTTCCGACGACCGCAGCGTAGCGCGCGAGCACGCTGCTTGCGGCCGCCGTCAGACGCCGGGCTGCAGGTCGGCCTCGAAACGCTCCCGGGTCCGGCGCCCTCGGAGTAAGGCGTGGTAGCGGCGAGCGAGGCGGATGTGGTCGAGGTTCGGGACGATCGTCATTGCGCTGGCGACCAGTCCGGTGGTACCCGCCGCGAGTCCGGTGTTCAGAAGAATGGTTCCCGTTGTCATGTCCTTGTCTCCGTGGGGGTTGATATCGACACCCCCGAGACTGACGGCCGCGGATCCGAAATTCGTCTGCTTGGGCTTGGAAACGTCTTAGGGAATCGTCGCGGCGACCGGCTGGTTTTCCACGTGCACGTACCGCGACCCGCGTGACCACGACGCTGCGGCCGCGATCAGCGACACCACTGCAGCGAAGATGAACGCCGTTGCGAGGCCTGAATGAAACGGACCCGAGATGAGGTTCGAGAAGAACGAATGCCCTGTCAGCGCCGCGCGGTTCGCAGGTGAAAGATGCGCGAGGACGGTCGGCCCGACAAGGGTCTGGATCGGGTTGTAGCCGAGAAACGCCGCGAAGAGAATCGACACCGGTGGCAGGTTCCCCACATGCGCGGCGACGGATCCGGACACCCCGTGCGCGGTCAAGCCCTGAGTCAACGTCGTGGGCAATGTTGCCGAAAGTCCGACGATCATCAGCGTGAAGAAGATGCCGATGGAGAGCACCTGCGCGGAGCTCTGGAACGTGGCGTTCATGCCGCCGCCGGCGCCGCGATGGCGCGCTGGAAGGCTGTTCATGATGGCCGCGCGATTCGGCGCGGCAAAGGCACCCATCGAGAGGCCGCACAGCAACAGGATCGCTGCGAACGCCCAGTAGTTGAAGTCGACCGGCAGGAACAGCAGTAGCAGGAAACTCGTTGCAGCGCCGGTCATCCCACCGGTCGCCAGGTAGCGCGCTCCGATCCGATCCGAGAGATACCCGGAGACAGGGCCGGCGAGCAGGAACCCTGCCGTCAGGGGGAGCATGAGGATCCCCGCGTAGAGCGGTGTCTGCGCAAAGCTGTAGCCGTGCTGCGGGAGCCAGATCCCTTGGAGCCAGATGATGAGCATGAACATCAGGCCACCACGGCCGATCGCTGACAGCAGCGTCGCGAGTGTGCCGAACGTGAACGCCTTGATCTTGAACAGCGCCAGGCGAAACATCGGCTCGGTCGCGTTGGATTCGACAACGCCGAACGCCGCAAGCGACGCGACACCGATGCTCAGCAGCGCAAGGACCGGCGCGCTGGTCCATCCCATGCTCTTGCCGTCGGCCGGCTCGATACCGTACGTGATGCCGATCATGATGAGAACGAGCCCGACGGCAAACGTGACGTTGCCGGTCCAGTCGATCTTCGCGCGGTGACGCTGCCCGAGCTCCTTGAGGTTGCGATACGACCATACGGTGCCGAACAGCCCGAACGGCACGGAAACAAGAAATACGAGACGCCAGTCGATGGCGCCGAGCACGCCACCGAGGATCAGCCCGATGAATTGCCCGCTGATTGCGGCGATGTTGTTGATCCCCAGGGCGAGGCCACGCTGGTTCGAGGGAAATGCGTCGGTGATGATCGCCGCGGAGTTCGCAATGAGAAATGCGGAGCCGACGCCCTGGAGCAGGCGGCCGACGATCAACCAGAGTGCCCCTGCCTGCGCGGTCAGCGGATCAATCGTCAGGATCAATGACGCCGATGTGTAGATGACGAAACCGAGGCTGTACATGCGAACCCGGCCGAACATGTCGCCCAGGCGCCCCAGGCTCACCACCAGCACGCTGGTGACGATCAGATACCCGAGGATCATCCAGAGCAGGTAGAAGCTGTTGCCCGGGGCGAGCGGATTCAGCTTGATGCCGCGGAAGATGTCCGGCATCGCGATCAACATGATCGACGAGTCGATCGTCGCGAGCATCACGCCGATCGTCGTGTTCGACAGGACGACCCACTTGTAGCGGGGCGAAATCGCCGGCGGCGCCGTGCCGATGCTCGTCGCCGTGGTCACGAGTCGGCGATCTTGTTGATGATGCCTGTCGCCGCGGACAGCACCCGGCGCTCGTTCACGGTGAGCGCTTCCAGTTGGGCGTTCAACCACGCGTACCACCGGCGCCGTGTCTCGGCGATGACTGCCGCGCCAACAGGCGTCGCGGCGAGGATCACCTTGCGGCCATCGTCGGGATCGCCGCGTCGCTCGACGTAGCCCCATTCGGCGAGGGCATTCACCGTCTGGTTCATCGACGGCGGCGTGACGTGCTCGTGGTCACTCAGCTGCCGCAGCGTCCGCGGCCCTTCCTTGACAAGTAGGGCGAGCACCGAGCGATGCGAGTCGCCGATCTGATCGTTGGCCTTCTCAGCGCGGAGGCGGCGGTAGAGGCGGCTGACGGCGGTGGAGAAGTCCGAATCGAGGTCCTCGGCCCCCGGACGGTCGAGCATCACTCGTGGACTCCGCTGCATATCGTTAGGTTACCAAATTAGGTTACCTAACGCAAATCGGGCGCACTGGCACTCAGCGCACGCCAGCCGACCGGGTGGGGATGTCTCGCGGATGTTCGGACCCTCCGATACGCCGGAGGAAGCCGCGCCGCCCCTGTAGCGTGGGATCAAGGGCAGCCCAGTCAGTTGCTGCACGCGATCAAAAAGGAAGGTTGTGCAAGTCACCAGGCCGGGACCAGGCGCGCGGTCGCGCGATATTCCATTCTGGATAACCGCGGGCGGCTCTGCGTTGCTCACGTGCGCCGTGCTCGCGGCCCTGATCCTCCTGCACGGTTGGTCGGCTCAGCAGGAAGCCGGCGCACAAGCAATGAGCACGCTCCGGACCGCAATCGCGGTGGAACAGGAAGGCGTGCTCGACAGCGTGGCAACCCGTCTCGTCCTGCAAGCCGACGCGGATGCGGCGCTGCGAGTCGTCGCATCAACGGATGCGTCCGACCCGGTGCTGCCGTTGATCACGCGTATGGCCGACGACTATCAGGCCGCCGTCGCGATTGAGCTTGCGGGCATCCGCGCCGGCGATCCGCAGTCCGCTGCGGACATCAACGCGCAGGTCGGCGAGACTCGATTCACGCCGCTCAACGCAAGGCTGGCGGCCGAGACCGGTGAGGAAGCAGCAGGCGCCGCGCGAGGTGTGACGATCGCCTTCGTGGCGTCGATGGCCATGGTCCTCGGATCTGGTCTCCTCGTGCTGGTGTTCGCGTTGTTCGCGCGCAGGCGGCGGGATCGGATTCTCGCCGCTGAGGCGAAGGTGGACGAGCACGCGCAGGAGGCTCGGATCGCAGCGACACGTGCCGAGACGTTCACATCGCTGTTCGACGAGAACCCGCAGGCGATGCTGGTAACGCGGCTTCCAACGTCGATGTCGAGCGGTGGCGACCTGCAGTTTCTCGCTGTGAACAAGGCCGCCGAGGCGATGTACGGCTACAGCCGCGCAGAGTTTCTGGCGCTGCATCTCGGCGAGATCCGACCGCCGGAAGATCGCGATCAGCTCATTCGAAACCTCAACGACGTGCGCGGAGGTCGAACACATTTCGACGGCATCCGCCACTGCACCAAGGCCGGGCGGACGCTCGACATCGAGGTCGACACTCGGGAAACGATCTTCAACGGCGAGAACGCGATGATCGTCTGCCCGAGTGATGTCACCGATCGCAAGCGGCTTCGCCGCGATCTCGAGCATCAGGCGCTGCATGACGCGCTCACCGGCTTGGCCAATCGATCGCTCTTCCGAGACAGAATGCAGCACGCACACAATCGCCTCGAGCGCAGCGGCGGATGCTACGCGGTACTGATGCTCGACCTCGACAACTTCAAGACCGTCAACGACAGCCTGGGACACGCGGCGGGCGACGACCTACTGGTGCGCGTCGCCGAACGCCTCACCGCGAGCATCGGGTCCGGCGACACCGCCGCCCGACTCGGCGGCGATGAGTTCGCAATCCTCCTCGAGGATCTCGCCGATGCAAGTGATGCCTCGAACGCGGCTGAGCGGTTGCGCACCGCACTTCGTGCGCCGTTCCTGATCGCGGGTCGAACCCTGACCGTCACCGCCACGATCGGCGTCGCCAGTTCGATCGGCGCGAACGCGGCCGCCGACGTTTCGCGCAACGCTGACGTTGCCCTCTATGTGGGCAAGGCAGACGGCAAGGATCGCCATGAGGTCTTCACGGACGCCATGTACGTGTCCACGCTGGAACGGCTCACTCTGGAGCAGGATCTGCGGGCGGGCATCGGCCGCGGAGAGCTGGTGCTGCTGTATCAACCCAAGGTTGACGCGCGGACCGGGATGCTGATGGGCGTCGAGGCGCTCGTCCGGTGGAATCATCCGTCGCGCGGTCTTGTGAGTCCGGACCAATTCATTCCAATCGCTGAGCAGAGCGGCCTCATCAACGAGATGGACACCTGGGTACTCACGGCGGCGTGCCGTCAAGCACAGGCGTGGGCGCATTCCGGCATCGATCCTGTGCCCGTGGCGGTGAACGTTTCGGGTCGCAGCCTCAGCACATGCAAGCTGCTCGAGCGCGTCCTCGATGCGTTGCAGGAGACGGGTCTGGACCCCCGATTGCTGGAGCTCGAGATCACCGAAAGCGCCGCGGTGCCACAGCAGGGTGATGTGCTCGGACTGCTGCAGACAATCCGCGGTCTCGGCGTGCGCGTCGCGATCGACGACTTCGGCACGGGCTACTCGGTACTCAGCAGGCTCCTGAAGTTCCCGGTCGACACGCTCAAGATCGATCTCTCATTCACTCGCGCCATCACCGCAGACCATCAGTCCGCACCGATCGTCGATGCCATGATCGCGATGGGGCTCAGCCTCGGACTGAAGGTCGTCGCGGAAGGTGTCGAGACTGAGGTGCAACGACGCTACCTGGCCAGCCGCCACTGCACCGAGTTGCAGGGATACCTGATCAGCCGGCCCATCACACCCGATGAAGTCGTCGCGCGCTTCGCGCAAAGGAAGCAGGTCACCGTCGCGATACCAGCTCTGGCGGCCGCCGTGACGCGCAACCCGCATGCCGTGGTCCGCGAGTACGGAGCCGAGGTGCGATTGACGGATAGGACCTCGGTCTGACGCTAGCGGTGGCTGCGAAAACGCAGCGTCGCCAGGGTGCTAACCGCCCTCGCGATGATCGATCACGTCGAAGACATTGCCTTCGGGATCCAGCAGCGAGACAAAATCCTCGCCCTCAACGGCAACCCGCGGCAACACTGTCGCTCCCAGCGCGAGCAGCCGCGTAACCTCGCCGGCCTGGTCATCGGTGTAGAGATCGAGGTGCAGACGGTTCTTGCCGGCACGCGGTTCGGGTACCTGTTGCAGCGAGATGTTCACGCGGCCGCGTTCCGGATCCTGCAACACTCCCCACCCTTCTTCGGGTGGCTCACGCGGGACATAGCCGAGCGCGTCGCGCCAGAACGCGTACATCCTCGCAAAGTCGTTGCAGTCGATGACCACGGACCCGACGTACATGCCGCGAGTCTATTTGTCGAGCGCACGCTCCAGTTGCGCCTTGTTCATCGCGGAGCGTCCCTTGATCCCGCGGTCGGCAGCCTCGTTGCGGAGCTGATCGTACGTACGTCCGCCTGGCCCTTTGTGCGAGCGCAGACCGCCGCGCCGGCCGGACGAGATGTCGTCGATCGACGTGCGGCTCGCCTCTTTCGATTCGCCGGCGCGGGCTCGCTCCTTGTTCACCGTGCGAGCGGCGATCTCCTCGGCGAGATCCTCCGACTTGCCGTGCTCTTCAAGGCCTTCCTTGATGTGCTCGTATTGCCGCTCTCGCTTGGGCGACCACGCCTTTACCGGCATCGCTGCTGTCCTCCTGCACAACGGGTTTGAGCAAGAGGATGCAACTCCGTACCAGAGGTGTCAAACCAGGTGGCGGCCGGAATCGGTGTCTACGGAGCAGCCCGTGACAACGGCTGCGTCCACACTGGATCGCTCGACTCCCAGACACGCTCATCCTCACCGAAGACGAGAAACCGGTCAAAGCTGCGCGCGAACCAACGATCGTGCGTGACCACGAGCACGGTCCCCTCGTATGCCTCGAGCCCGTCCTCGAGAGCCTGCGCGCTGTCGACGTCGAGGTTGTCCGTCGGCTCATCGAGGAGCAGCAGCGTCGCGCCGTCCACCTCGAGGAGGAGGATCTGGAGGCGCGCCTGCTGACCGCCACTCAGCGTCTCGAACACCTGGTCCGACTGCTGATCGAGTCCATACCGGCGCAACATGCCGATGGCTCTCCCGCGCTCGAGTTGGGCGTTGGCGAGGATCTCCACCGGCGTGCGGCCGGCGAGATCCGGACGTCGGTGGAGCTGCGAGAACACACCGGGGACGACACGCGCACCGAGACGAAAGTCGCCAGTGTGCGCAACCGTTTCGCCGGCGAGGAGGCTGAGGAAGTGCGACTTCCCTGATCCGTTCGGTCCGACGACCGCGACGCGCTCACCGAATACGACGTCAAGGTCGAACGGCTGCAACAATCCCGTGAGCTCGAGCTGTTTGCAGATGATCGCCCGCACGCCGGTGCGGCCTCCCTTGAGTCGCATCCGCACCTGCTGCTCGCTGGGTCGCTCGGCAGGACGTCCCTTCTCCTCGAAGTGCCGCAGCCGGGTTTGCGCGGCCTTGTAGCGCGCGGCCATCGCCGGGCTGCGCGCCGCCTGCTGCTGCAGGGTCCGGACGTAGTCGATGATCCGCTCGTGCTCCTCGTTCCATCGACGGTGCAACTCCTCGAGCCGCTCGGTTCGATTGCGCCGAGCCTCGACGTATGTGCCGTACCCACCGCCGTGGATCCACGCGCCGTGGCCCTCGAGCGTGACGATGCGCTGGGCCGTTCGCGATAGCAACTCACGGTCGTGCGTGATGAAGAGAATGGTCTTGGTGCTCGCAACGAGCGCTGCTTCGAGCCACTCCTTGCTCGGCACATCGAGGTAGTTGTCCGGCTCGTCGAGCAGCAGCACCGTGCTCGTACCGCGCAGCAGCGCGTCGAGCATGAGACGCTTCTGCTCACCACCACTGAGCTCGTCCACCGACCGCGTCGCCGCGACCGAGTAGTCTTCACCGAGCGCAGCATTGGTGCAGAGCGTCCACACCGACTCTGCGTCGTAGCCGCCGGCATCTGCGTAGTCGGCGACAGCCTGCGCGTACGCCGCTCCGGCGCTGTCACCGCCGTTTTCGTTGAGTTGCGCCTCGGTGGCGTCGAGCACCCGCGCGGCGCGACGCAGCGAGGTGTGGGAGACGGAGATGAGCAGGTCGCGCACCGTCTGCACACCGTCCGCGCTGCCCATGAACTGACGCATCACGCCGATGCCCCCGGCACTCGAGATCGTCCCCACCTGCGGCTTGCGGTCGCCGGCGATCATTCGCAATACCGTCGTCTTCCCAGCGCCGTTGGCGCCGAGCAGCGCTGTTTTGCTGCCTTCGCCGACACGAAAGGACACGTCATCGAACAGCACTCTCCCATCCGGGAGGACATGCCGGAGCCCTTTCACATCAACGAATCCCATGGCTCGACCTATTCTGGGATCTGGCTCGAGTCGCGCGCTGACGTGAAACCCCAGGAGAAGAGAAAGGCGCCTGGGAGTGCCAGGCGCCTTTCCGGGAGGGAGTTGACGAGGTCAGTGAGCCAGGATCGAGATCTCGTCCCAGTAGTGATCGAACGCGGTGTTCGAACCGGCGCCCTTCACGTAGGGCTGGATGAGGAAGTTGCCGACCGAGTAGTACAGCGGGATGTAGACGACGTCGTTCTGCAGGATCTGCGCCAGCTGCATGTACAACGGCAGTGCTGTCGTCAGCGGCTCCGCGTCGGCCTGCTTGAGGACGCTGTCGTAGGTCGGGTCGTCGAACCCGCTGGTGTTGGCGCCTTCCGCCGTCGGGATC